>NZ_CP060388.1:1208750-1510937 GCF_014280435.1 Sphingobium sp. KCTC 72723 | reverse complement strand
GCCGCCCCGATGCGGGCCAATTCGGTTTTGTCGAGTGGAATAAGCGTCGTCATGAGAATGCCTCCGTATAGGGCGACCCGCTTTGGGCGGTGTAGATAGCGCCGGTTTCGTTCGTGAAATAGGTGTTGCTGTCAGGGGCTATCAGGTACACGCCATCGGAGCCGCGCAGGCGCGCGCCATCAGAACCAGTGACCCAGACGGAGCCTACCGGAGGCACAGGTATTCCGCCCCCGCCCGCACTCAGCACGCCCAGGGAGCCTAGAGAGAGGGCGCCAAGATCACCAAGGCACCCGAACATCAGACGGCATCCTTGATGGCGACCTTCTCGCCCACCGCCGTCACCGCAAAGGATCGGGGCTGGTTGGCGAGAACGAGATGGCCGGCGTCAGCGGCGGCAAGAGGATCGGAGCCGAACTTGACCCAGACATCGCCCTTGGCGGCAATCGTCCAGAACCGAGCCTTCAGCAGCACCGGACCGTCGGCGACGATCGACGACTGCGCGCTGGCACCGCCGCTCTGCATCGTGTCCGCCGCGCCCTCGACGCTGTCGGGGATCGGCATGGTCGCGCCGGTGTCGGCCCGCGCCTGCACATTGGATAGGGTGATATGGACAAGAGGCATGGTCAGAAACCTTTCGGATTGATGGGGCAGATGCGATCCAGAGCGCGGAGGGCGAGCGTTGCGGCGGCGCGCGCCTGGTCGGCGTTGGCGCACGAAACCGGCACCGAGCTGCAACCAGACAGAAGCACCACCGAGATGATTATCAGCCAAAGCCCCAGCGAGATCGGGATGCTGACAAGGATGTCCTTCATGGTTCTTCCTCCAACGGTGTCTGGGGCGGCAGCTTGGCGATCAGCTGCTGGTTGACCGCCTCGCTGTTATCGCGCGCCTTGAAGGTGCCGATAACGCCGATCAGGCCGGTCACCGCCGCGCCGATGAAGCCCAGCGCCGCGACGATCTGCGCCAGATGGGTGTCCGGTTCGATCGCGACACAGATGACGGCCGCGACGATCGACATCACGACGATCGCGGACAGGGTCGCCAGATAGGCGATCACGTTGTGCTTGTTGCTCATGCTTCAGGCCTCCTGTTCCAATCGGGCAGCTCGACCGTCTGACCGGCCAGATCATGCGTGCAATCGGAGAGAAACTGAATCCGGCCATCGACCACGAAGCTGTGACACACAGCTGGCGGAGCATTCTTGCCGTCGCCGCGATCCTGACCAGCGTCTGCGCCGTTATATGTGATCAGGACGGAAGGGGAGAGAGTTGGCCGGTCAAGGCTGCCATTCCACTGCCAAGGGGACGGACCGGTCACACTGCAAACATGATGGCTGTCGCAGCCGGGGCAGTGGAATGCCAAGCGATCCTGCGCCGACTTCATCAGCGCGGCGCGCTCGCCCATTAAATATTCGGGGCGGCTCATGCCTCATTCCTCGACACCGGGGCGCCGTTGACGGCCAGCTTCACCGGTCCGCCAATTACCGGCCAGCCCTTGGGCCAGCGCCGGGCCACGCACCGCGACTTGGCGATGCGCATGATGTTGACCGCGTCGCCCTGGTTGCCGCCCAGCACATGATAGTGGGTGGCATCCTCGCCGACATAGAAGGCGACATGACCGCCGCCCGCCCGTTCGAACACAAGGATCGCACCGGAGGCGAGGCGATCGGCGGCGAGTGCGCTACCCCAGGTGGCCCAGGCTTTTGCGCGCACCGCTATGGGCGGGGGCGTGATGCCCGACGCCTGCATAGCGTGGGCGCAGAACAGGCCGCACCATGGAATGCTGTCGGCATTATAGATCATGCCCAGCGCCTTGGTGCCCAGCTTCTTTGCCCAGCCAAGGATCGATGCATTGTTAGCGCTGCCGGCCGCTTCGTGCGTGCCAATGAGCGCCCGCGCAGCCATCAGCCACGCAGGGTCGGTCGAACCCATGTCATTCTCCTATGAAAAAGGGCGCTCGAAAGCGCCCTGTGGTCGATCAATCTGTTGTCGTGCGCGTCACTCGGCCGCGCGGGTCGCCTCATCCAGACGCCGCAGACTATCCGCCATATCCGGTGGCAGAACTGCGTCCCCGATCAGCAGCGGAAAATCTTCCGCCAGGATCTTCTGCGCCTGCATCAACGCCATTGAGTGCGGGTTGCGCTGAAGCAGTTCGGCGGCGACCATGTGAAAGGCCATCCGCCATTTATTGACCGCCTTGCCCATCTCAGTGACCTGAGTTTCGAATGCGGTCATGCGCTGTTCTATCTTGGCCGCGAGCAGCTTTTCCTTTTCCTCCAGCTCATCATGCCATTTATCCAGCTTGGCAGAGCGAGTCAGCGCGCGCGCATCGCGCCAGTTGACCACCCATGCCAGGCCCTTTCCAACCGCGTAGAGCAACGCGACAATTCCGGCGAATATGCCTCCAGCCTCCCCGGCCGCCGATCCCGCGTCCGGCATGGGGTCAGGCAGCAGCCTGCGCGTCAACAATCGCCTGCACCCGCGTCACTTCACGGTCGAAATGGTCGGTCGCCTGGCGGATGATGGTGGAGATGTTGGGACAAGTCGTTTCGTTCATAGAAATGGTCCTTTGTTGATTGACTGGAAGATATTTCAGGCTGCCGTTTCCAGGGCCGCAATCCGCGCGTCCTGCCGCGCAATCTCCCGACGCTGCCAGGCCGCCTCCATCGCCGCGCATTCGTCGGGCCGGATGCTCCAAAGGTCGCCAGCCTCGCGGGTGACGATCATCTCGCCGGTGGCGACCTGCACCTCCTCCGGCTCTTCGTCATAGGTCCAGGTGACGATCGGATGGCCATTCCCGTCGAGCAGCCCGCCCGCGCTGACCGTCGCGCGGGGGGTGTGTTTGATGCGCGTTTCGGTCACATATTCAGGCTCGGTGCGCGCATCCCAACTATCATGGCAGAGTAGCCCGATGGTCGTGGCGTCCAGGTTGCGTGCGGCAAAGGCGTCGCGAATTTCCTGCGCGACATATCCGACATGCCAGCGGGCCGCCGCGCCTTTTTCTTCCACTGCCGCATTGAACCTGAAGCGGACATGACGAACGTCGCCCCACGCATCCAGCCAGTCATCCGGGACCGCATCGACCTGCTGCTTGGTGCGCGCATCGGACGTATTGATAGCGCCGGTGGCCGCATAGACGACGCGCACCCGCAGCGATCCCGCGCCGATGTCGGTCACGTTATCCAGATAGGGTCGGTAGTGTCCGTCAAAAGACCAAAGCCAGCGCGGATCAAGCTGCCCGGAGCCTGTCGAACCGCGCGTACACAGCATCAAGTCACCTGTGCTGTTCGCGGTGGCGTCGGTCAGCGATCCCTTTAACGCCGCAAAAGACTGCGCCTCGTTCGATCCGAATGCAATGGCCCCGCCAGATCCAGGCAGGCCGCCTGCATCGCGAATGTAGACGACGGCCCCACGCTGGCCATCCTGAAGAGTGTTGCCGGGGACGCCAATTCCCGTAATCGTCAAGTTGTGGGACGCGGTTCCGCCGATTCCCAAATTACCTTCTTTGGTGAGTCGAGCGCGCTCAGTCAGTGCGCCATCGATCGTCGCAGCTCTCAGTGCAAAAATGAGGTCTCCGGCAGTATTGTTGTCACCTTCGCGGACAAATCCCTTGATGGCGGCGAACGGTTTCGCTGTCCCGAATGACGTGCCAAAAAGCACCGCGCCGCCAGCGCCGGTGCCGTTTCCGACTGCGCGAAGATATATGCTTGCTTTATGATCCCCTGCATCAGTGAGGTTAGCGCTGACTTGGTCCATTCCATGAATCATCAAAGCACTATTGCCATCGTTTACTGCGCCGATGCCAACACCTGCATTGCTCACCACTAGGCGATCTACGCCGCTCGTGACCAGCGCCATCGCGTTATCAGAATAGCGCCGCAATCCGGTGTCCTGGTCAGTTGCGAAGCGGATGCCCGGCGCAGACTGAAAGCCATCTCCGATCAAACCCGCACCGATTCCGTCACGCACGCCAGCGAAGGACGCGATCAACTGGCCCGCTGCTTCGGCTAAATCCTTCATCAGCGATTGCGTCGGGATGATCGAATAGATCTGGCCCGCGCCGGATCCGCCGTAAAATACGGTGCGCAGCATCAACTGCGTTGCGGAGACGACCTGCTCAATTTCATATGTGCGGTTATCCGGGCCGATGAAGCCCTGGCCCGCCAGCACGTTGCTAACAAAGTCGGTGCCGCTGCCCGTAACGAGCTTCTGGCCGTTCGTTACGGTAACGGTGCCTGCTGAATACCATGACATTATACATGTCCTTCAATTGAGTCGTTTTGGGAGAAGTCTATGACTGAGGAAGGGCGCGCGCTGATGGTCAGGCTCCAGGAGGCGATGCTCGCGCATCGCCACATCCTCGCGACGCTTGTTGCTGAGGTGGCGCTGCTGACGCCGGACCCGGATGGATTTCTTTTGCGCCTGAAGAATGATGACGAGGATCTCGCCATCGCTTCACTTGCCGACCCAAAAATATCACAAGGGATGAACCGGCAAGTTTTTGAAGGACGCGATCGAGAATTGCAGGACGTGTTCGAGCAATCACGTTTGATGCTGAAATTGAAAAAGTTGCTCCGCGCGTAGCGGACGCACTTATGACGCTCTCCACAATATGATCGACCAACTTTTGCCTAGCCGCCAAATATTCGCTATTTGTAGTTGTTTCTAAGGTCATCGATTACATCCTTTCGCAGCGTCACACGCTGACCGTGTTGGGTAGTCCATCGATTTCGAGATAGGCAGAATGGAGCGTCACAGTGGGCGCGGCTGACCATTGCAATTCGACAAGGCACGGCCCCGCCTCGCAGGCCTTTCGTCCGCCCACATGCTGACTGACTTGAAGGCTGTTTCCCTGGGCCGACCACAACAGCGCACCGTCGATGTAGAGACGCACGCCCCATTGCGCAGGCCCGCTGGGGAAGCCGAGCAAGACATCCCCGCCCGCGCGCACTACACCGGCTACCGGCAACTCCACGGTCTTGGAAAGGATTGTTTGCCAAGGCATCAGGGAATCTCCCCGCCGCCAGGCCCACCGCCACCGCCAGTGCCTCCGCCGACACCACCGGGGCCGGTGTCGCCACTGTCCCAGCCCGGCCCGGCGAGTGGCCCATTCATGTAAACATAGGCAGGAACAATCAACGCGTTGGCGACGAAGTTTTCAGCGGTGACGACGCCCAGCGCCAGGACGCTGCCACCCAGCTTGATGATGCTGCCTTCATGGCCGTCCGCGACCAGCTCAAGAAAGACAGTATTGCCAGCGGTCGCAGCGATTCTGACCCGCGCAGTGAGCTTGCCCTCCACGTCGGCAAGCACTTCGCGGGTATCTTCAACCTTCGCCTCAATAGAATCTGGATCACCCTCTTCACCGATGCGGGCGATGACGTTGTCGGTTCTCTCCGCCTGCGCGCCCAGCGGCGTCACATAAGCCGTCGACGCGGAAGCAATTTGCGCCTCGATGCTGCCCGCAGCGCCCGGCACGCCGAGGCGAGCGTTGACAGAGTCGATGCGCTCAGCCTGGGCAAGGAGCGGGTCAGCATAGACGGTTGCCGCCGCCTCGATCCTGGCTTCGATCGAGTCCGCCGCGCCGGGCGCACCGATGCGCGCGCTGATCGTGTCGATGCGACCGGCCTGGGCCTGCAGGTCGGCAAAGTAGGTCGTGGCGGCTTCTTCGATCTTGGCCTCGATCGACCCTGGCGCATCTTCTTCGCCGATCCGAGAAACTATAGTGTCGATACGGCCAGACTGCGCGCTGACCGCATCAGCGCGCGCGATTTCCTCGTCGCGGATATCTGCAGTGTTCCGCCCGATCGAGGCGGTCATCTGGTTGATGCGCGATACGATCGCCAAATCGGCCGTGGCGCGCAGCAGCTCGATAGACAGGATCGACGCTTCGGCCGCGCCCATGCGGACCAGCACGGCTGACACGCGCTGCGCAACCGCATCGACATCTGCATTGACTTTGACCGTCACTTCTTCGCGCGCGGCGGCGATTGCGCTCGCCAGGTCGCGTCCGGTCTTGTCGCCGCTTAGCAGGCTGCGCAGCGCGCTTTCGGCTGCGTCGGCTGCATTTTCCCCCACACCGCGCACCGCGCTGATCGTTTGGCTCAGGCCAGCAGAAATCAACGCATCACTGTCGACCAGAGTGATGATGCTCTGGTTGAAGTTGGCCAGATCGCCGCCAATCGCTGCACTCAGGTCAAAAACCTGTTTCGACACAGCCCGATCGCCATCGACGCGCGCTTGTGTTTCTGTCAGCGCGGATGCTTCCACGGTGCCGACCTTCACAACCAGCTGCTGACGCGCGCGCGTCTCTGCGCTCAGATCGTCGTTAATCTTGGCCGTCAGCTCATTACGACCCTGCGCGATTGCGTCTAACTGGCCACGGCGGGCTGCGTCTCCGACCAGAAGGGTGCGCAATATCCGCTCATTCGTATCGCCGATATCCGTCGGCAAGCGGCGGGATACGCTGACAACCTGAGTAAGGGAGGCTGTGTCGCCGATCGCTTGCAGAACCTGCTCGGAACTGGAGACGCGCTCGCCCAGCGCGCTAAAATCGCTGCTATCGACTTTGAGTACAATCTGACCTTCAAGCGCGTCGATATCGATTTCGGCCTCGGTCAGGCGCGCGCCCTGCTCATCGACGGTTAGCGCGCTGGCCCTCTGCGTAATCGATGCTTCTGCACCGCTTATCCGCTGTTCAGCCCCATGGATGCGCAGCTCCAGCCCCTCATAGGCCGGATACTGAGATGGATCGAGGACCGCTTCTGCAATCTTGCCGTCAACATAGCTAACGCTCGCTTTTTGCGTGATCTCGCCGCGCACTGCGTCCAGGCGGATTTCTGCTTCGCTGACCCGCTCCGCGGTCTGATCGATTGCGGAGATTTTAACGATGCCCGTTGCTGGATCGACGTAGATCCCGGCATCCCGGAACGTCTCGCGGGTCTTGCTCGCTTCGGAAAGCGCCTGCGTGACAGCCGCGCTGAGGCTATCGATGGCATTATCGAGGCGGCGACGCTGGGCATCTGATGCCGCGCCGATATCGGCGAGGGCGATCTTGCCCAATTCAACTTCGAGGGCAAGGTCGCCAAAAGGCCGATAGACGAGGCCGCCATCCGTGCGAAGGGCCAGCATATCGTTGCGCAGCAGACCGGGCGGCGCCGGGATGCCGGGTATCTCGGGGATGCGGATATCGACGCCTATGGTGCCGCCCACCGTCGCCCCCGGTTCTGCGGGCTTGAGCGCTTCGACGGGCGTTCCATCTTCATAGGTGATGTTGCCGGCGGTGATATCGCCTGACAGTCGAAACCAGTTGATGTTCGCATCATCTGGTGCCGAACCGGTCAGCGGCGTCACCCCGACAAACAACCATTGTGACCCGTTTGCCAACGTTACGATGTCACCTTCGCGGTAGCTTTCCGCATTGTCATAGGGGCCGCGCGGGTTCAGCGGTGCGGTGAAGGCAATGTCGGATAGCGCATGGACCTGCCATGTCGTGGCTGCACCCTGGGCGATTTTCCAATAGGGCGCGGCAATGGCGATCTGGCCGATGCTGGCGACAGGCGGCAGCGCGCTGCCATCGGCAGCCATAGTCAGGGAGGCTGCGCCAATCCCGACTGGGGCGACCCGCAGAACGCCCAACCAATCGACATAAGCAACCGCATTCACGCTGGCGGCGATGCGCTGGATCAGATCGCGGGCCGTCGTCTGATCCGTAATCATGATCGACAGCGGCCATGGACGGGCGATGTTCAGCGCCGCAACATCCCCGGCAGCAAACCGGCCCGCGCCGCCCGCGATCGTGGCGATCCGCGCGATGATATCGCCGGGCAGGCGGCTCCAACCGCCCTGTGCGTCGCCGCGAACATGGAACGACAACAGCCCTTCCGACGGCGCACCAAGGCGAACATAGCCACCTCCCAGACAGGTCGCCCACCGGCCTGCGGCAATGTCGGCCGCCTTCAGCGATGCGAAGTTGCTGGCGTCACCAGTGGCCGCGCCGAACCGATTGAGCCGCTCAAACGCAGTTTCAACCGCCTGCATGGGACCATAGGCAGAAATCTGATAAATATTGTCGATCGCGTCGATCAGTGTGGCTGGGGCAAAGCGCGGCGCACCCAGCGCAAGCGGTTTGACCTGCCCCTGCATCGCAGCCGGACCTTCTGCACCGCCCGTGCCTGCGTAGGTCGCCAGCAAAGGCTGATCCAGCCAGCTGTCATCGACCGCGATGGACAGGCGCGCAAGGCCGTCCTTGATGGCAGGCTGCTCTTTTACCCGTCCGTCGAATACGAGAGCGAAGGCATCGAATCCCATGCCCAGCGTGCCGCGCCAGATACGCACGCGCGTGTCATGGAGCGCCAGCGCCGGCAACGCAGGCAGCGCGTCGATGGAAAGGGTCAGGTCACCCGATGGCGACGATATGCTGCCCGCGTCGAAACTGCCGTCAAACAGGTCGCGGCGAAGCGTTGGCAGCTGGGCAATGGCAGGCCACCAGACTTCGCCGTCCACATGGCAGAGCCTTTCATCATCATGGCTGGCAAAGCGCAGCGGCGTGGCCCTTGCGCCTGCCCACGCATCAATCTGGACCAAGGTTGCGATCATGCGTGCAGACTCACCAGATTGGCGCGCCATTCAAACGCGCCGGGCTTGGCCCAGACAGTGCCGACATCGCCCACGAAGGGGCCGAACCAGATGCGGTTCTGCCGCTCTGCATGAGCATCGGGATCGATGATCAGCGCGACAGGCTCACTGATCCCGACTTCCTCGATCAGTGGATGGACGATCGCCTCCACTTCGTCACGATGCACGCTGCCGAACGCGATGCCGACAGAGCGCAGCTTGACCCCGCGCCGCCTCAACAGGACGCCGCGCACTGAGAAATCCACGCTGCCCAGGTCGCGCACGCCAAAGGCCGCACCAAACTGAAAATTGCGGTGCAGCCGGATCGCCCGCCCGATCACTACCCGCGCTACCACTGCCGCTGCGCCACTCAGCCCGCCGATCGTCACCCGCCAGTAACGCGCAGCGGGTGGGCCGCCGCTGGCAGGGGCCAGCCATAGCGACCGCCCCCGGCCCGTGACGGGCATCGCCGATCCAGCCAGGAACGGACCATCGCCGCTGTCCCAGAAGGCACCGGCGAAGGACGGCCCTTGCGCTGCCGTCGCCGCCTGCACGCGCAACGTCCAACCCGCCTGCGCACCAGTGCAGCCCAGCAGCAGCATAGCGTCGGCGGCCTGATCGCTGCCCAAGTCAATCAGTAGCGTCTGCGATCCGCCGCCAGCCGCGCTCTGCCACGTCACCCCCATATGGTCGTTCCCGACATAGGCCGGATCATGACCGACCGCAGTGGAACTGGCAGTGACAGCCGTCAGCGCGATCGGCTTGACGATGATCGCGTTGCTCACCCGAAATACTCCACTTTGCTTTCGTCCTGCTCCATGTCGATTTCAATGCGGGCAGCGATCATCAGAGCGTCCAACCCTTGCTCTGTGTCGATCACGCGGTGCGTGGGGACAGCGCCGTCCGTAATGTCGATGACGCCACCGGCCACCACTTCGAACCGCCGCCGAACCGCGCCCAGCAAACTGGCACGCTGCGCCAGCGCGGTCTGCGCATCGGTCAGGCTATCGAAGAACCCTTCAGCAGCATCCTTGCTATTGTCGCGCGCGGACGGGAACCGGGCCTTGATCGTCGCATCTTCGACGGACGCGATGCTGCGCGCCCGCAATGATGCGGCAATGTCACTGGGAAGGGCGGCCATCAGACGAAGTTTCGGCTCGTGCCTATGAAGGCGCTGCCACTTGCCGCATCATTCGCGGCCAGCTGCGCCAGCAAGGCATTTGTCTGCGCAAGCAGGGCAACCATGTTCGACGTGTCAGCCGCCGTCGATGCTGCTGACTTTGCCGTCGCCTCGATAAACGGATCGGCGCTGGTGCGGATCGGTGCGGCATTATCAATCGTGCTGATCGCGCGACCCGTGGCGTCCTGAATTTCCGAGAAAGCGTCGAAATATTTGGCCGTCGACCCATAAAGCTGCCGCTCAATGTCGAGGAAGGTTTGCGCGGCCGCCAGATATTTTTCCTGATTGACCGTTTCGCCGCGATTGATCTGGCCCAGATACGGGTCGAGAACGGTGCGCGCTTCGCGCTCCTGATCGCGCAGGGACAGCGGCGACGAGCTTCCTGCCTTCATGCCCGACAGGAAATCCTTGAGCGCCTGGGCGGCTGCGGGCGTGTTCTCCCGCGCATCGGCAAGCTCCAGATTATATAAGCGCTGCGCCTCGGCCATCTGCTCAGCAGACGCACCGCCCTCATTGAGGGCGTCGACGATCTTCTCGAACCGCTTGTTGACCTCGGCCTCCGCAAAGCCAATCGGATCAAGCATCCGCTGCAGATCCTTGGGAATGGACTCGATCAGCACGGCCTTGCTGATTGCCTTTTCAAGGTCCTGCCCGGATTTCAGGATATTGACGCTGGCCTGGCTAATGCCGGTAATCACCGAACCCTCGATCGACTTCTGGACGGCAAAGGCGACAGCTTCTTCTGCGCCCTCTTTGCCAAAATCCGTGACGTCTGAATATTTGCCTTTCAGCTTGCCCGTGCGCCCGGTTGTCGACACGCGCCATGCATCCTTATAGGTGCCGATCGTGACGTTGCGTGCGCCACTGATTTCCGCACCCAGCGCCTCGGCAATATTTTCGATCCCGCCAATGACGTTGTCCGCCGCGCCGCCGGCCGCCGCCTTTTGCTGCGACCCCCGGCCGCTGGTGACATTCGACGACAGTTCGCCATACTGGTTCATGCTGATGGCGGCAGTCCCGTATTTTGCCTTTTTCAGCATCCCACCGATCAAACCGCCAGCCACGCCGCCGATGATACTGCCCAATGGACCGCCCAGTGAGCCAAGGCTGCTGGAAATGGCGCTGAGGCCTTTGCCAACCACGCCGCCCAGCAATTCCTTTCCTGCAATGCCACCCAAGCTGCCACCAAGGCTGCTGGTTTTGGCACCCGTCAGTCCTGCCAATGACGAACCCGTTCCACCCAGTGCTGCGCCCTGCAGAATGTCGCCGAATTTGCGTCCAATGGCGTCGGGGATGTCGATCCCAAAGGATTTCAGACGTGTGGTGATCGACTGGCCGAATATATTGAAGGCGTCCGTAGCGCTCAATAATGCTTTGGTGTTGTCATTGGCAGCGGCGGCCTGCTCCCGCGCCGTGACGACGACAGGCGCGTTTGGGTCGATCTTTACGCCCGATGCTTCATCTTCATCTGCGCGAAGCTCAGCCTGAAAGTATTCGCTTTTGAACAATTCCGTCATACCGCCATGAAGGGCAGATGACGATCCGTTTGTTGTCACACCCGCACCAGCGACAGCCCCGCGCGCCTTTGAGACGGCATCCCCCAACAACTTGATCTCGTCGCCAGCGGTGCGCGCCTGTTCTGCAAGGAAGATATTGCCTTCCTTCACGGCAGCCCGACCAGTGATCCGATCTTCAATCTCACGGTCGAGACCGCCGAAAATCCCTTCGGATATGATCCGTGCCTGCAGCGACTTGAAGCTGCCCAGCAGGTTCTTGCCGAAATCCTTGACGGATCCACCACTCAGCAACTGCTCGGTCGCGGATTGCACTTCACCGATTGCCTGCACATAAAGGCCGACCTGGCGGCGCTGATCCTCCAGCGCACGCGCGCGGGCCTCTTCCGCCTTCGTGATTTCCAGCACCTTGGCGAGCTGCTGCTCATTGAGCGGACCCATCTGGCGCTCCAGCGCCAGAACCTGTTGGAGGGCATCCGCCTCGGCAAAATGACCCTGGATAATCAGCGCGTCGATCTGCTCACGCTCACGGGCGCGATCGACGAGGTCGCGGCATGGACGATCAAGGCTTTCGCGGACGACGATCTTGGCCTGCTCGGCGGACTTGATCGTTTCGGCAAAATTTGGCGGTTTACGGCGACCCAGATCATCAATGATGTCGTCAAGATCGCGGATCGCCTTTTCGGCCTGCTGGACTCGCGACGGGTCCAGCCCGAACCGCGATGTAATGTCAGTGATACGGTCTGCGGCGTCGCGGCCATATTCGCCGAGTGCAGCTGCTGCCTTGCTGCCATCCTTGGGCTTGCGCTTGGGACCGTCCCGGCGCAGCGCTGCTACCAGCGACTTGTCATCCAGGCTTTTATCAATCAGGTCCGCCATCTGACGCTTGGCATCCTTTGCCGTTGCATCAACGATGGCCTGTTGAAATTCGGTAGCCGTCACCTTGGTGTCAGTGAAATCCTGCGTCTCCGAAAGGCGCAGCGCATCCTCCGCTGACATTTTCCCCGACCGGACATTGCCAACGATATTCTGCAGATTGGACACGTTGCGCCGACCCAGCGGGCTGCCATCGCGCGCACCCCGGAATGCGCCCATGACGCCCGCCACGCCACCGTCCAGGCCCAACGCACCGGTTACGCTGCCCCGCGCCTTACTCCACGCCGACTGCGATCCGGACTTGTCGAACGTCTCACGCGAAGATTGCTCTTGCTGTAAGGCCTCCCGTCGGAGGTTGATGGCAGAGAGGCGCGCATTGACGATAAGCAGATCGTTCTGCTTTTCCAACTTGCCGGACGTGAGATCGAACATCTGGCCAAGGACGCCCTGCGCCTGACTGAGGCCATCGGCCCCCGCCTGCGCAAGCTCCAGAGACTTGTTGCCTTCATCCATCCGCTCATAGAACACGCCCGCGACGATCGCGGCCGTGGTAAAGGCGGCCACCCATGGGTTCGTCAGAAAACGTCCCAGTGCGCCAGCCTTGCCAGTCATGTCGGACAGCGCGCCGCCAACTTGCCCGATCTGCTGGCCGAAGATGACAAACAGGCTGCCGCCGCTCGCTACGGACGCGCCTACGTCCGAAACCTGATAGCCCAGGTTGCGCATCGCCAGCTGATTGTTGCGGGACGCGCTATCAAGGCGACCCTGATTCTGCACCAACTGGCGCGTGGACGTGCTGGTTTGGTTCAGTTCTGCCTGCAGGCGGTCGAGTGCGACAGCCTGATTGTTGAGGTTGCGCGCATTTTGCTCGGCCTCAATCGCTGCCGCCGACGCCGCCTGCACATAGATCCGCGTTTCCTGCGTCGTATCACCGGTAGCGGTAGCAGCCTGCCGTGCAGCGGTCGCGATTTCGCGTAGCGCCTGTGCTTCATTCTGGGCGGCAGCAGCCGCCGCCTTCACAGATGCGCTATCGAGATTCAGCGCACCCGTGCTGGTGCGCGGCATGTCGAGCGCACGCTTGGCCATGTTCTGCACTTCGGCAAAGCTGCTGTCGAAGCTGGCCTTCACCCTGCTAGCAGCATCCGACGCCCGCTTTTCCATCTCGCCGAATGCGCGCGCATTTTCGGACGAGAATGCCTCCGCGTTAAGCGCCAGGCGGGCAACGATGTCTGACGATCGGCTTGCCATCCTCTACCCTCCTGATTGCAGTCGTTTGGAAACCTCAGCCGCAAGCCTTCCTGCGGCAGCATTGATCGTGGGCTGCAACGCCACCCTATTGGCGAACTGGACGCTGGGCATTAGGACGAAGATCGGCGTCGTCGTCGCACCGCGCGTAAAACCGCGCCGCTCATCAGCCTGTGTCCGCTTGCGCGTTATGGGACGAAAGGTGCCGGTCCTGCCATTGAGCGTGCCTTCATCAGCGACCAGCAACGAGGCGCGGCCTGGACGGTAAACGAAGCGCAGCCGAATGCCGGTGCGCCGCTCCCATTCCCCCGGCGTCAAATTGCGGCTCCCGCCACGCGAACCGGCGGCGGGCAAGGGGATGGCGAGATAGAAGCCATCCTTTCCCACGATCCGCCCTGGCTGCGTGAAGAACGCGAAGGCCCCCTTCGTGCGACCGCCGCCATTGATATAGACCGTCCCGGCAGGGTTGCGCGCGGGGCCGCGATCGGGAAACACGTCGGACTTGAGCGCCCGCCACAGCTTACCCCGCACAGCGCCGCGCACCAGCGCTTCGAGATCCTGCTCCAGATTGCGGGTGGTTGATCGGATGGCGTCCGCCCCGGCCGTAAGTACCCGCCGCACACCCTCATCACGCGCGCGGCGAAGCGAAGCAGTGTCGATTTCAAAGCCGCTTTGCCTAGCCATCCTTCACCTTTCCCAGACGGTCCAGCATCAACATGGCGTCGAACAATGCAGCGGGTTGGTCGCCGGCCGCGCCGCTACACGGAAGCGCGATGCCGCCGAATGGACCGGCGTACCGCTGGGTCATGAACCAGAGGTCGACAACGCCCCAGATCCATCCAGGTAGTTCGAGCCGGGGATTGTCGGACCATCGCTCGCCATCAATGATCCATCCTCCATCGATTTGTCGCTCGGCGAAGTCGAGGGGGCGGCGTCGGACGGCAAGGGCTGCTGAAAATCCCGGTCAGCGGCGGAACCATAGAGGAGGCCGTAGCCGAAATTGCCCGCGCCGATCATTTCCATGGGGTCGATCTGCGCGAGGACGGCTTCAGGGATGGCCTTGTCCTTGCCAAGGATGAACGTCGCATCGACATTGTGCCATCCGATGCAGAAGCGGCGGAATACCACGATGGGCGCGATTTCTTTCCGGCGTTCCTGCTGCGCCACAAGCTCGCGATACGCGGGCCAGTGCTGGGCCAGAACGGCCCGTGCCTGGATCAAAGTCTGACGATCTTCCTCGCCCAGCGTCTTGCCGCCAGCTTCGGCCTCCACCAGTTCCAGCAATGTATCGATCGCCGGATCATCCGCCAGAAGGACCTGAAGGCCGCTGCGAAAGGCAGCGACCATCTCGAACGGAAACACGCGCCCGGCGGCATGTTCGCCGGACAGTTCAGCCTCCATCTGGGCACGTTCGATAACCGACGCGGCGCGGAAAAAGTAGCGCGGTGCCTTGGGATCATCTTTGCGCCAGCTGGGCGTATAACCGTGGCCGGTGGTTGTGTCGGTGGGGATCATGGTCACCTCAGGAGAAAGTCAGAATACGGTCGCCATCGCGGCCGACGGCATCCTTGCCGGGGTTCAGAGCCTGCCAGCGCGTGGTTTCCGCGCGGAACGAGCCACGGTCGGTTGGATTGGCCTCGATCGGCTGCACCACCGGTCCCAGCAGTGACACGCGATTGCCTGCAACGGTGCCGAACTGCAGCGAAGCGGGATAGTTGGCGAAGGCAGCGATTTCGGCCAACGCATCGCGGACGGCCACCTGAGTGGACAATGGATCAGCCTCCAGTACGGTGCCGCGCCCGCCGATCTGGCCCGAAGCATAGCCTTGGGGGGTGTTTGGATCTTCGGGGCTTTCGATATTGCCGCCATTCGTCCACGACCAGCGGCTGATCGCCAGCCCGCGACGGTTGACCTGAAATGCAGGCACGACACCCGCGCCCTGCACGAGAAGCGGAGCGGAATGGCTGGCGATGACGGCGTTGGACGGCACGGATGCAGCCGTCTTGCCCATGTAGACGCCGGTGAAGGAAAATGCGCCAAAGCCAGGACGCGCGGTGTTGCCATCGAAATCGACAGTCCCCCGGCAGTCGATCCACTGCAGCAGGTTCCCATCTTCATACCAGTAGATGGTCGCAAGCGGATGGTCGGCGGCGCGCGCTGCGCCATCGGCAGGTGACGTGCCCGCGTAGGACCAGTTGGCAGGCATTGCGGCGGATGTGCTGGTGTCGAGGGCGGCTCCATATTTGTCACTAAGCTTTGCGACCTTGGACGCGGAATAATCAGTGATCAGCGGCACGCGCCCTGCGCCCGACCCACCCGACAGAATGAGTGGCATCCCGCGATAGGCCTGGGCAGTTGTGCTGTATCCCGTGCCGAGCGTGCCGCTGTCGATCGCGCCGGCGGTCAGTGCAGCTGCGGCGATGGCGGCGGTGAACAGACCGCGCATCCCGCAGGCTTGCAACGGCGCGTGGAGCGGTGGCTTGACGCTCAATGTATAGGTGACGCCAGCGCCAGCGCCTTTCAGTCGGCTGCGGAAGCCGATCGTGGCGGGCTGACCGATTACCATGGGCGCGGCGGCAACAAGCGATCCGCTGGCTTCATTCGAAGCCTCGGTCGTGAACGGGCTGTTATAGCTGATGCTCCCATCCTCGAAGGGGATAGCGTCGGTCGCTGCCGACGGAGATGCGGCGACGCCCTCCGCCGACTGGAGCGCAATCAGCAAGACGCCATTGCGCGGCCGGATAACCGGATCGGTCATGATAATGCTCCTTGAGTGTCAGGCGGGCAGCGCCGGGTTGCCGCGCTGGGTGAAAAATTCGATCGTGAAGTCCAGGCCAAAGCCAAGGCGGCTCTTGTTCGCCAACTCAGCGACAGCGACACGCATCCCAGCCTCGGAAATGGTCTGCGCCAGGCCGCCCAGTGGTGGATCGGGCAAGAGCGCGACGACCGTGTCGGCATAGAGGGCGCTGAGTTCGTCATGGACGTCGGAACCGGCGCTGCCCTCGACATAGCCCTCGATGGTGAGGGACAGGCGATGCAGGGTAAAGTCCGAGCCTTCTTCCGCCACTTCCTGCGCGCCGTCATAGATCGACAGCGCCGGGAATTGATCAGGATCGCCGCTTGGCAGGCGCTCAACCTCTCCGATTCCGTCGATGCCGTTCAGCCGCGCCTCGATTTCAGCGAAGATCGCGCCCCTGACCGTCATAGCTGAACCCCCAGCACCCATGCGCCAAGATCGTCGCGTTCGGTAATATCGTCGACCGTCCAGTCCTTGCCCGCATAGCCGCCGATCACGTTACCCTTGCGAGGGCGCTCCGGCAGGGCGGAATATGCAATTTCGAAGGTCAGGCTACGCAGTGTAGATCCGGGGCCTTGAAAGGAGGGCGCGGAAGTGTCGCTGGGGATAGCGCCGACGGTTTCGCCGCTCAGGCCAGCGCCCGTATAGGTGACTATCTCTTCATAGAGCGCACGGATCTGGGCCAGCGCCAGCGCCTCTTCCGCGCGCATGATTATTTACTCGTTTCGACAGAAATCGGCACATCGACAGGCGCTGTCGTCACTGGCGATTCTTCCTGTGCCGGTGCCTTTTCAGCGGCCGGTTTCGCGGCCTTGACCTTCGACCTGCTTGCCCGCTTTGCAGGCGCCTTTCCGAATGCCGCATCCGAACGGGCAGTGGTTGCTGCGACGGCCCGCTGGCTATTGATCAGTTCGTCAGCCCGCGTAGTGGTCAGATCGGTGTCAGTGATGTCTTCGGCACCGACAGTCAGTTCGGATCCGGCATCGCGCCACTTGCCATGACGATCGATCGTAGCTGAATGGAGAAGAATTTTGCGCATGGGTATCTCCTAAATGGCGGCGCTTTTGCGCCGCCATTATAAGGGCTAGGCGGGGGTGCCGTTGAGCTTAACGCGCCCAACGGTATCGGCCGAAGCGGCGGCTTGGACCGATACACCGACGTAGGTATTGCCAGCCGATGTCGTTGTGAGCCGTTTATTGGTATTGTCCCAATAAACCTTCGCGAATGCTGTCCACGCTTCACCAGGGGCTTTCGCGAGGTCCCATACGTCTTTGACACGCCCCTCGACGGAAGCGCCATTAGCGGCATCCGCAAGGGCAACGGCAAACTGTACGCCTACCAGAAAGCCGGCGCCGGACGCGACAGCGTAGGGCGCAGTGAACGTAAGGGTTTCCCCCGGCTGGACATAATTACGGGCCATCGTGACTTACTCCTTCGAGGCATAAGCCGCAGGCTTGTCGCCGCGCTTGGTCGGCGCGGCCCTGTCGGCATCGGTGGTGATGGATTCCGCAGGCGCTTCCGCATCCTGCTGGTCGGAAAAATCGTCCGAAACGTCGATGGCGCCGTCATTTTCGATGACGCGATCCGCCTCATCGTTGGTGACATGCAGGACACCCTCATGTGGGTGACGCAGTACGCCATTGACGTGAGCGGAGGTGATGAGCTTGATGAACTTCATGTATCGTCTCCTGGCATGGCCGGTGCGATCGGAACCGCACCGGCCATCGCTTCAATGTCCCCCGACGGTTACGCCCCCGGCTGCTTATAGGCAGACCGGTAGTTGACGGCGCCGACGCCGTAATCGTGCCGGACCTTCCACTCGACGCCATCGACACGCCAGCCGTCCTGGCTGTCGGTGAACGGCTCGGTGACGCCATTAAGGAACACGACCTCAATCGCCGGCGCGACGTTCGGATCGGCGAAGGCGTAATAGGCCGTACCATTGATCCGCTGCGTCGCGACGATGTCGCTGAACATGCCTTTCACGATGTTGGGCTTCTGGAGCTTGTTGACCGCGTCGGGATCATATTCGCTGCCGTTGACGGTCAACGCCGCGCCGCGCAGGCCGCGCGGCACGAGAAGAACGGTCGGCGTGATTTCGAGATATTCGTTGCCGCTGATGTCTTTCTGCGCACCCATCGCCGCGTCAATCGCATCGAACGACGCCATTGTCGGAGCCGCGCCGGCACCGGCAAGATTGCCGTGGTTGGCGTGGAACAGGGCCACGCCGTCGTTCATGAGCGGATTAGAATTGAGCAGCGCATAAACGTCGATCTCGATCGTCAGCTTGGCGGCGCGGCCGAGATCCACGGCAAGGCCCGAAAACACCTCCATGTCGTCATTGACGATCGCCTGACGCGACAGGTTGATGATGTTGCCCTTCGTGGTCGCGCGGATCTTTTCCTTCGCCAGATCGGGGATAGGCTTGTTTTTGAACTCACCCGACTCGTTGACATTGTCCAGCGCGCCGAAGCTGCCTCGTAGATAGCGGCTGTGATCGCGGAAGTCGGTTACCGTGCCGGTGCCGCAGAAACGCGACCAGGTGTCCGGCGTAATCGCATAGGCTGCCTGAAGGGTCCGATGGATCGCGTTTTCGAACAGTGTCGGGAAGTCGCTGGTCGTTTGCGTGATCACCGCGCCGCGCGTGGTCATAGCTTCGCGCACGATCGCGTCAGGGTCGCGCGATGCGATGTTGACGCCCATGTTCGACAGGGCTTCACGGGCCAAATCGACGTTGCGGACGCCGCGGAACTCGCCGGGATCAATTCGCAGGGTTTCGCCGCGCGCGGCGGCGGCCTGCTCGATCATGGGGGCGACGCCCGCCTTTACGAGGATCCAGTTCGTCGCGCCTTCGATGAACTTTTCGCGCTGGTCCGTGGTGACGCGCGCCGGGCTATTGTGGCCGATGTTGGCAGCGTCCCCCTGTTCGGCGAGCTTGTCGAGGATCTTTTCGCGCGCGACGGCCAGCGTCGTGTCGGAGTTGATCAGTTCGTCGATGAACGCCGCTTCCATGCCGTGCTTTGTACCCAGGGCGCGAATGCCAGCGACGCGCGAGCGCTCCGTGGCGACGGCATTCTGAACATCGACGGCGGTGAGCGCGGTGACCGAAGTATCGGTCGGCGTGGTTGCTGGCAACATGGCGAGTGCGCCGGTCGCGGGCAAGGCGTCCTTCGCGTCGAGAGCGATCGCGGAATTGCGGATCTTGTCGATCTCTTCCTGGGTGCCGCCATCCTTCTGGAACTTGGCAATCGCGGCAACCAGCGCCGCGCGGGTCTGATAAAGGTTCATGGGATTATCCTTGGTCTTAGGCGCGGGCGCCGTCGGGGTGGTGCCCGCCATCGCCATTGCGGAGATGAGCGGGCTATCGGGCACATGCTTGAACCCGAATGCTTTGACGTCGCAGGCCGAGGCGCTCGACGCCTCCGACACCGACGTGATGAAGTTCTGTTCAAGGGCCTGTTCGGACGTCAGCCAGGTTTCGGCGTCGAGCATCACGATCAGGTCGTCGGCAGAAATGCCGGTCTGACCTGAGTAGATGCGCACCAGCTGATCACGGATGATGTCGAGCTTGTCCGCGGCGGCCCGCAATTCCCGCGCGTCGCCAATCGCGACATCCCAGGGATTGTGGATCATCATCAGCGCATTGTCGGCCATGATGATTTCGTCACCGGCCATGGCGATCACAGAAGCCATCGAAGCTGCGAGGCCGTCGATGTGAACGGTGACCTTCCGGCCCGCCGCCTTCGCGCCGACAATGGCGTTAAAGATCGCAAGCCCCTCCATGACATAGCCGCCGGGGGAGTTGATCCGCACGACTATATCGCCGTCGCCGCCAGCTATCAGGGCGAAGATGGTTTTGGCGTCGAGGCCATCCCATTCGTCACCGACGATCCCATAGATCAGGATTTCGATCATTTACGTGTTCCTTCGCCAGTGGCGGGCTTGGGTTCGGTGGGGTTGCCGACGGCGGTGACGCGGCGGGGATCGCAGTCGAGGATGAGTTTGAGGTCATCAAGCCGCTTCGCGTCGTCTGCCATTTCTGCGAAGAATGTGTCGGGATCGTCGCCGTTCTCACGAATGACTTGACTCAGCGTTTTCTGACCCGACCGAACCGCGTCGCGATTGGCGGGAACCTCGCTGGCAGGATCCAGCATCTCCTGCTTTGGCGGCGTCCAACGCATTGAAACGCCGGAGATATCGTGCCCCTCCATCTCCGCTGCCTCAAGGAACCAACGTTCGACATTTGCGCAGAATTGCGGGATGAACATGAGCCACTGCCAAGTAGAGACAGCGCGATTGAAGGTGAGGCGGCCGAACCTGCCAGAGATAAAGCTGACCTGGGACAGGTCGCCGGTAAGCAGCTCATATGGCACGCCCAGGCCCGCCGCGATCGCGCGCTGGGACACTCGGGAATAGTCCATGTAGCCATCGACGCCCGGAGGGGAAGGGAATGTAATCTCTTCGCCCGGCCGCAGATATTGGATCGTGCCACTCTCCACGAAATCGAGCGGTTCCCGATCGGCGGGATCATCGCCGTCATCCGCGTCGTTCCCGATGCCCGGAAACTGGCCGTCGTCGTCGCCCTTAACATAGCCGGCAAATGCGGATGCGATTTTCTGCCGCGTCAGCTGCGCGTCTTCATAATCTCCGAAATCCTTCAGCCGCAGGATGACCGGGGCAAACCATGTTGCCCCATGCTCCTGTTCGGGCCGATCGGCTCGGAATATGTGGGCAACATCCCGATCTAGGACGTAGGTGGACGCGCTGTCGCTGGGCCGCGTCGAGCCCGGATGCGTGTTATACAGCCAATAACCTTCGCGACGTCCGACCGGGCTGAACTGGATGCCGTGAACGAAGTAACCGGCCGCCACCCCCGGCGTCGTTGCCATTGGGCCAATGCGCGAGCCGTCGATATAGTCTGGCTCAAGTAATTGCAGCTGCATGGGCAAGGGCAGCCGGTCGCTCTTCCGACGCCAGCGGCGGCGCAACAGGACGCCGCCGCTGACAACGATGGCCCGGGCAGCCTGCAATTGAATTCCATAGAGGTCGTGGCGCCCGCCTGCGTCGCAATTGGTGGTGTCGAAGTGCTTGCGGGCCAGGTCGTTCAGGGCAGCGTCGACCTTACCATTGCGGTAGACCTGAAACGTGATGCCCGTACCGACCATGTGTTCGGCTATCTTGTTGGCGCCCGACGTCGCCCATGGATTATTGCGGTCGAGATCACGGGCGATGCCGCGCAGTGCCATCTGGGTGGCGGGCGTTAGTTCGCCGTTGGCATCGAGCCGTGTGCGGCGCCAGCCGGCTGCGCGGCGTCCGACGGTGGCACCATCATATTGTGCGCGTTGGGCTGTGCGAATGCGTTGCCGGACAGGCTTCGCGACGTCGGCAGTCTCACCTGTCCTGCCCGTGCGCCCCAGTAGGCGGTCGATGAAGCGCTGCATTACAACCCGTTCCGATAGTAAGGCGTCCGACGGCGCAAAACGCCGCTTGCTGTCTGCGCCTGCATTTTGAGGGCCGCTTCGATCACGCGCTCTGCGGCGAGCAGTTGATCGAGAGACTGGTATTCTGTCTTGCGACCATCCGCGAAGGTGACCGAGCGAATGCCAGAGGCGATGGCCGAGCGAACGATTGCGAGATCGGACGTTGTCCAGGTCGTCATGCTACCGCCTCCTGCTCGTGTAAGGGTTCTCCCGGCGCTGCTTGGCGCGGCGCTCGGTTTTAGGTTTGCTGGGCAGTGTCGCGGCAGATTCTGCGGGCGATGCCGCTTCTGGATCTATGTCTGGAGCATCCTTCGGGACGGTGTTCTCGCCCATGGCCCGCGCCCACTGTTTCGGTTTCCACTGATCTATGCCCAAGCTCACGGACACCGCGCGGGCATAGATCGCATTATCAAGGGCTTCATTGCGATCTCTGACCTTGTGCCATTCGCGCCGTATGCCGCCGTTGCGCAGCTTCACAAACCGCAGCTCTTCGGCGACCAGCTGCTTGATCCACTCATCGCCAAGCCCGTCGGGCAGATAGATATAGCCGTCGGGGTAATCTTCGCCGTCGACAGGTTTATCCAGGCCAAGCTGGCCGTAGAGTTCCATTTTCAACATCGACGTGCCGATGTTCCACAGCCGGACGCCGCGTTTGAGCTTGCGTCCGTTGACCGTCACATCCTGCCAGCTGGGGCTGCCGATCGCCTGCTGGGCGGCGATGCTCTCACGCCCCTTCACCGCCATGGCAAATCCAGGGTGGCGGCGCGCCCACTGATAGACCTCCATGGTATTCTCGCCGTCGCCGGAATCGACTGCCACGCGCGCAAGTCGCATCCGGCGGCCATCTTCCGTTTCCCACGTCCGCGAAACTTCCTGATCGAGCTTAGCCCAGGTGCGCTTGTCCGCGATCGGCCCGAACACTTCGATACGTTCGACAAACGCCCGGCGCTTGCCAGGCCCGAAGGCCCAGATATCCATGTCGATGCGGCCACCGCCGCCCCGCTGGACGTCAGCCGCGCCGATCAAAAGTCCGGCCCAGTCCGGGGGCGTTCCCAGCCGCATCCCCTTCTCCCGACGGTCATAGAGGCGCTGCCATTCCGGCGCTTCACCGCGTTCGGCCCATGCCTCGCCCAGCACCTGATTTACAAAGGTGCGGAGCAGGTTCGGGTCCTTGCGAACCTCCATGAACTCGCGCGCTATTTCCAGCCACGCCGCGCCGGGATGCTGACTGTAAGCCGCCCAGATGTGAAAGGAGCGGTGGCGGGGGAACGCGCCGGGATTATGCGCCCGCCATTCGCCGTTTTCGTCCATCCAAGGCTTCTCAGCCTCGGCGATCTCGCATCCATTCTCGCACTGATACCAAGCGCGCGTCGGGTTTTCCTTCGGTGCCCATCGGATTCCGGTGCCCGTGCCGTCGCCAAAAACAAGCGTCTGCATATGACCGCAATCAGGGCAAGGGACGTAGCGATATTCCTGGCTGCCCTGCTCGAACATCATGTCGATGCGGCTGAAGCCCTTGACCTTGGGCGTGGAGCCAGCCGCACTGAACCGGCGCGGCGATGTCAGGTTGCGCTTATATGCCAGGCGGGCCGGGTCGCCTTCTTCCTTGGTGGCCCATGGGTAGCCGTCGCATTCCTCCAGAAACACGTCGTCAGATGTGACGCGCCGGAATTCCTTGGGGCTGTTCGCGCCCTTGATCTGTATCCAGCCGCCCTTGTAGCGCTTCGCCCGGATCTGGTTATCCGAATGGCGCGGCTTGAACTGGGCTACCTTGCGAACAACCGACCATTGCAAAACCGGATCGAGATCGTCTCGGCTGAACTTCTCAGCGTCATCGATTGTCGGCTGGTAGATGAGCGTTCGCGCCGGACGCTATGTATGGATATTTTTCAGTGGTTTAGCGTCTCATGCGACGCTCTTGCAACGTGCGCGATCTGCTGTTGCGCAACCGGCGCGCCCATGAGGAGCTTTTGAGCGAGGCTCTGCATGGCCTCCGCCGACTGCTGGCGGCCCTTCACGACGTGCGCATATGTTTTGAGCGTGATGGACACATTTGCATGTCCGACGATCGCAGCAACGTCGGTGATCGGCCAGCTATTTTCGATCATCCAGCTCACCGCGAAATGGCGCAGCGCGTGAAAATGCAGGTTGCTGCCGTTGCGATCCGCGATGCCCGCCCGTTTCAACAGCGGCACCCATTGCTGATCCCGAAAGTTGCCCGCCCACATGTTCTGGCCGTTCTTCGTGGCAAAAACGAGTCCGCGTGTACTGGCCGTGGGATAAGTCGCCAGCCATTCGGTGAGTTGAAGGGCTATATGATCGGGCAGAGGCACGGTTCGGTTGCCAGCCGCCGTTTTCGGCTCTTGTAGGTTGCCTAGCCCATCAATGGTATGCGCAACCCGGATCGTTTGCCGCTGAAGGTCAACGTTGGCGAGGGTGAGGCCGAATATCTCACCCCACCGCAAGCCGCAAAAGGCGGCGAGGTTCACGGCCAGCCGCGCCATCTGAAACGCTCGGTCATGCGCCCTGTATGGTCGATTGTTGGCGCATTGAATGACGGCCCGGACATCCTCCAAGGCGAATATCTCGATCTTCGCCTCTTTCGGCCGCCCGATCGCCTCCATCGCATCGAGGACCGGGTTTTCGCGCATCCATTTACGCCTGATCGCGAAACGAAACATGGCCTTGAGGAACCACAGGCGACGATGTGCGGTACGAGGATGTAGGTTGCTCGCCTTGATAAGATCGCGATACCACCGCTCAACGTCGAGGGGCTGAACGTCAATTAGCAGCTTGCCACCAAGGCCCGGCAAGATGGCGTTAGCAAATGCGTGCTGGTAGTTCTTGCCGGTGCTGGGGCGTAGCGCGCCGATCGACACCTTATGCTCTATCTCTTCGAGGAACAGCTTGGACGCGGCATCCACGGTCCGGCTGTCGGCGGCCGGAATATGGGTGCCGTTTTCGATCTCGGTTTCCACCTTCGTACGAAAGCGATCCGCATCCTTCTTTTTGTCGAAGGTCTTTTGCCGATAGGTGCCCTTCATGTCCCTGTAGCGGACAATCCAAGCCTCTTTGTCGACGCCCTTATAGGTCCAGCGGCGTTTAGAGACGTTGGCCATGGTCGGCTCCTTCCTTGCGTGCGCGGCGGCGGTCCCAGCCGGACATGCTGCCCAGCGCCGTCGCCCATAGGTTGAGGGAAGGCCGGCGCGCGTAGGGCGTCCGGCCGATCTGGAACAGCGGGACGCCGTTGCGGAGATAATGGTGGCGCAGCTGAGGCAGGCTCATGCCCAGATGCGCCGCGATGTCAGCCGTGCCCGCTATTACATCAGGCTCCCCCGCCAGCCGCGCCGCGATCGCGTCGGGGCGGCACTTGGCCGCCTCCGTCGCGTCGAAGTGCGCTATCGCTTCAGCCTTGCTGATGTAGATGGAGCGGCCTTCACGCCGGTGGGGCAGATACCCCTCCCGGACCATCATGCGGGTGTGCAGGAAGGGGAAGGCCAACCACGCGGCCAACCGATCGAGGCCATAGACCCGATCGTCGTCGCGCAGGTGCCAGGGTGCGAGGGTCGCCATATCAGCCGCCCTTCCGGTTCTGCATCGCCAGCCGCGTCTGTTCGGCAAAATGCTCGGCGAGGGCGGAGCGGAGCGCGCAGACGGTGCGGCCCTGTTTGAAGGTCGGCCAGCCGGAAATTGATATCTGATGCTTCACCTGGGCTACCGTCAGGCCGACAAAATCGGCTATGGCTTCAAGGCCATAAATCAGGTCGCTGTAATTGGCTGATGCATGGGCTGGAGCGAGTTTTATCGCCGGATCTGGGGCGTCATTCTCTCGCCGCCATGCGTCAACGTCGAACGGCTTGTATTGCGGCCGCAATAGTGTGGGTGTCGTCATGATCGTGATCCTCCATGGGAGGCCCCGCCCAGCCGATCCGGGCGGGGCGGTTGTGTCAGTGAGGGCGGGCCAGTGTCCCGTCTGTCATGGCGCGCTCTATGCAGAGGCGGGCCAGCAGCAGGCGCTGCTCGTTGACGGCTGCCCATTTGGCATGATTGCGCCGTCGGCTGGTGCCGTTGATCAGTCTCCGAATGAACGGGAACAGTTCGTGCGGCGCGATGTTGGCGGCAAACAGCGCCAGTTCATCGAAGGGGCGGGGGATGATCATACCCGCGTCGTCCATGTCCATGGAAGGCGGGAAGAACAGCGGGCGGCCGGTGCGGTCGATCGTTTGGGTCATGCCGCTGCCCTCCGGTCGAGGAAGCGGGCAAGGCTCCGGTGGGCGTAATCGCCATCGGCGAGGGCGCGCCCATCCGTTGCAAGGGCTGTATCCTCGGCGACGAAAGGAGCGAGGGCCACCATTTGCCCGATGAGGCTTTCGACCAGATCGCCAAGCTCGCGGTAGGCGAGGGCTGCGCCGATCGCGCCGGGGAGGTCAGCAGGGGCGAGGGTGCGGCCAGCCGCTTTGATCTTGAGGTCAAGCATGGCGCACCGCCTTTCCGCTCTCCATGCGGGTGAGGGCGGCCAGCACACGGACGCGGGTCTGCTCGCGCATGTTGCGCCGTCCGGTCATCAGGTCCGCGACAAGCGCCGGGTCGCCAACGGCATCCCGCCCGAATCGCGATGGTGTGATGCCAGCCGTGGCGCAGGATCGTTCGATCCGTGCGGCCAGGTCGCGGCCGTGTAGGAAATGGATTGCGGGGGCAGCACTTTGCCGCGCCCGATCATACCTAAAGTTGATCATGGTTTGCTCACTGGTTTTGGCCTCTTACAGCCGGTGTTCCGTGGGTTCCGCCACGGTGCCGGGAGGGTAAGAGCCTGCCAGTGAGACAGGTGGGACGATTTCCCCAGAGGGTATTGTATAGCGCCCCACTCCCGGACATAATGGTCCGGTCAGCAAAGGGCGCCAACCCCCGCTGTTCGTCTTCGGCGATCATTCCCGCTCCAACGGGTCGGATCGCCTATCACTGGTCCGAGCTCTTACACTCACCTTCTACAGTGAACGGAAAAACCCTGCCTTGCAAGCGGGGTTCTTTTCGTGCGCGCTCAATTCATCGCATTTTGTAGTTACGAATGTGATTGACCGCGCCGACATGTGTAGTTACATAATGGCCATGGACATCGAGTTTGACCCCGAGAAGAATGCTGCAAATCTCGCCAAACATGGCGTTTCATTGGCGCATGGGGTCAAGGTGTTCGAGGATGCTGCTCACCTGATCCTGTCATCGGCCCGAGCGGTTGACGGCGAGGATCGTCAAAAGGTGATCGGCGATGTTGAGGGCCGGTTATGGACGGCCGTTTACGTCATGCGAGGGCCAGTGGCCCGCTTCATTTCTGTGAGGAAAAGCAATGGCAAGGAAGCCGAATACTACAATAGCGATCCCGGCTGATCCCAGCGATCCCGACGATTTCGACGTTACCGAGAAAGCATTGCAGCATGGGCTGGCGGAGCGCCGCAAGCGCATGGGCCGCCCCCCGTCGGGTCCGGGCAAGGAGCAGGTGACGCTGCGGCTGGACGTGGACGTGCTGGCGAAGTTCCGGGCGACCGGGGCGGGGTGGCAGACGCGGGTCAATGATGCGCTGCGGAGGGCGCAGCCATGACCCTGCCTCCCCTCGATGAGGAATGCCCGGAATGCGGCGGCGAGGGCAAGGTGGGCGGCGTCAAGACGGCGACATTCATGCAGACGGCAGTTCAGTGCCCGCGCTGCCATGGATTGAAGCGTGCGCCGACGGAAGATGGCAAGGCCTTGCTGGCATTCCTCCGGTTGCACGGATCTGTGCGGTAGCGGCCAGGCAGGATTGCGCAATGGAGCGGGCTACATGATGAGGGATCAGCGTCGATGAGTGAATTTGATGATTTCGCAGACGAATTTGAGAGGCAGCGGCAGGAACGGCTAAATCAGGGGGTTGTCGAGAATCTCGACGAGTTATTCGATCAACACCATTTGGCAGTTATCGGTCGGTCGTTTTTGGAGATGAAGGTTCAGCCGATACTAGATGACGCTCGGCGCGCATATGAAGCGCGGGGTTTGCGGGTCGAGATTAAGGAAAGCTGGACCGAGTATCCGCTTATTCCGCCCATCCTCTCTTTTCAGATATTCGGGAACAAGGCGCGCGCTGATAACAGCGGGACATATGGGGTGGCAGGGCTGTGCGTCACGATAACGCACGATGGAAACGAGATCACGGTGGGTATGATGCCGGATGAAGGTGATGTGTTCGCTTCACGGCCTGAAGGATGCCACGACCTGCCAGCCGTCCGGGCGGCGCTGAAAGAGGCGCTGGTATCAGTCTACGGTTTCATCGATCGTCCAAAAGCCTAACCCTCGCCCAAAGGAAAGACATGATCCCGATCAAGAACTTGACCATGACCGATGTCATGCAGTCTGCGCCCGGCACCTGGCTGCTTTGTCCGACGCGCTATAAGGAAGCTCCGACGTTTCGGTGCGCGGTTGAGGGCAAGCCCTCAGTTATTACCTTGGGCGGCGAGGGACACCGGCGGTTCATGGTAATGGGCGCCACCAACGACGGCCCTTGGCTTGTCGCGGACGATGCAGCCGTGTCAGTGGACACCGGGATTGTTGCCAGCCCCTTCAAAGGCGACATTCCACCCGGATCGATCTGCATCGTCAACGGTGAGACCTGCCTATCGGCGCGCTACAATTATGAAGAAATCTATATCTCGCTTCGGACCGGCGAGCCAGTGACGCGAGACTTTGAGCGTTTCGCAGCCTTTCCGCAGTGGTCGTTGACGGTTGCAGGCATCGGCGATGACCGGGTCGAAATATTCAGCTCTGTGAAAGCGCCAGATGCAATGGAAGGCGCAGCACCAGCCGGCTGACCGCGGCTAAAGCTCCAACGGGTCCGCTTCGAGGTCCCGCGTGGCGATGGTGAAAATCCCTCGCTCCGGCCGCGTCTTAACGGTGGACGCGGCGCAGATTGCGAAGCGCACCCGATGGCCTGCCCAGCGCATCGCTCGGGCGGCGGTAATTAGGTGGCCACCCGTAGTCGCTACGTCGTCAATCAGGATAACTTCATGTTTGGGCAGGGCGTCTTCCACACGGATATTTTCGAACAGGATGCCGGGATCGCGCGGCCCGCCTTCGCTGGCCTTCTGCCACTGCTCTTCCCAATGCAGCGCCTCTGCGACCGTGAACCCTGGCGCTCGCAACGCGACATGATCGGCCAGCTTTTTGCCCTTGGCGTCTGCACCTATTGCGAGGCAATCGGACGACGGGACAGGAACTATGAGGCCTCCGCCTGGCAGCAATCGGAGCGCTAGTGCGCCAGCCCATTCGCTCCAGATATCGAAGGCAGGTTGCGGCGTCTCGGTCGTGAATCTGACCCACGGACCGCTCGGTTTGCGAAGGGTGACATAGCCATTGATGGCACGCCCCTTAAGCGTTTGCACGAACATATGCGCGTCATGGTCGCTGCCGTTCCATGCGGTTAATCCCTCATAGCTGGGATATCCGCAGTACGAATGCACCATCAGGCTCATGCCGGGTAGACATCCCCGATCAATTTAGCCGTGCTATCTAGGATCGTCGTTCGCGGCGATGCCAGAAACTTTGCGGGCCACGTCAGGTCCGGGTTTTCTACCACATTGCGAGCGATGACCAACCAGCGCCCCAGACGTTGGCACTCTACCGCCTGATGCAGAGTGCCAGATGAATCGGAAGCCTCAATGACCACGCTTGCATCTGACAGGGCGGCCATGGTCCGGTTGCGGGCCGGGAAGTTTGAGGGAAAGACCCTCTCCCCCGTCGCGAACTGGGAAATTAGCAGGTGGTCGCGGTAAATCGCTTCCTGCAATTCCCGGTTGCCAGCCGGATAGGCTTTGTCCAGCGGAGTTCCGATGACAGCGACGACGCGCCCGCCCGCCTCGATCGCACCTGTAAGCGCTTCGGTGTCGATGCCCTCCGCAAGCCCGGAGGTGACGATTATCCCCGCCTCGGCGAGTTGCCGCCCCAGCTGGCGGGCGCGCTTGCGGCCCAACTCGCTCGCCTTGCGCGCGCCGATTACAGCGATGCAGCGATTGGACAGAAGATCGACGTCGCCCGCCACATACACCCGGCCTGCACCCGTCTCGTCCGATTTGGTGACGGATCGCAGAAAGTCGATTTGGCGCGGCTCCATCTGGGCGCGCCCGCCCATGGCGAGCAAGCGCGAGAATGGCACCGCTTCCGCGCCCGCTGGCGGGACATAGCGAGGACCGCGCGTCCCGGCCGTTGTCGATCGCCCTACGCCTTTCGTCACTGGCAGCACCTGCATGAATCGCCCCTCTGCCCTGAAACTCGCATATCTGTGGCGAAGGCGCAAATCACACGCGTGCGCTAGGCCTCCGGCCCATCCCGGCGTTCATCGGCTTCCCGATGGGGTTGAGGGACGGGGCGGAATGCGCGAAGCCATGCGCGGGCGATGACTGCCCCGTCGGCGCTAGCGACCTTTATGCCGCTGGGCCTCTCTTCATGTCGGTTTGTCGGGTTGGAGCTGTTGGGGGCGTCCATAACCTATTCTCCTTCTTCGCGGTCGTCGTCTTGGTCAGCGAGGGCGAGATCGATCGGCGTCTTAGCCAAATCAGAAAGCACATCGTTCAGCGCGTCTTCGATGCGCTTGCGCAGCTTCCAGTCCTGATTGGCGACCTGGGCTCCTACCCGCTGAAGGCGTGAAACGGCTATCTCGATGACGCCAGCGTAGGCGTTCGTCATATCGGGCCGGGATGCAAGGTCGCCACGCTCGATCGCGTTCTTTCGTTCGATCGCTTCGGCCTGCGCGGACGCCAGCCGTGCGCGTTCGGCTTCAAGGCTTCCGGGCTTCGTGCTGTCGCGCCCGGCCGCACCCGTGCGCAGGTGACGAATGTAGGCCAAGCGGCAGGCGTCAAGATCGAAGCCCCCCGGTTTGGCGCGATCGGGCAAAACGCCCTTGTCTTTCAATTTTGAGACTGTGGACTGATTTAGGTCGAGATGTTCCGCGACCTGCGATTGCGTCGCCATAAAATTTATTCTCCGGGTGGTGCAAAGTTCAGCAAATCCGGTGGTTTTGGCAAATATTATTATGCCCCCCTTAGGAGAGGCTGTGCCTAGAGAGATTGTGCGCCTTTGCCCCCCGTATAGCGAGATCCGCCCGGAAGGACCCAAGGGCAGGGGGGGGCAGGCGGCCATCGTTGCCGGATCGGCTGGCACCATCGTCTCACACTGATGATGCAGGCTAGGGGGTAGCCTCGCAAGGGCTTTCCGGCGCGTCCGTGTAGCCCAGCGTTTCCGTCAACATCGACGTGGCGAGGTTGATCATGGCAGTGGCCGCCATCGTGTGGTCGTTGATCTCGCGGCCTAGGTCTAGCCAGAACTCTCGGGCGGCGAACTGTGCGTAATCCCATGCGGGCGTCTCGGGCGTTGGGGTGCTGGTGTCCGTGGTCATCGTCGTCTCCTTAGGTGGAATGTTCGGGGCGCAAGTGGCGGGGAAAAGGTGTGCGGCTATCCTCCCGTGCCCGCTCGTAGTTCGGCCAGGCGCGCCATCCCTTTCGGTGTCACCATCACCTGGGCAACCCACTTGTCAGGCTTGCCGGGTCGCTGGACTGTGTAGCCCTTATGTTCCAGTAGGTGCGCCGCCAGCGCCTTCCCGTGGGCGACATAGGGGCCGCCATCGGACCTGCGGAATATCCAGCCTGCGCCCTCCATCCACGCTGACAGTTTGCGCGGCGGGACGCCCAACGCCTTTGCCGCGTCGGTCAGGCACATCATGCCTTGGGCGTCTGCGATCCGGTCAAGGGCGGCAGCCTTGGGTTCGAGTTGGGCAATGCGCTCACCTGCATTGACGGCCATGCCCGATAGGTCGTGGACTAGGCGTTTAAGTACGGCTGGATCGTACAGGTCCAGCGCGGGGGCTGGAGTGCCGTATTGCCCGGTTCTCATGATGCTTGGGACGACTTCAGCCGTAATCCATTTGCGCACCCGGTATGGCAGGGTCCCGGGCTTCATGGCATCCCGGCAACGCACGATCAGCGTGAGCAAGCCGGAGAGGCTGACTATGGTGGCATCGGATCCCGACCCTAGGAAAATCTTAGCCTTCTCCGTCTGGTCGAGCGGCTTTGCGGCCGTGGTCGGATTGCGAAGGCCCAGCATCCCGCAAATGTCGGCCAGGACAAACCAAGCCTGTCCATCGTGGTCGGTGATGGCGCGGAGCGCGTGATCCTCGAAATGAAAGGGGACGATGTTCGTCATGCTGCTGCACTCCGGGGTGTAGCCCAGCCGTGCCGGGCGCAGAGAGTTGCGAAGGCTTCTGGCGGCATGCCGCGCTCGATCAGCCAGCGACAGCGACGCTCCAGCTTGTCGAGGCGCTCCGGCGCCCAATTGGCATAAGCGAGATGCTTGCCGCGCGAGATCGTCCAGACTTCATCTGCGGTGATGCCGTCGACCATCTGCAAATTCGCAGCCTTGCCGTCTTGACCCGATTGGACGTAATGCCACCTGCGCATGCCGATGTCGTATGCCCAGCGGTTGTTCTCGTGACACCATTCGAGCATGCGCTGCTCGCTCCAGCCGCCCGATGATATGGCTTGTGCGTTGCCAAGGGGGTTTGCTTTCATCGGTTGTAATTCCCTTCCAGCACCTTGAGGAAATTGGCCTTGCCGATGATCCAATCAAAGGTGAGAAACCGGCCGTCGCGCAGGAAGGGGGAGTGATCGATGCTGGCCAGCACCTGCTTGAAGTCTTCGATTGAATATTCAGCCATCCGCGCCTTGAGCTTCTGGCGGCGCTCGGGCGTCAGGCTACGGATTGACGGCTTGCCCAGACGGGCAGCAAGCGCGTTCCATATTTCCACGAAATGCTCTGGTCTAAGGGCATCCGGTTCATGCCCAATTTCGGCATCTTCGGGGATAGATGCGTTAGCATCTATATCTACCGTGTCCCTGATAGTGTCCGTCACCCGTTTTCGGGTGTCTTCCCCGGGAAAAACGGAAGTGTTCCGCTTTTGGAAGTCTTCCGTTTTCGGAAGTGTTCCGCTTTTGGTGGCCTTTGCCTTTTCGGGCGGTCGATCAAGGTTGATGGCATAGACCTTGATTTGACGGGTCCGGCCGCGACGTTCGCCCGTGTCTGACACAAAGCCCATGGCCTCGAGCCGGGCAATAGCAGTGATCGCCGTTTTAACGTCCATGTTGCCGAAGGCGGCTAGGGCTGCGGTCGATGGGAAAGCCCGGGCGCTATCGTCTGCCCAGTTGGCCAGTGCGAGCAGAGCCATTTTGGCGGCCATGTTTCCGGTGTCCTGTGTCGCCGCCCATGCGATGGCTGAAAAGCTCATGCAAGGTGCGCCCCCGTCGCGGCTGGCATGGTGCGGGTGAGGGCGGCGGTGGCGGCCTCGCTCATTGGGCCGCACCGCTCGGCGTGGTGCGATCGTCCACCTCCCAGCCGCGCCTGGCGGCCAGCCGGGCGGCATAGTCGCGAGCGTCGGCGAGAGCGTCGAACCCCAGGTTCATGGCGGCGCTGTCGATATGATCCGGTCTGACATCGACGCGGAAGTCGTACCGGGTGCGGCGGATCAGGAGGCAATAGGGCGCATGGATTTCTGCCCGGCCGCGACGATGCGCGCCGGATTGGCGTTTCTTCATGGGGCATTTCCTCGGGAGGGCGGCAGGGAGGCCGCTCAGGGGCGCGCTCAGGCGAAGGCGGCGACGATGGGCCAGCCGTGGGCGACGGAAAGCTCTCCAGCGGCGCGGGAGGCGGTCAGGGCGGAGGTGAACAGCGCGTCGGCTGGGTCTGCATCGTCAGAGCCGCCAATGCGGGGCGGCTGGACGCGCAGGCGGATCATGCTTCGGCCTTGCCAGTCAAGCACGATGGCCCGGCCGGTAAGCTCAAGGCTTGGCATCGCTGCCTGCCCGCGCCGCGCGCGTCTGTTCGGCGAAATGCTCGGCGAGGGCGGAGCGGAGCGCGCAAATCAAACGCCCTTGGCGGAATGTAGGGATTAGGCCCTTTTCATGCTGGTAAAGCACTCTGCGCTCAGGCCAATCTAGGTGCTCGGCAATCGCCGCGACACCCGTTAAAAGGTCAGATTGCTTATCGTCTCTTGCAACGCTCATGCGACACTCCTTGCGACACGGGCCAGCCGCGCCTGATTGTAAGTAGTTGAATCTTAAGCCTTTCGGCTTGTGGTGGTTGGGGGTTATAAGGATGAAAAAATGGCCCGCCGGAGCGAGCCTAAGGTACTGTTATTATTGATGTAATTGGTTCTTTTTGGCGGATTAATCAGTTTCCGCGCCGGATCATAAGCGATGCGCCATGCGACGAACGATTGCAGGATTGTGGAGTAGCCGATGCGGCTGCTCTTACGGACGGAGACCTGGGACGTTTCCGGGTCGGTGAAGGCGTCCGCCATGTCGGACTGGAAGGGGAACGGCCGGATCTTCGCGCCATCATCGGACCGGGCGTGGTCGCACATGAACTGCGACAGCTTCGGCCGCATCTTTGGAGCGAAAGCCGCCAGCCAGTGCTGAGCGACGACCGCGCCGTCAACGCTGGTGATGCGCAGCGCCTCAATCTTCGTCGTCGTCTCCGGGGGCGTCTTCGTCATCAAAGCCCCCGCCAACCGCCTCCTCGATGCGTGTCATGCTAAGATCGGTCAGCACGTCATTGATTGCGGTTTCGATCCTCTTGCGCAGCTTCACATCGCCCTGCGCCACCTGCGCGCCGACCTGCTGCAACCGGGAAACCGCCATGATGATGACGCCCGCGCCTGCGGCGATCATGTCGGTGCGGTTCGCCAACTCCTTGCGGCGCTCGGCATTGTCCATGGCCTTGCCGTCGGCCTGTTCCTTGGCAAGGCGCGCGCGCTCCGATTCCAGATCGAGGGCATCGGGATCATGCCGCCCGATCTTGATGCTGACGTAGGCCTCAAGGTTTTCGGCCCAGCTAGCGCCATCCGCAGGCAGGTCGCCCTTCGATCGCAGTTCGCCAATCCAGCGGCTGGAGCATCCGAACAGAGCGGCAAGGTGTGGCCGGGTCGGCTCGCTCAGGTCGATGTCCATGCACTTCCCTGTTCGATTACTGTGAAACCCGCAGAAAACCGTCGCCTATTACTTTAGGGAGGAAGAACTAAGGCAGTTTCTGTGGCTAGCGAGCTTCTGCGCCTTTGCCCCCCGTATAGGGAGATCCGCCCGGAAGGACCCAAGGGCAGGGGGGGGGAGGGGCGGCGTCACCCCCTCCCGCGCACCACGGCCCGTGCCTCGGCCACGATGCGCTCCACCTCGCTGATGATCCGCTCCGCCCGCCCGATGGACCGCGACGGCTCGCGCATGTCGAATGCCACGCTGTGCAGTTCGCCGGCCAGGCGCTCCATGTGGTCAGCCGGGCATAAGCGATGCTGCATGGCTCGCTCCATCTCGATCAGTGATCACAGAAATGCGTCGCACAACCCCGAAAGCATGATCGGTGGATCGGCGACCGCAGTGGCTAGGCCACACTTCGGCAAATGCCTATGCCGCGCTGCGCGGCGAAGACGCAGATGTATATGATATGTTCCGCAGTCGTCAAGCGGCCGATAGAAGGCGGCGTGAATTGACCTTCACCCTGGCGTGTCCGCCAAAGCCAGTAAACCGCACATGCGCATAGCTGCCCTGCACCTCTTCGATAATGCCTACCAGCCCTTCGAAGCTGGGCATGTCACCGCACCGCACCGCCTCGCCCGGCGTGAACATCCGCACATGCTCAATTGGGCGGCCGTGTTGCTCAGCAACGCGCAGCTGATCAAGCTCACGATCACTCACCGCAGGATAGGTCAAACCATGGCGGAACACCCTGAAGAACGGGCATCCGCGCATAACCATTCTGCGCTGATCCTTGTCCCATACCTGATATGAAGGCGTCGGCGAGTGCGCCATGGCCAGCACATCTGCGATCCGGTCATAGCGGGCAAAGGCGAATGTGGGCATCAGCGGCGCAGTCTGCTCGACCCGCTCGCGCATCTTGCCCACGCGCTTGACCGCGATCCCGATGGGTGTCCATGCTTCAATGCCAGCGTCTGCCAGCGCGCTGGCGACGGCAAGTGTCCCAGCGCTCGACGTGCGCACGATACACCAATCTGTTGCCCTATGCCCGCTCATGCCCGCTTGCTCCGTTCTTCTCTTGTTCTTTACCGCTTCGAAGGATGGGACGCCAGCGCATCGCTGACCGTCGCCTCAACCTGCGCCGAATGCTCCGCGTCGTATGGCGGCACCCATTCCCGGTCATGTCGCAGCATCATCATCTCCGCCCGCGCTATGCGCGCTGTGCGCTTGCCCCTGGTGCGCGCAGCGGCGGCGCGGATCTCGGATACAGTGGGAAAGAACCGGGCCGTATTGATCAGATGATCGGCACCCGCGCGCAGGTCGACCAATGGGATGTCGGCGAGGGCGGATGCGTAAATGTCCAGCTTTGCCTCGGCTACAGCGCCGTCGCCCTTTGCGCGCGGAAGTGCCACGGCCAGGCCCGAAATGATTGTGTCGATCTCCTCTTCATCGGCGAGAGGTGGTCGAGCCGCATCAACATATGCCTGAAGTGCAGCGCGGCCCACGGGACCTGGAACCTTAAGCTCCAACACGCTAATCCGACTGTCCAGCGCGGCGGCGAGCGCGGCGTGCAGCGGCGGCTCGCAGTAATTCGTCACCGCTGTGCGCTGCGGCTGAACCTTCACCAGATGACCCATGTTCATTCTCCCGTTTGGCGACCTTGAGGCGGACTGCGCCGCTGAAATATTTGAGGCTGTGGATGGCGGCTGACGCTGATGTGATGCCTTCGCGCACCGCATCCCGCATGTCGTCGGGCGTTGCGCCATGGCCGATCCATTCTCGGATCAGGTCGATGTGTTGACCGATGCGGCTGGGATCGACGTGGCGAACTCTCGCCATCCTTGCCAGTTCGTCGGTCAGGGCAGCGATATCGATCGCGCCTGCATCATCATCACCAACAACAATTGAAGATGGAGAAGGAGATGAAGAAGAAGGGGGGGGTAAAATAACCCCCCTTATATCATCATCCAAGGGGGGTTTCTCGTTGCGAGGACGCCCCCCCTTTGTTCCATGGGAAGCCCCCTTTTGGCCATGGACCTTGCCCAGCGATCCACCGGCGGCGCGCGCATCACGAACCGCCTCATCACGCACCATGCGACGGCTGTAGATCACGCCATCATCGGTGCGCGAGAACACGCCGTTCGCGTCCAGATCCTTGATGGCGCGCTTCACCGCCGCCGGGCTTTCGCCCACGAGGCGAGCGAGCATGTCATCGGAGATAGGGCGACCCTGGGCGGTCAGATGTCCATAAGGCTCCCCCTCATGCATGATCGCCATCATCTCGATCCAAAGCCCACGCGCGAGCATGGTGCAAAGCCGCAGGCCCGGATCGGTGCGCCAGTCACCGGGATAGAATTGAAATGCAGGACGCTTGCTCATAGCGGCTCCAACGTGACGATGATTTCGCCGCCAGGCACGATCTCATCATGAAATATGGGAACGGTGCGGAACCGTTTATCGTCCACCTTCACCGCCAGCGCGACGCCGTCCCGACCATGCTTGAAGCTGGCAATAAGATTGTCGTCATCCCGCGACCGTCGGTCTGGCGGGAAGAATTCAATGCGCAGCGCGATCCTCTCACTGTCAGGCGCGCGGAGCTTTGCCTCCAATGAGGCTGCCCAGCACGCCTGGCGATAGGATTTCTTCGCCCGCAACTTGTCGCGCATCTTGCCATGGAAGTTTGGCGAAAGCGGGCGCGATGGCCAGGGAAGGCGGACCGAGTTGGAAATCGCCCTTACTCCATCCCTAGCGCGGCAAGATAGGTCTGGAGGATGGCCTCCATCTCCTGCCGGTCATGCGGCTGCATCTTCCGCAGGCGGACGATCTGGCGCATGATCTTAGGGTCGTAGCCGGTGGCCTTCGCCTCCAGATAGACGTCCTTAATGTCGTCCCTGATCCCCTTGTCTTCTTCTGAGAGCCTTTCGATCCGCTCGATGAGCAAGCGCAATTGGTCGGCGGCGACATTGCCTTCAGACATTCGGTATCTCCTCAAAAATAGATCTCTGCGGGTCGGGATGCGCGACATCCCAGTGAGCCAAGTGGGCTTTTGCCCTTTCCAGATCGGCGACGGAGGCATCTCGTTCGGTGACGGCAGCCGCGTGTTTCGCAGCCGCCCGATCACGACGAGCCTCGCCAAAGGTCACTGCAGCCACCAGCCGCTCGCGCTGTTGCTCCGGAGTTGCGGGGCGTGGCTCAATCTTCACTGGACACCTCAGCGGCGTCGGCGACCTCGAAACCCAGATACGCGCGGGCATAGTCCGGCCGACGGGCGGAGAACTGAGCGGGTACCGCCAGCGTGTCAGCGGTACGGGCGATCAGCGACTCGACGCGGCCGTGCAGTCGTTCACTGCCATTGCTGCCATCGGCACGGCGCACAGCCATCTCGGCATTACCAATAGGCTCGGCACCGGAAGATGCATCGCTACAGCGGCGCTGCCAGATTCTCTTTCCGGTCATTGGTCACGCGCTTCCGGGGCAGTATGCAGGCCCTGTTCGATCTGCTCAACGAACGTGCCCAGCCGGGTGCAAAGCAACGTGCCGCCTTCTGCATCAACTTTGCCAGCCGCGATCAGATTGGTGACCGCGGCGATCTGGCAGCGACCGAAGTCGGCGACCTGTCCGCGTTCATCATTGCGCGCCTGGGCCGACACCTCGGCGAAGGTGCGACGGCGGTAGCGGCGCGTCATGCTGCGACTGCCTTGCCGACGCATACACGGAGGCCGTGCAGTGGGCAGGTGACAATGCCATCACCATCGGCGGGGTATTGTGTCAGATCCGCTTTACGGTGAGGGCAAAGCACACGACCGTCTGGCAACCGAACGGGTTGCACCTCATCGCCATATGACTTGCGGAGCTGCTGAATAGTTGGCTTGCCGCCGTGGGCATAGTTTGAATCCGCAGATCGGCATTTCCGGCGCGCAACAGCCGGACGACCGCGGGGCAGTTCTACTGTTCGGTCGTGAAGCGGCCATTGCCCGACAGCGCCATCAACCGTGTTGCCGGTCCAGTTCTCGATTAACCTGACTTGGGCAGCCGTGAGGAAGCGGGCGTCGACGTGGTAATGACGATGAGGGAAATTCAGGATGCCGTTATCAGTGTGTGCTGGGCCTATAACCGGCGAGGTACCGACACGGCCCATATACCGAAAGTCCCTGATCACCGGGACAAGATAGAAACGTCCGACCTTGGGGGGCTGGCGAAGGGATGACAGATGAACGCTCATGCCGCCTGATGCCCCATGCTCGCCGCAAGTGCGTGGAACCGGCCGACGCATGCGTTCTTGCTCTTTTTCAGAATCTTGCCGATGGCCGCGAAGGTCAGGCCTTCCGCCATGCCATCCATCAGGATTGCTTCCTGATCGTCGGTCCAGCCGTTTTTCTGCCTGCGCCTGCCGACCTTGCCAGCCGTCCGCTTCCCGGTCTTCACGATCGTCACGACCCGTGTGTCGCGGCCGCGCTCGACCGTGATCAAGCCTATAGTCTCCAGCATGGCGATCAGGTCGGAGGCTTTCGACGGGCTGGCATAACCCAGCGTCCGCGACAGGTCGTCATTACTGGGGCAGGGGACGCCAGCGTTTGCGGCACGTTCCAGCGCGCGCAGCATCTTGGTCAGCCGGTCGTCGCGGACCACCTGTTGCGGCGTCCGCTTGCCGTTCCGGCCGGGCAATATAATATCTTTCGCGGAACCGGCATTGACCGGGACCGCGCTGTTCGCGCTTTCCATATCGTCACTCCTGGGCCGACCGGCCCGCTCAGTTCAAAATCTCGTCAGCCGTCTTTCAGCCGAACCTCGTTGCGGCGGCGCTCCATCATGCCAGCCGCTTTGATGATCGTGTCGATGGCGCCCGCCTTGTCGAGGGTGCGCACGTCGTCGTCACAGCACACATTATCGCCAAACAGCGTGATCAGCAGCGGAAGCGCCTGCGCGATCGCCACGGGAATGTGCGAGACGTTGCCGCAACAGATCGCGTCGGTCGGCACCGCCTTGGCGCCGATCAGGGCTAGGATGGTATTGAGCGCGTCAGGGCCGAACGCCTTTCCGATGCCAAGAAGTGGCAGCGGAGACAGGTCGCCCTTGCGGTTGCGTGCATTGCCGACCGTCGCAGCAGACGCGCCGATCAGTTCTGCCATGTCCTGATCCGTCAGGCCTTCCGGCGCGGCGAGCGCGCTGACGGTCTGGCTGACAGCCTCGCGATAAGAACTTTGGGTGAGGCGGGGCAACTTGCCCAACACGCTGGGCGCACCTGCGCGTAGACCGGCCCCATGATCACAGCATCCACTCATCACGCCGCGTCCTTCTGTGCATTGGGACAGTCACGCACGCCGCAAGCGCGGATCGACATGTCGTCCAGCCGCGCGTCGCATGTGGTGTAGCGCGACGATTACGGTGTCCGGTCGGCGTCAATTTTGATGGCCGATAGGTGGCCGCGCCGGTTGGTGAATTCTGGCTACCATTTGCTGTTGCGAGGAGCAACCGTCGAGCGACAATTACGACGCTGGGTAATTGTCGCTGGCGCTGGCCGGAAGCGAGGGTTTGAAGCGCATGGGATGGTTGGCATGTAATTGGCGCTGGCGACAATTACCCGTTGCCTCAGCAAGGGTGCTCCCGAGCGCGAAGCCAGCGGCAATTATGATGGCCGGTCCGGGGCGCCATTGGGCGTGTCGTAATCGCCGGCGTTGATGCGGGCGACGGCGGAACGCTTGCGGTAGCTTTCGCCGTTCATCTCGATGATGGTCGAGTGGTGCACGAGGCGGTCGATCGCGGCGACAGTCATGGCGGGATCAGGGAAGACGTTGTCCCATGCCGAAAATGGCTGGTTGGCGGTAATGGCGAGCGAGTGGCGTTCGTAGCGGTGGGCGATGAGCTCGAACAAGGCGCTGGTCTCGACCTGGTCCTTGCGGACGTAGGACAGATCGTCGAGCACGATGAGATCGAACTTGTCGAGCTTGTCGAGCATGGCGGGCAGGCTGAGGTCGCGGCGCGCGGACTGGAGCTTCTGGACCATGTCGGTGGTGGAGCAGAACAGGACGCGCCGCCCCGTGTCGATGAGGGCATGGCCAATGGCGGCAACTGCGTGCGTCTTGCCGGTCCCGCTCTGGCCGAACAGCAGCAGGTTGCCGCCGTTCTCGATCCAGTCGTCACCGGCGGCGAGGGACAAGAGGTGCGGTTTGCGGATGCCGGGGGCGGCGTCGAAATCGAAGGTGGCGAAGGTCTTGCCTGCGGGCAAGCCGGACTGGTCGCGATGGCGCTGGATGCGCCGGGAGGAGCGATCAGCCATCTCGATCTCGAGAAGCGAGGCCAGCAGGTTGGCGGCCGGCCAGCCATCGCGATCGGCGGTGTCGGTGAGGCGCTTCCAGTTGCGGTTGATGCTCGGCAGGCGCAAGGCCTTCAGCAGGGTAGGCAGTACGGCGGCGGCCTGATCCTTGGTGCGGGTCATCAGTGCACCTCCCCGCTGGCGATCAGGCTGTTGTAGCTGTGCAGATCGGGTGGCGGGATAGCGACATCGCGCTGCGATCTTGCGGTTGGCAGGAACTCGTCCCTGAGCGCATCGACATCGGGCAAGCGCCCGCTGTCGAGAGCCTCATCGATCCGCCGGGCCAGCACGTCGACACAGTCGCCCCTGGCGGCGATATCGAGCAGCGCGACGGCATCGCGGCAGGCCTGCCGTCCATCGAGTTGGGCATCGAAGGCTTGCCAGGCCCGCCGGTAGGCGTGATCGGGGAAGAGGGCTTCGCGGTAGACGAGGTTGCGCAGTGCACCGGGCTTGCGGCGCAGGTTACCGATCATGTGCCGGAAATCGATGCTATGCCCCCGGTGGGGATGACTGATCCGCACACGCGGCGTGGACATTACCCTGTCTGGACCGAGGAAGAGCTCGATGCGATCGTCAAAGAGATGCGCGTTGAGGCGCCGTCCGACGAGGCGGGAAGGCACCGAATAGGTAACCCGATCGATGGCGACGGTGCCGTTGCGGGTGACATCGACGGTGACCATGGCGAAATCGGTGGTTCGCCTTGCGGGCAGCGCCTTGAGTACCCTGCGTTCTGCATCGATGCGCGCAGCATGTCGCCGGTTCTGTCTGGCGACCTGCGCCTCAACGAACTCGCGCCAGGCCTCGATGCTGACGAAATCGCGGCTGCCCCGCCGGCGTAAGGCCTGATCGAGCCGTCGCTTGAGATGGGCATGGGGACCTTCGATCGATCCGTTCTCGTGCGCCTCGCCGCGGTTGTTGCGGGTAGCAAGCATGCCGTAATGACGACACAGCTCGTCATAGCTTCGGGTGAAATCCCGCTGCGCATCGGCGTTGAGGTTTTTGTAGGCGGCTGACAGGGAATCGCTGCGGTGTTCGGCCGGCGCACCGCCCAGCTTCCACAACGCATCCTGCAGGTGCTCCGAAAGGGCGGCAAAGCTCTCCCCGCCCAGCACGACAGCCGCATGCTCCCAGCCACTCGCCGCCAAGCGGAAGTGGTAGAGGCGATAGGCCAGGGTCTCGCCGGCAACAGTGACCTTGAGACTGTCGCATACCGTGAAATCCGACAGGCCCTGCCGACCGGGCTCATGATGCTGCGGGAAGAAGATCTCCTTCTCGCCGCCGTGCAGTGCCCGCCAGCGGGCGATCCGGCGTTCCAGTGTTCGTCGTATCGCATCGGGAACAGCATCCTCGCCGAACTCGTCCTGGAGCGTCTCGAAGACCGTGACGGCAATGATACCGTCGATCTGGAGCAACTCCTCTATACGTGGCCAGAATGGCTCGAGCGGATCGGCGCGGGTGCGCCAGTGGCGCTCCTTCTTCTTCTGGGACGGAAGCTGCGGATCGTTCTCGATCCGGCGTGCGCTGCGTTCGCTGATACCGGCCTTGGCAGCCGCGACGGCCTGGGTGTGTTGGCGACGATGGGTCATGAAGAGAAATACCTGCTGATCGGAAATGTGGTGGCCCGGCATCGCAAACCCATCGCTCGTTGTTCGATGAGTGTTCCGATACCACCGCCCGCCACAGCCCCGATCTGCCCCCCGAAAGAAGGGGAAAAAGATCGCCACCGGTTGTCTGGTCCGCTCTCCGGTCGGGGCTGCGCCCCTCCCTACGATCAGACCAGACAACCGATCCTACCGGCCATCATAGTCGCCGCTCAACCGGCCATCGTAGTTGTCGCCGCGCATGTGGTGCAAAGGGCGGGCGAAATATCCTCCGGGGCAATGAAATTGGTCCACGCTACGACATGGTCGCGCTTTCCAGCGGCATCGATGATCCGCTGCCAGTATCGCGCGGGAATGCTTCCCCGGTTCCTCCACTGGCGAACAAGGACGCCGCTTTCGCCGATATCGGCTGCGAGCGCCTCCGCGTTGCCATCCCAGACGGCATAGATCGATGACAGGTGAGACATGCCGCATTGATACAATACGTATCGGTCAAGTCAATACCCAACGTATCGCTACGCTGTGTATTGATCGTCATATGTCTTCAGAACCAGCCGCGCGGCTACGGCGCGCCCGAATAGATGCAGGATATCAAAGCGCGCAGGCGGCTGTCGATGCTTATGGATGGTCGTCGGCGGCCTACCGTCACCATGAGAACGGCACCCGTGGCTTCGACTTTGCGACAGCGCAGCGCTACGCAAAGGCCTTCAAGGTTCAAGCCCCGTGGCTCATGGGTGAAGGTGGGGATGCTCCATCGCCGGATCTGCCTCTTGTGCGCGGCGCTGCCGACGGCGACGGCGCGATCGCGCTGAAGCGCATTAACTTGGGCTTTGCCATGGGAGATGGCACCAACCTGGACGACTATGTCGAGGAAGCGGTCGCCCTGTTCGATCCGAACATCCTGCGCCTTATCAGCCCGTCACCAGCGCACCGCCTGCTGGTGGCCGACGGTGTGGGCGACAGTATGCTCCCCACACTCATGGACAGCGACATGATCGTCATCGACACGATGCAGAACCAGCTGAACAAATGGGACCGCATCTGGGCGATAAGCCTTCATGGCGCGGGAGCAGTAAAGCGCATCGGCCTGGCCGAGAGCGGCAAGGTGGAAATTATTTCCGACAATCCGATCGTGCCGAACAAGGTCGTGTCGGTCGAGGATGTGCGGATTATCGGGCGGGTGGTTTGGTCGGGGCGGCGGCATTGAAAACCGAACGCATTTTTCGTTCATTGATAATCAAGGGTTGTTGACCTACATGTCAACAAATGAGATTGAGCAGCTCATCGCATCGGGCGTAATCGAGCGGTATGATCCGGAACTGGAGGCGCATGTTCTAGAGGCGCGTACAATCTATATGTTTAAGAAGGTTCGTGATCAGATTGCGGATCGCGTTCAGCACGCCGCCTCAGATCGTCAGCTTGAAACATCGCCGATGGAGCAGCTTGACGCTGTATTTACGGATTTTTGCGATGGAACTGAGCTATATACGAGCGAACAGTTTAAGTGTTTGAACCCAAAATCTAAAGGGGTTTGGGAGATAAAGACGCCAGATGTTCGAATGTTTGGCTGGTTTTATCTGAAAGACGTTTTCATCGCGACATCAGTTGATACCAAGCATCGTATTCTAGAGCATAATTTATATACCGGTTACATCAACGAAGCCTCAGACTTGAGAATTAAGTTTTTCGGAGATGAAGCTGAATATATCAGCGGGACGGAACCTGACAATGTCATATCGAACTGGAGTTAAGGGCAATCGTCGTGCGGCTGCTCGATTTGTCGCAAAGGCGCACCGCACGGTGCAAAAGGCTTTCGAGGTTCGCAAAGCGGCTGGACTGACACAAGCCGCTATAGCTGAACAGCTCGATGTACATCGGTCCGTGATTAACCGCCAACTCAACGGCAACGATGACATGTCCATTGGTAGGGTTGCTGAATTCGCCTGGGCGATGGGCTACGATGTCGACCTGAAGTTCGTTGAAAAGCCAGTAAGTGGTCGCGGTAATATTCTACCAGCTGTGCCTCCCGCTTTGCGATCCAGCTCTTCAGCATTCGGCAACGATGTTGCCACTTTGCGTGCCAATAGCAAAAAATTCGAGGTGCCAGCATGATTCCCGGCGTTCAGGCGGTGTCGATTTTCTGTGAAGATCTTCGCGCGGAGCTTGGCAACAAGGAGAGCTTGGTCGGCGCATTGCCTAGCAACATCGGCATGCCAGCTTTTCCAGCAGCCGTTACTAAGTTTTGTATCTACACTAGGATTACATTGCTGGCGGGCGCCAAGCTCGAACTCTTCGACCTGATAATGATCACGCCGAACGGGCAGTCCATGTTTTTATCCAAGCTGGAGCAGGCGGTCATTGACGAATGCCAGTCGGCGATGCTCAAATATGGCGATCCGACCGGATCGATCGTCATGAGGGTAATAGGAGAGCCTTTTGTTTTCCCGGTTCCGGGGCATTATTCGGTTGTATTGCGCGGGTCGCACGGCGACCTCCTTACAGGGTCAATTAATTTTTTGACTGTGTAGTAGTTTGTCGCAACTCTCCCTCGCCATCGTCGGCGCTGACCACCCGAACAAGGACAAGTCCAACCGCCGGTCGGAGATCCTGTGGTCCACGCCGGGCGAGGAAGTGCATCTCGTACCTGAGCCGAAAAACCCGGTCGATCCCCAGGCGGTGGCGGCGTTCAGCACGCGCGGCGTGCAGATCGGCTATGTGAAATCCTTTCAGGCGCAGCTCATCCACACCTACCTGGCGCGCGGGCGGATTACGGCGGCCATCTTTCAGGATCGGGCGGCATGGGGCGCCGTCATTCGGATTGGGCTGGATGGTGAGATCCCGACGCTGCCTGAGTTGCCAGCCGAATCAGCGCAGGATGAAGACGGGTTTTATCCCGACTGGATACCGCCCGACGAATAGCGATACATAACGTATTGACATGAACGATACGTGATGTATTGTTTCTCCATCACCTGACCCGCTCGGCATCCAGCCAGCGCGAGAGACGGTGGGGAGAAGATCATGGTTGGCATCGATCGCCTGAGAGGCGTCAATCCCGACATTCCTGCCGACTTTGACCCGGAGGTGGCATTCGCCGCTCTGGGCAGTATCCTGGCATCGATGCGGGCAAGCTACGGCTTCACTTGGCTGGGCATCCACGTCCATCGCGACGGCCACTTTCAGGCGGAAGGCACTTGGGGCGACGCTGAAATCGCAACCGCTGACGGTGACGACGCCAACGCAGCGCTGAAAGGCCTGGTCGCGATCAAGTCGAGCATCGCCGCATGAGCGCCTTCTCAATCTTCGCCGCCTCGCTGTTCGCCGCCGCTGGCATCGGCTCGCTCGCCATGACGGTCCATATGCTCTGGCACTACCGCGACAAAATGGCCGCCGCCCTGCTGTTCGAACCGATCCCGCAGGAGGCCGTACATGCGCCCCGACGCTGATCCGCGCGGCTGCGCACTCTCGCCGGTCGTCGTCGGCATTGCTTGCGCCCTGGGCGCAGGCATGTGGCTTTTCAGTTTCAAGCTGCTGGCCATGGCCTGCCGTGTCGTGGCGGGGGCAGGGCAATGATCGCCGTCGCCCGCACCGCCGCCGCGCAGGCCGAACGCTTCCGCGCCATTCTCCACCTTCCCCCACTGTCCTCAATGTGCGCAAGCGCGACCCGCGCGCATCGGACGGTAGCCTCGGACGATCGGACCTCTCCCCCGTCGTCATTGCGAACCCGCAGGTCGGCCGTCGAGGCCGGTCGATCTGCCATGCCCCAGGATGATCCTATGCAGGCCAGCGCCGACTACATCAGCCGCCAGTATGGCGTGCCCGTCACCATCGGCGGGCGCATCCGCTATTCCGGAGACGACCAGCCGCAGGACGGCACGATCGTGTCAGTCGAAGGCGCCCGATTGCGGATCAAGCTCGACGGGTCGGATTACGTCGGCCTCTATCATCCGACCTGGGAGATTGAATATCTCGAAGGGAGCCGCGCATGAACGTCGGCTACGCCTCCCTCGCCGACATGCAGTCATGGGCCGCATCCGTCATGGCGCGGCCATGCGACTTCCCGATCGGCGATCCGGTCTATCTGGAACGTTGGTGGATCATCCCGCGCAATGAGCAGCAGAATGTCTACCTGCATCGGATCCTGCGCGACGATGACGATCGCGCGCTGCATGATCACCCGTGGGCGAACACGTCCTACCTCATCGCGGGCAGCTATCGCGAGATCACGCCCGACGGCATCTTCATCCGCCAGCCTGGCGACGTCGTCACGCGCCCCGCGACCGCGATGCACCGCCTTGAACTGATCGACGGTATGCCAGCCGTGTCGCTGTTCTTCACCGGCACGAAAGAGCGTGAGTGGGGCTTCGACTGCCGCAATGGCTGGGTCCACTGGCGCGACTTCACCGGCGGCGCGAACGGTGAGCTGGTTGGGCGTGGCTGCGGGGAGATGGCGTGATGGCCGACGACACGATCGCGCGGCTAAGCGCCGCCCTCATCAAATGCCGGGATCAATTCGCCTTCTATGCTGGGGAGCATCGCGGGGCGGGGAAAGCAGAGAAGGCTGCTACCAACCAGCGCTTAGCCGATCTCGCATCTGATGCGCTGGTTGGCCTTGAGCCTGCAATCAAAAACCCGACGGGATGGTTCTATGCCGGCCATCACGACGCAGAATGGTGGACCATGGGAGGCATCGACCGCGATAGCACGATCGCAGCCGCTCGCGCGGACATGCCAGGTGAGCCGGTCTGGATTCTACAGGCCAAGCGCCAGATCCCTAACTTTCATATTTTTGACGCTGACCAGATCAATGAGCAGCTTCTGGAGGATGAAGTCTGGGGTGAAGACGGATGGGAGGGCGGCCACATGGACGGTCCACACGCCATCGAACTGGAGGCTCGCCTGGCGGCCACGCTGCGCGGATGGTTCGCAGAGTGTTGCGACCTGCATGGCGCACAGCTGGACTTCATCAATGGCCCGGAAGAGGTGCCGCCGGCATGAGCAAGTTCGGTGCCGAAACGGATGAATTCACTATCGGCATGAGCCGGTGGGGGCCTTGCCACATCACGCGGTCGGGCACGGAGGGGCGGATCTCCCACTGCCGCCGCAACCCCGCGTCATGCAAATTCTGCCACGAACACGGCGTGCCGCAGAACCCGCCAGATCCTTTCGATGCCGCCTGCGAACTGCTGCGCGCGAACTGGGGCAAGAAGTGGCTCGAAAGCGACCGCGTATCGGGCGACTTGGGCACCGACGAGATATGGCCAGCCGACGGCCTGCACATCGCCGCGATCGATGACGACACGCGGGCGCGCACCATCCTTGTCAGCTTCGGCGACAACCATGCGGCGATGGGCGCTCTGTGCGCGATCGTCGCTGTCCACAATGAGATGATCGGGAGGCCGGACTGATGATCGCCGCCACCGTCTGCTCTGGCATCGGCGCGCCGGAAGTCGCCATGCCGCACTGGCGATGGTCGCTCGCCTCGGAGATCGAGGCGGCACCGCGCTCCATCATGTCCTATCGCCATGGCGCGGAGGATGCGCGCCGCACTCGCCAGGGCGGCGGTCCCGCGCTCTGGGGCGACTTCACCGCGATCCGCGTGCGGTTCCTCCGCAGGCTGGGCGTCACCCTGCCGCAATGGCTGGTCGCCGGGACGCCGTGCCAGTCCTTTTCCGTCGCAGGCCTGCGCGGCGGCATGGCCGATGCGCGCGGCAATCTCACCATGGAGTTCCTTCGCCTTGTTCACGCTCTTCGACGCGCTGGAAGCCTCCGGGGATTCCTCTGGGAAAACGTCCCCGGCATCCTCTCCCACGCCGACAACCCCTTCGGATGTTTCCTGGCAGGAATTGTCGGGAGCGATACCCCCATCGTTTCACCACTCAAACGCGGACGGTGGCCTGGTGCGGGCATGGTTGATGGACCCTTCGGAAAAGCCGCGTGGCGCGTTTCGGACGCTCAATATTTCGGCCTGGCCCAGCGCCGCGCGCGTGTCATCCTTGTCGCAAGTTTTGTGGACGGGATTGATCCCGCTGCGGTACTTTTTGAGCGCACTGGCCTGCACGGGAATCATCCGCCGCGCCGCGAACCGGGGCAAGCGGCTCCCACCATCCCTAGCCGCAGCACTGGAGGCGGGGGCCTCGGCACCGACTTCGACTGCGATGGAGGGTTGATCCGCCACGTCGCTGAGATAGCCGCCACATTGCCCGCAGGCGGCAACCAGACGGGCGGCGCGCGCCAGCCGGGAATGGGGGCGGAGACTGCGGCCACGATGCTGGTAAGCGCAACCGTGTCGTCCAAATGGGCCAAGGGGTCCGGCGGGCCGTGCGGCGACGAATGCCAGAATCTGGTTGCGGTTCCATTGGCATTTAACAGCCGGGAAGATTGTTGTTCGAGCGAGGAAGTTTTCGGGTCGCTCGGATCATCCAGTCCGCAGGCGCAGGCGATCGCCTATGCGGTTCATGCCGACGCCGTCGGCCGTACCGGTGAGGCCAAAAGCATGTCACCAGATGCGGAGGGCCGTATGCGCCTGCGCGACGCTGGCATGGGCATCAGCGAGGATGCATCATTCAGCCTGACATCGGGCCAGCCGCACGCCGTTGCGTTTGATATGCGAGGCCGCGAAGGTGGCGCGCAGCTTGAGGGGCCGCACGACACCGCCAACATCCGGGCCGCGTCCGGCGGGTCCAGCCGTAGCTATGTCGCCAGCACCGGCGTTCGCCGCCTCATGCCGGTCGAGTGCGAGCGGCTTCAGGGCTTTCCCGACCACTTCACTGCCGTTCCCTACCGGACGCGCACCGTCGACGCCGATGAGGCTGAACTGGCGGCGATCGAGGGGCGGTCGGTCTGGCAAGATGGTGATCGGCTTGTGACCGACTGCATGGCAGACGGCCCGCGCTACAAGGCGCTGGGCAATTCCATGCCCGTCAACGTCATCCGCCACTACCTCCAGCGCGTGGAAAGGCAGGCGGCATGACCGACACCCTCGAAACCCTGCGCGCCGAACGTGACGAGGCCGATCGCCGCGCCGGGGCCGCAGAGCGTCATGTCGAGCAGCTGCGCGCCATGCTCGCCGAAGGGCAGGCGGCCATTGCCGTCGTCGTCGCCGGACTGTCGGACCCGCAGAAGCGCCTGCTCTGCCGCCTCCAGCCCCACCGGCCAGCCGACGATGACGGGCAGGACTTTACCTATGTCGTGGAAACGCGCGGCGTGGGCCTTGACACCTGCGCGGCGCTCGCCCGGCGCGGGATCATGGTGGGCGGGGAGGGGTATTCATTCCAGAACCGCAATCGCGGCTATTGCCGACTGACGCGGCTGGGGCTGCGCATCCGTCATTCCCTCTTGATCGAAAGGAGTACGGCGTGACCTGGCCCAACCTCACGGCGCCGCAGCGCCGTATGCTCATGGACAGCGAACCGGACGATGTCACGGGCGCGCGGGGCGTGGGTATCGAACTGCGCAGCGGTGCCGATTACGCGGTCGCCAAGGCGCTGGAGCGCCGCAAGCTGGGGCATCGCCAAGGGCCGGGCGGACCGCTGCCGGGAATGTATTGGAACAACGCGACCGGCCTCGCCGTGCGATCGGCGATCGAGGAGGGTAAATAATGGGAGCCGCTGCGCGCCAGGTGACGTTCAACACGCCGCCGCTCACGTTCAACCGAGACGCCGCCCTGCAATATACCGGGCTGGCGCCCAAGCTGTTCACGCACCTCGAGACATCCGGCTCGCTGACCGGCCGGCGAATCGGGCGCAATGGTGAACTGGTCTATCTGCGCGAGCATCTGGACAAGGTGACGGCCAATCTGTTCGGCGGCACCTCCACCGACATTGATAGCGAATTCGAGGGACTGGGTGGCTAAGATCAGACTGCCGCGCTACCTGCGCGCCAAGCGGACGTCGAAGGGCGAGACTGCATATTTCTGGGAACGCCCCAGCTGGGCGAAGCCGCCAGCCGAGAAGTTCGGTCGCGTCTGCATGGTCGATTCTGAAGCGCTGGGCAGCGACCTGTCGCACGCTATCGGCAAGGCCGAACTTCTCAATGCCGCGCTGGACGACTGGCGGCTGGGTGTGGAGGGCAAGGCTGCCGAGGGTAGCGTCAAGGCGCTGTTCGCCTGGTATCGTGGCCACGTCCGCTACAAGGAGGCCAGTCACCGCACCCGCCAGGACTATCGCGAGATGATGGCGATCGTGGAGGCGGTCCAACTCAAGACAACGACCTTTGGCCAGCGCCGCGCCGTCGAGGTCAACGCCAGTCACGCGGACGCGCTCTATCGGCTGCTCATCAAACAGAAGGGTGACCGGCAGGGCGCATACTGCATGCAGGTGTGCCGGCGCGTGTGGAATGAGGCGATTCGCGCGAAGAAGGTGAAAGATCCCAACCCGTTCGCGCGCATGGGCATCAAGATGACCGCGAAGAAGGGAAACCGGGCCAACACTCGCGCTGAATATGACCTGTTCCGGGCAAAGGCGCGGGAGATGGGGCATCAGTCTTTGGCGACCGCCGCAGCGATCTCCTTCGAGCTGTTGCGCCGCGTGTCGGACGTGTTCGGCTACATCCTTGAGCCGGGCGACGAGGAACGGGGCTTCTTCTGGGAGGATTACCAGCCGGGCGTCCAGTTCGCCATGCGCCAAGGCAAGACGGGCGACACCCAGATCATCCCCCTGCGCGGTGCGCCGGATCCTGACAGCGAGGATGACGACGTCCGCGCGCGCGGTGCGCTGCTCTATCCTGAACTGGAGGCGGAGTTGGCCCGCATGAAGCGCGGGCAGGGGCACATCGTCATCAACGAGCGCACCGGCAAGCGGTTCACCGAGCGCGAGGTCGGCCGTCGGCTGCGGTCGATTCGCGAGGCGGCTGGACTGCCCAAGGATTTCACCATGACAGGCTTCCGCCACGGAGGGGCAACCGAGATGGGCGATGCCGGGATATATGACATTCGGCCGATATCGGGCCACCGGACGCTTCAGCAAACGGCGACCTACAACAAGGCGAATCAGGAAAAGGCGCGCAGCGCGGGCACTGCCCGGCAGCGGCACATTGTCGAGCGGGCGAGGAAAGAGAAGGATCGACCATGACCGACGCCGCCAGATCGGATCGCGATTTGTCGGAATGACATGTCGGAAAAAGTCGGAACGACGAAACCCGGCAACGCCGAAGCGCGCCGGAAAATCCAACGTTTACAGAATGGTGCGGACGGCGGGACTTGAACCCGCATTTCCAGGGGAAGGCGGATTTTAAGTCCGCTGCGTCTACCGATTTCGCCACGTCCGCGCGAACCGTTCCGGTCACGCTCCCCTGACCGCTGGCGCGGGTCAGGTCAAGCCCGCTGTGGCAGGATCAGTCGTCGCCCTTGACGTTCAACCGCTCGCGCATTTCCTTGCCCGGCTTGAAATAGGGGACGCGCTTGGCCGATACCGGCACCTGCTCCCCCGTGCGCGGGTTGCGCCCGGTCCGGGCGTCGCGCGCCCGCGTGGTGAATGCGCCAAAGCCGCGCAATTCGACCCGGCCCCCCGACGCCAGCCGGTCCACAATCTCGCGGAAGAAAAGATCGACGATCTTTTCTACCTCCGCAAGGTTAAGCCCCGGATTCTCGTCAGCCAGTTTCTGGATCAGTTCCGAACGGATCATTGGTTCTCCAGCCCCCTATGCTGTGCCCCTTCATTGCATAGAGGTTCTGCGAGGCGTTGACAATCAGGCAACAAAAAGATCGTTTCGTTTCCAGACACTGACAAGAAAAAACCCGCCGAACCATAAGGTCCGGCGGGTTTTTCTAAACGACAAGTCGAAAGACGAAAGCTTTTAGCCTTCGGTCTTGGCCTTGAGCGCTTCGCCCAGAATGTCACCCAGCGACGCGCCGCTGTCGGACGAACCATATTGCGCCACAGCCTGCTTCTCTTCGGCGATCTGCATCGCCTTGATCGAGAAGGTCGGCTTCTTGGCACGGTCGAAGCCGGTGATCATGGCGTCGAACTTCTGGCCGGTCTGGAAGCGTTCCGAACGCTGTTCGTCACGGTCACGGCCCAGGTCGCTGCGCTTGATGAAGCCAGTGGCGCCATCTTCGCCAGCCTGGACTTCCAGGCCGCCGTCGCGAACTTCAAGCACGGTCACGGTGACGATCGCGTTCTTGTTCAGGCCAGCAGCAGCAGCAGTGGTGCCGCCCGCAGCCGGACCGCCACGCTCAAGCTGCTTCATGCCAAGGCTGATGCGCTCCTTCTCGACGTCGATGTCGAGAACGACAGCCGAAACGGCCTCGCCCTTGCGGTGCAGCGCCAGCGCGTCTTCGCCCGAAATGCCCCATGCGATGTCGGACATGTGGACCATGCCGTCGACGTCGCCGTCCAGGCCGATGAACAGGCCGAACTCGGTCGCATTCTTGACTTCGCCCTCGACGGTCGAACCGATCGGGTGACGCTCGGCAAAGCTGTCCCACGGGTTCGACTGTGCCTGCTTGAGGCCCAGCGAGATGCGGCGCTTTTCGGGATCGACTTCCAGAACCAGAACTTCGACTTCCTGGCTGGTCGAAACGATCTTGCCGGGGTGGACGTTCTTCTTGGTCCAGGACATTTCGCTGACGTGGACCAGACCTTCGATGCCCGGCTCCAGCTCGACGAACGCACCATATTCGGTGATGTTCGTGACGCGGCCCGACAGCTTGGCACCGATCGGATACTTGGCGCTCGCGCCTTCCCACGGATCGCTTTCCAACTGCTTCATGCCGAGCGAGATGCGCTGGGTGTCGCGGTTGATGCGGATGATCTGGACACGGACGGTATCGCCGATGTTGATCATCTCATTGGGGTGGTTGATGCGCTTGTAGCTCAGGTCAGTGACGTGCAGCAGGCCATCGATGCCGCCCAGGTCAACGAACGCACCATAATCGGTGATGTTCTTGACGACGCCCTCGATGATCTGACCTTCGGCCAGCGTCTGGATGAGGCCGCTGCGCTGTTCGGCGCGGGTTTCTTCGAGGATGGCGCGACGCGACACGACGATGTTGCCGCGACGACGATCCATCTTGAGGATCTGGAAAGGCTGCGGAATATCCATCAGCGGGGTGACATCGCGCACGGGGCGAATGTCGACCTGGCTGCCGGGCAGGAACGCAACGGCACCGTCCAGGTCGACGGTGAAGCCGCCCTTGACGCGACCGAAGATGACGCCTTCGACGCGCGCGCTCTCGGTGAACTCGGCTTCCAGCTTGTCCCAGGCGGCTTCGCGGCGGGCGCGGTCACGCGACAGCATGGCTTCGCCATGGGCGTTTTCGACGCGGTCGACATAGACTTCGACTTCGTCGCCGACCTTGATGTCGGCCTTCTGGCCCGGCATCGCGAATTCGCGCAGCGGCACGCGGCCTTCGGACTTCAGACCTACGTCGATGACGGCCAGGTCGTTTTCGATGGCGGTAACGGTGCCCTTGACGACGCGACCTTCAAAGCCGCCGTCCTCGCCACCGAGGGAATCATTGAGAAGCGCGGCGAAATCGTCGCGCGTGGGGAATGCCGTAGAGGCCATGGTTAGTCCTTCACTCGTCATTGCTGGCCAACCGGTTGGATCCGATGGTCTTTGGCCAAACCATGTTCAGGACCGAATATCCTGAACATATCCCGCAGGTTAGAAGGCTTGGGAACGCGCGGCGTTGAAAAGCGAAAAGGGCGCGTGGCATAACCGCGCGCCTTGACGGGTCAGCGGCTGGCGCGACCTTCAAGCTGTGCGTCCACAAGCGCAACAGCCTGCCGGACGGCCGCGTCTATAGTCAAATCGCTGGTATCTAGCAAGTCCGCACCGTCGGCCTGCTTGAGCGGTGCATGGTCCCGGCTCATGTCGCGTGTGTCGCGTGCCTGAATGTCCGCGATCAGGCTGTCCATATCGGCATGGCCGCCATGGCTTATCGCATCCTTGTACCGCCGCTCGGCGCGCACATGGACGCTGGCCGTCACGAATATCTTGGCGTCGGCATCGGGCGCAATGACGGTGCCGATGTCCCGCCCGTCCAATATCGCGCCGCCCGGCTGCGTCGCAAAATCGCGCTGCCGCTGGACCAGCGCGTCGCGCACCCCCTGATGCACCGACACGCGCGACGCCAGACTGCCCACCGCTTCGCTGCGCAGCGCCGGGTCGGCCAGCGTCATGTCGTCGAACCCGCACGCTGCCAGCGCGTCCGCCGCGACATCCGGGTCGCCACCGCTTTTCAGCACCGCCAGCCCGACCGCGCGATACAGCAACCCAGTGTCCAGCACGGGCAGGGCATAATGCCGCCCCAGCGCCTTGGCGATCGTGCCTTTGCCCGACGCAGCGGGACCATCGACGGCGATAATCATGCCGATTTGCTCCGAATGGCCTTGGCCAGCCCCAGCAGCGCGATCAGCGTCCACACGATTTCCAGCGCCATCGACGCCAGGTTGAAATGCACGGTCAGCGACCAGATCAGCAACAGCGATCCCACCAGATTGAGCAGGTTGAACAGGACGAAATTCATCGTCTTGGCTATATTGCTGTAGGCATAGGCCACGACCATCATCGCGCTGCCCGCCAACCCGACGATATTGGCCAGATCAAAAGTCATGCGATCGCTCCCAGTGTCTGGAGCAGCGGCACGAAGGTCGGAAAGCTGGTCGCCACCGGTGCCATGTCGTCGATCGTCACCCCGTCCCGCGATACCAGTCCCGCCACGGCAAAGCTCATGGCGATGCGATGGTCCAGCCTGGTGGCGATTGGCCCGCCACCGGCCAGCGGCGCGCCACCGCTCCCCTCGATGATGATGCCATCCTCCAACTCCTCGACCATCACGCCGATGGCGCGCAGCCCCGCCGCCATGGTGGCGATCCGGTCTGATTCCTTGACCCGCAATTCCTCCAGCCCGCGAAACACGCTGCGCCCCTGCGCAAGGGCGGCGGCAATGAAGGCGACGGGATATTCGTCGATCATGGCCGGTGCGCGCGCCGGGTCCGGCTCCACGCCGTGCAGCGCCGACGCCGTCACCACCAGGTCGCCCACCGGCTCACCACCGACTTCCCGCGCATTGATGACAGCAATGTCGCCGCCCATCTCGCGCAGCAGGTCGATCAGCCCCGCGCGCGTCGCATTCAGCCCGACATTGGCGATCGTCACTTGCGATCCCGGCACCAGCAACGCGGCAACCATCGGGAACGCAGCGGAGGAGGGGTCACCCGGCACGACGATATTCTGCGGCTTCAATTCCGCCTCACCCACCAGCGTGATGATCCGCGCCCCGTCGGCCTCGACCTCGACATTCAGGTCCGCGCCGAACCCGCGCAGCATCCGTTCGCTATGGTCGCGGGTCGGCACCGGCTCGACCACGCGGGTAATGCCCGGCGTGTTCAGCCCCGCCAGCAATATCGCCGACTTCACCTGCGCCGACGCGACCGGCAGGCGATAGTCCAGCGGTACGGCAGGGCAGGCGCCCTTCATCGTCAGCGGCAGGCGGTCGCCCGGACTGCTCGTGAAGCTTGCCCCCATCCGCGCCAGCGGTTCGGTCACCCGCGCCATCGGCCGCTTGCTGAGCGATGCGTCGCCAACAAAAGTCGCCGTCAGGTCATGGCTGGCCAGCAGCCCCATCAGCAACCGGGTCGACGTGCCGCTATTGCCCATGTCCAGTGCCGTCTCAGGCTGCAACAGCCCGCCCACGCCCACGCCATATATGTGCCACACGCCCTCGTCATCGCGCACGATGTCCGCCCCCATGGCGCGCATCGCCGCAGCGGTCGCCAGCACATCCTCGCCCTCCAGCAGCCCCTCGACCCGGCTTTCCCCCACCGCCAGCGCCGACAGCATCAGCGATCGGTGCGAAATGCTCTTGTCCCCCGGCACGGTGACATGGCCCGACAGGGGCGATGCGGCGGAAAAGGTCATCGGGCGGGGCAGTTGGGCAGAAGCGGTCACTATGCGTCCAGTCTGGTCTGGCGGGAAAAAATGCGCCCGGCTTTTGACAGCGCGCTTGCGCTATGGCAAGGCGCGCCACGTTTCGCGGGCAACGTCAGTTGTGCCGCGTCAAATTCTATTTGAGCATCGAAGAAGGAACAGGCCGGACATGGTGAAGGCTGAATGGGGTACGAAGCGGACCTGCCCGAAATGCGCCACGCGCTTCTACGACCTTGGCAAGGATGATCCGGTAGTCTGCATCAATTGCAACGCTGCCTGGGAACCTGAGCCGGTCCTGAAGTCGAAGCAGCCGCTTCCTTATGAGGAAGCGCCCAAGAAGGTCATCGAAACCGCCGATGGCGAAGTCGAGGCTGTCGACAACGATCTCGACCTCGATCTCGACGTGGACGAGGACGATGATTCGCCGGACAATGACGTCGATCTGGGCGGTGACGACGATCTGGGCGTGGAAGCGCCCGGCGACGACGACAGCGACGACAACTAGAGCGTTTTCGAAGCGGGTGGAAACACCCGCTGACTTGGAAAACGCGTAAAATCAAAAGACTTGAGCAACTGGGCCGATACGATCGGATCGAAAATTGCCCAAGACAATTTTATTGTTGCAAAGGAGGTTGCTGCGACTTAATGGCAGCGACCTCCGAGGCGCCGGACCCAAGCGGCGCTTCATGATGGTGACGGGGCCTTAGCTCAGCTGGGAGAGCGCCTGCATGGCATGCAGGAGGTCAGCGGTTCGATCCCGCTAGGCTCCACCATCTTTTCTGCCGACGGTTTTTTACCGGACATGGCATTGATCCACGACTATGCGGCCATGCCGCACGGATGGGGCCTTAGCTCAGCTGGGAGAGCGCCTGCATGGCATGCAGGAGGTCAGCGGTTCGATCCCGCTAGGCTCCACCAACGCTTGCGCAAAATGGCGCATCACTTACAGCTACGCTCTGGCATCCCGCCACGATCCGCTTCGTGACCTGAATGTCAGCCGGAGATGCGTTTATGCGGGATGATTTTGCAGCGGCCGTGGCTGCGCAGGGCAAGGACGACAGGATCAGCGCGATCCTGAACGATGTGTGCCAGTTCACCGGCATGGGCTTCGCCGCCGTCGCGCGCGTTACCGAAGATCGCTGGATCGCCTGCCAGATTGTCGACCGCATCGAATTTGGCCTCGATCCCGGCGAAGAACTGGAAATCCAGAAAACGATCTGCGACGATATTCGCCGTAGCGGCGAAGCCATCGTGATCGATCATGTCGCTGCCGACACTGACTGGCGCACGCATCATGTCCCGATCTTCTATGGCTTCCAAAGCTATGCCTCCTTCCCCATCCTGCTGGCGGACGGCAGCTTTTATGGCACCTTATGCGCCATCGACCCGAAACCTCGGCTGTTGCGCAACACGGCGGCTATTCTCGCCATGCAGGGCTATGCCCGCTCGATCGCCGATATATTGTCCGCCAACATGGCCGTCTCGCTCCCGTCAGGCGACTGACACGAAACTATCCATCACCCGCTTGCGCCCAGCCGTCTCGAATTCGATTTCCAGCTTGTTGCCCTCAATCTCGGCGACCGTGCCGTAACCGAATTTCTGGTGGAACACGCGCAGCCCCACATTCATGTCGCTGCGCCCCTTATTGCCGATCGACACGGCCGAAGCGCGCGCTTCCACGATCCGCACCGGCTCGCGGCTATACTGCCCCTCGGCCTGCGCCCGCTGCCATCCCGGCCCGCGCCCTGTGCCGCGCCCGACATGGGCGAAGGGGTCGTCCCGCTCCGACCAGTTGGCCCGCCACAGCGACGCGCCGCCAGTCATGCTGCTTTCTTCCTCGACATGTTCGGGCGGCAATTCGCCGACGAAGCGCGACGGGATGCTGCTCGTCCACTGGCCATAGATGCGCCGGTTGGCCGCGTGCAAAATCGTGCAGCGCTTTCTCGCCCGCGTGATCGCGACATAGGCCAGCCGCCGTTCCTCCTCCAGGCTGTTGAGGCCGCCTTCGTCCAGCGCCCGCTGCGACGGGAAAATCCCTTCCTCCCACCCGACCAGGAACGTCGTGTCATATTCCAGCCCTTTGGCGGCATGGATGGTCATGATCGTGACTTTGACTGTCTCTGCCTGCGCCTCATTGTCCATGACGAGCGACACATGCTCCAGAAACGCGCCCAGCGTCTCATATTCTTCCATCGCCCGCGCCAGTTCGGACAGATTCTCCAGCCGCCCCGCGCTCTCCGTCGAACGCTCGGCCTGCAACATCGCGGTATAGCCGCTCTCGTCCAATATCTGCCGCGCCAGTTCGGCATGGGGCAGGGTGGCCGCCCGGTCGCGCCAGCGCGCCACATCGCCCACGAAGCTGCCCAGCGCCCGCCGCGCCTGCGGCGTTAATTCGTCGGTGTCGATGATCCGCGCCGCCGCCAGCGCCAGTGGGATCCCCTCCGCCCGCGCCAGCCGGTGCAGCTTCTCCACCGCCTTGTCGCCCAATCCCCGCTTGGGCATGTTGACGATCCGCTCGAACGCCAGATCGTCGGCAGGCTGGTTCACCAGCCGCAGATAGGCCAGCGCATCGCGGATTTCCGCCCGCTCATAAAAACGAAAGCCTCCCACGATGCGGTAGGCCAGGCCAATCTGGATGAAGCGATCCTCGAACTCGCGGGTCTGATGCTGCGCCCGCACGAGGATCGCGATCTGGTCCAGCGATCCGCCATCCCGCTCGATCCGCTCGATTTCCTCGCCGACCCGCCGCGCTTCCTCCGGCCCGTCCCACACCCCGATGACGCGCACTTTCTCGCCCACGTCGATGTCGGTCCACAATGTCTTGCCCAACCGATTGCCATTTTCGGCGATCACCCCCGACGCCGCGCCCAATATATGCGGGGTCGACCGGTAATTCTGCTCCAGCCGCACGATGGTCGCGCCCGGAAAATCCTTTTCGAACCGCAGGATATTGGCGACTTCTGCGCCGCGCCATGAATAGATGGACTGGTCGTCATCGCCCACGCAGCACAGATTTTTGCGCGTCTGCGCCAACAGCCGCAGCCACAGATACTGGCTGCTGTTGGTGTCCTGATATTCGTCCACCATGATATAGCGGAACCGCTCCTGATAGCTTTCCAGCACATCGCGATGTTTCTTCAATATCGTCAGAACATGCAGCAACAAGTCCCCGAAATCGCACGCATTTACTGTGCGTAACCGGGCCTGATAGGCGGCATAGAGCTTCTGCCCCTTGCCATTGGCATAGCCCTCGCTTTCCCCCGCGCTCACATCGTCGGGGGTCCATCCCTTACTCTTCCACTGGTCGATCAGCCCGCCCAATTGCTTGGCGGGCCAGCGCTTGTCGTCGATCCCCTCCGCCTGGATCAACTGCTTCATCAACCGCAACTGGTCGTCGGTATCCAATATCGTGAAATTGGATTGCAACCCGACCAGTTCGGCATGACGGCGCAACATCTTGGCCGCGATCGCATGGAATGTGCCGAGCCACGGCATCCCCTCGACCGCCGGGCCGATCATCTTGCCCACCCGCTCGCGCATTTCCCGCGCGGCCTTGTTGGTGAAGGTGACGCACAAAATCTGCGATGGATAGGCGCGCCCGGTCCCGACCAGATGCGCCAGCCGCGCCGTCAACGCCGCCGTCTTGCCCGTGCCGGCCCCCGCCAGCACCAGCACTGGTCCCTCGGTCGTCAGCACGGCTTCGCGCTGGGGCGTGTTCAGCCCCTTCATATAGGGCGGATCATTGGGGGAGGGTGCAGGAAAGGTCATGGGGGACAACTAGGGAAGGGCAGGGGCAGGGGCAAGGCATGACCCTTGCGGCGAAGCGCCTTCTATGAGAACAAAAGGCGAATCATGCAAGGGAGGAAGAAACATGGCCGCCGACACAATTGCGACCGGCAAATGCCAGTGCGGGGCAATCCGCTACGAAGTCAGCGGCGATCCGGCCCATAGCGCGATCTGCCATTGCACCGACTGCCGCGCCAGTTCGGGCGCACCCATGGTCGGCTGGGCCTTGTTCCAGCAGGATGAAGTGACGATCCACGGCACGCCGGTCGCCTATCAGTCGTCGGAAAAGGCCACGCGCCATTTTTGCGGCAATTGCGGCACCGGGCTGTTCTACACCAACCCGGCCATCTTCCCCGGCTGCATCGACATTCAGACCGCAACTCTGGACGATCAGGCCGCCTTCCCGCCACAGGCCCATATCCAGATGGCAGACGCCCCGCCATGGGCCGCCACCGCGAACGACCTCCCCAAATTCGATCGCTTCCCCGGCGAATAACAGCATCGTAAAATCCGTCCTCTGCAAGGCAGGGCTACCGCATATGAGTCCACCCTTCTTTCGTCGTCACCCTGAACTTGTTTCAGCATCCATTCCTCGTCACGAACGGCGGCTTTTGGGGTACGATGGATCCTGAGCCGCAGGCCAGCGCAGCTAAATAAATTCAGGATGACGTTGTAGTGATAACGAAAGGTCACATGCGATAGCTCTGCCTTGGCAGGGGAGGCGGCAGGGCGCAGCCCTGACGGAGCGGCGTCCCCCCATCGCTGGCACACCCCGTCCTTCCCCTCACGGCGCATCCGCCACGCTTCATCGCGCATGGCCGGAACGGGTGCGTCATGACGCCGGTTCTCCCTTCAGCCCACGCGCCAGAAACGGGGCCAAGAAGAACCAAAGGAAAGGATCATCCCGATGAAATCCCTTATGCTGGCCAGCGCCGCGATGCTGAGTTTTACCGGCGTCGCCCTCGCGCAGAATATGCCCACGACGGCGGCCCAGCCCCCGGCAGGGGAAACGGCTCCCCCGGCAGGGGAAATGGCACCCCCGGCCGGGCAAATGGCGCCGCCCGCTGGCGACATGGCCCCGCCCGCCGATCCCGCCGCGCCTCCGCCACCCGTAGACCCCGCTGCCACGGCCGCAGACCCTAATGCGGCCCAGCCCACCGGCGCAGTCCCTGCCGACCCCGGCATGGCCCCCGCACCCGCAGGTGTGCCGCAAGACCCGGCGGCCCCGGTCGGCTCGTCGGCCAATCCAGTCACGGTCGGCGGCAACATGACCCCGCCGCCTGCCGAAGCGAAAGACTATCCCGTCTGCTCGCGCACTGTGCAGGACAGTTGCGTCAATCCGGGTGAAGCGCGCAAAATGCGTAAGCGCTGAGTAGATAAACGGTTCAATAAGCTATTGAAATATATGCGCAAATTTAGTTAGCAGGCTAACTAAATTTGCGCATATCGCTGTATATGTCTACTTCGTCGTCTACTTTACGGCCTGATCCTCGGCCCGCAGCAGCGTGATCCGCGCCTTGCCCACGTCCCGCACCGCGTCCACGGCAAAGCCCTTGACCAGCACATCTTCGCGCCGGTCCGTCTCTATGCTGATCCAGGTCGCGCCGCTGGTCCACCCCAGCCGGGACAGCTTGTCCAGCGCGACTTGCCCCGCGCCGGTGCCATAGGGCGGGTCCATGAAAATCAGGTCCAGCGGTTTGGGCGCAGAACCCAGCGACAGCACACTCGACGCGCGAATATCAGCCTTGATGCCCAGCCGGTCGCCATTGGCGCGGATCGCGTCCAGCGCAGGCTTGTCCTGTTCCACGAACAGGCATGTCGCCGCCCCGCGCGACAGCGCCTCGAACCCCAGCGCGCCCGACCCGGCGAAGAAATCTCCCACGGCCAGCCCCTCGAACGATCCGATCCGGCTGACCAGCATCGAAAACAGCGTCTCGCGCGTCCGGTCGCCGGTAGGGCGAGTCGCGTCTCCCTTGGGCGCAGTCAGCGGGCGGCCGCGCCACTGGCCCGATATGATTCTCATTTCGCCTCTTTCAACGTCTTGCGGAATATCGCCAGATCCTGCTCGCGCACCTCGACCACGGCGCCCATCGGCAGGTCGTCCAGCACGAACGGGCCATAACTGGTGCGGATCAGCCGGTTCACCTGCAACCCCAGATGTTCCAGAACGCGCCGCACTTCGCGGTTCTTGCCTTCGGTCAGCGTCATTTCAATCCACTGGTTGGCACCCGTCCGCCGCTCCAGATTGGCCTCGATCGGGCCATAACGGATGCCCTCTATCTCGATCCCGTCGAACAGATCCTCCAGCTGCGCCTGGCTCACTTCGCCAAAGGCGCGGGCGCGGTATGTGCGCGGCACGCCGGTCGACGGCAATTCCATCTGCCGCTTGAACGCGCCATCGGTGGTCAGCAGCAGCAGCCCTTCGGTCCCCATGTCGAGCCGCCCGATCGGCATCACACGCGGCAGGTCGGCGGGCAGCCGGTCATAGATGGTCGGTCGCCCCGCCGGATCGCGCTCGGTCGTCAGGCAGCCGGTCGGCTTGTGAAAGATGAACAGCTGGGTCGGCGGCGGTGCCATGATCGCCACGCCATCGACCGCTATGCCATGCAGCGAAGCCAGCAGCGTCGCTGGCGTTTCGACCGCCACGCCGTCCAACGTCACCCGGCCTTCCTCGATCAGCCGTTCGACTTCCCGGCGCGACGCCACGCCCGCCCGCGCCAGCAATTTGGCGATGCGCTGCGGCTCGTTGCTGCCGCTCTCGGTCGCAGCGGCACGGGCCGGATGCGGATTGGCGGTGGGTGCCGTCGCCCCGCTGCCCCGGCGCGGGGGCTTGCGCGACCATGGCTTGTCTGCGGCCGAACCGTGCGACGCGAATTGGCCGATCCCCGACTTGCCACCGCCCGGCCGGGCCGGTGCAGCCTTGGCGGCTTGCGTTTTTTCGGACATGGCGCGCGGCACCGGCGGTCGCGCCGATCCGACAGGCGTGGGATCGGGCCGTGGGCGGTCGGTGCGCGGTGCGTCGCTGCGGACGCGCTCCGTCCGGGGGGCATCGCTCCTGCTACGTTCGCCGCGCGGCGCATCCGGCTTGGCATAGGGGCTGCGGTCGGACGTGGGCCGGGTCCGCCCTGCGCCAATACGATCCGTCCGGTCCTGCGCCCCACGCTGTTCGGCGGGCGCGTTGCGGCCAAAACGCCCCTGATCGCCCCTACCTTGATCCGAACGTCCCTGACCAGACTGCCCCTGACCAGACCGCCCCTGATCCGAACGCCCGCCGCCGCTGCGCCGTTCGCCGCTCATGCCATCTGCGGGGGCAAAGCGCGACGACCCGCCACGCCCCTCGGGCGGGCGGGCGCTGCGGTCGCGATCCTGGCCCTCATTACCCCTGCCGGAACCGGGGCGCGTGGGACCACCGGGCCGTTTGGGACCGCCGGGTCCAGCCCTGCGGGGCGGTCCAGATTTTTTTGGCGGTGCCAAGGGGAAAGTTCCTTTTGTCGGCCACTGGCACTTCCTATATGGATGCAAAGCCAGCAACAGGTTGAATATTGCCGTCCGGGCGCTTGGTCGATGGTGCGGATTCTCGCGATCCGGCAACCCGACACGGGGACAGGCGTTTAACCGGCTGCATGGCGGAAACAGGGCGGACTTGGCAAATGTTTTTCGGGCTGGTGAAGGGGGAAACCGCCGGAAAGGCGCGCCGCAAGGCAATTCGCACCATTTTGGTGGTGGAGGATGAGCCTCTGGTCGCCTTCGATAACGAACATGCGCTGGAACAGGCTGGCTATCGGATCGCCGCTACGGTGGACGATCATGACCATGCCGTCGCGGTCATCGACGGCGGCGGCGTCGACCTGGTCATTGCCGACGTTTCCCTGCGCGGCGACAAAAGCGGCATCGACGTTGCCCGCCACGCCCGGTCGAAAGGACTGCCGGTATTATTTGTCACGGGCCATTGCCCCATCGACGCGCGCGAACTGGCGGTCGGCTGTCTGGCCAAACCCTACGCTCCGCGCGATCTGATCGCGGCGATCGGCGTCGTCGATGCCGTATTGCGCGACGCCCGCCGTCCCCGTTTGCCGACGGGTCTCAGCCTCTTCGACGCAAACTGAACCACGCCGCGCTTGCCTACATCGCGTCAGTCCATATGGTGGCTTGCAACAAACGCTACCGGGGACGCGCGCCAATATGACCGACGCCATCAAAGGCACGAATAGCTGGCTCGATGCCATGAAGCCCTATGCGCAAAAAGGACCATTGGCGGCCTTCTTCCTCGGTGTTTCTTCCGGTTTCCCCTATGCCATGATCGGCGCGACGCTGACCACGCGGTTGGCGCAGGACGGCATCGACAAGAAAGCGGTGACTGCCTTCACCCTGGCTTTCCTCGTCTACAACCTCAAATGGCTATGGGCCTGGGTGGTCGATGGCGTGCGCTTGCCGCTGATCGGGCGACTGGGGCAGCGCGTTTCCTGGCTGATCGTCGCAGGGGTGCTGGTAATGGCGGCGGTCGCCAATCTCGCCTTCGTCGATCCGACGAGCAGCCTGATCCAGACCGCCTATGCCGCGATTCTTGTGGGCGCGGCGGGCGCGACCTTCGACATCGTGATCGACGCCTATCGCATCGAAATGCTCAAGCCCGAACAATTGGGCGTGGGATCGGGCATGTCGCAATATGGCTGGCGCATCGGATCGGTCGCTGCGGGCGCGCTCGCGCTGATACTGGCGGCACGGATCGGTTGGCAGGGTGCTTATCTCGCCTGCGCGGCGTTCGCCTTGCCCGCCATGCTGACCGGCCTGCTGCTGGGGGAACCGGAACGGCATCGTGATCCGCTGGCGCGGCGCGGCATGGGCGAAGTGTGGCAATCGATCGCCGGGCCACTGGTCGAATTTTTCCGGCGGCGCGGCGCATTTCTGGTGCTGCTGTTCATCCTGCTGCACAAGATTGGCGACACGCTGGCGAACCTCACCTTTCGCCTGTTGTTCGACGATATGGGCTATACCAATGACGAAATTGCCATTTACGACATCGGCATTGGCTTTTGGGCCTATCTGATCGGCATATTCATCGGCGGCATCCTCTACGCCCGCATCGGCATGAAGCGCTCGGTGCTTTTGAGCCTCATCCTGATGGGCGTGTCCAATTTCAGCTTCGCCGCGCTGGCCGCCGTCGGCAAAAGCAATTGGGGCATGGCTGGCGCGATCGGCTTTGAAAATATCGCCAGCGGCATCGGCGGCGTCACCGTCGTCGCCTATTTCTCCGCCCTGTGCGACCTGCGCTTCACCGCTGCCCAATATGCGCTGATTTCCGCCGCCGCCAGCATAGTCGGCCGGTTCCTGACCGGCACGACGGCGGGCAGCCTGATCGAACGTTTCGGCTATGTCGATTTCTACCTGTTCACCACCGTTCTGGCCGTGCCAGGCATCGCGCTGTTCTGGCTGATGATGCGCGCGGGGTTGATCGACGCCAGCGTCGGCACCGCCGCGACCGATCCGGGGGATCAGCCCGCTGCATAGAGTTCCAGCGGACGCCCCAGATCGGCATGGGCCTGCGCCACCGCCTGCAAACAGGTCAGCGCACCCAGCGCATGATCATTGCCCAGCAGCGCACTAACCTGTTCATAGGCGCTATCGGGGTCGCGCAGCGCTTCCCCGGTAGCTTCCATCATCAACGCCTCGTCCGCCGTCATCCGGGCGCAGCAACAAGGAGCGACCAATATCTTGCGGCTCGATGCCCGCGCCAGTTCCAGCATCATCGCCCGCATCAGTACCAGCGGACGGCGATAGCTGCGCCCGAACGCGCCCAGCATCGCATTGGCGGCATGGGCATCATTCACGCCCGCGCTGGCCATCCGCCGCAGGACGAACAGGAACAGGCGATTGCCATAACCACCGGGGATCGGCCGGGGCAGGTCGATGGGGGATGTCTCTCCATAAGCCATAAGGAAGCGCCTTCTGCGGTGTTCGAGTCACCCCAAGGTACGCTATTGCGAGTCAATCGCAAGCATAATCAATCGGGCAGTTGATCGTTCAGCCGCAAAACTTCGCCCGCCAGATATAACGACCCGGCAATCAGGATTTTGGGTGCCGGATCGCCCTGCGCCGCAATGGCCCGGATCGCCGCTGTCGGTTCCTCATATGCCGTAAAGCCAATGCCCCATTGCGCCGCGACCCCTGCGAATCGCTCCGGCGCATGATGCTCATGCCCCGGCACCGGCAGCGCGTGGATGTGGCCAACACGCCCGGCAAAAGGCGCGAGGTAACTGTCCATGTCCTTGTTGCTCAACATGCCGATGACCAGCGCGAGTTGCTGCCCTTCCAGCCGCTCTGGCGTGAAGAAAGCGCTGATCGCCTCGCCCGCGCCTGCATTATGCCCGCCATCCAGCCACACGGTCGCGGCGTCGGGCAGGGGAGCCAGCAGCGGCCCCTTGTCCAGCCGCTGGAGCCGCGCTGGCCAGTGCGCCCAAAGCGGCGCGGCCTTGAGCGCGGCTTCGGACACCGACACTGCGCTCTGGTGGCGCAGCATGGCAAAGGCCAGCGCGGCGTTCTGCACCTGATGCGCGCCCGCCAGCCTTGGCAGCGGCGTGTCGATCCGCCCCTGCTCGTCGCGATAATGGAGCCGGTCGCGATAGGCCGCCGCGTCCCAGCCATCGCCCTGACCGATCCAGCTCGTCTGCGCTCTGGCAACGGCGTCCATCATCACCGGGAACAGGGCGTCGGGGTAGCGCTGGGTAACCAGCGCCGCGCCCGGCTTGGCGATCCCGGCCTTTTCCGCTGCGATGCCTGCCAGCGTGTCACCCAGAAAGGCCTGATGGTCGATGCCCAGTTGCGCAATCCCGCATACCACCGGATCGGCGATGATGTTGGTCGCGTCCAGCCGCCCGCCCAGACCCACTTCGATGATGCAGGCGTCGGCAGGATGTTCGGCAAAGGCGAGGAACGCCGCAGCGGTCGTCACTTCAAAGAAGCTGGCACCGATCCCCTCGGCAATGTCCAGCACCCATTCAAGATAACGGGCCAGCATCGCGTCGGAAATCAGCTGCCCCGACACCCGGATACGCTCGTTGAAGCGGACGAGGTGAGGGGAGGTGAAGACATGGACGCTTTTCCCGTCCGCCTCCATCGCTGCGCGCAGGAAGGCACAGGTCGATCCCTTGCCGTTGGTTCCCGCGACATGGAATATCGGCGGCATGGCCCGATGCGGATCGCCCAGCCGCTCCATAAGCCGGGCGATGCGGTCCAGCCCCAATATGTCCGCGCCCGGCGACAGCGACCAAAGCCGGTCCAGTTGCGCCTGCACCTGCGGGTCGTCCGAAACGGCATTGTCAGCCATGCTGCGCTCCCCCCGGAACGAGTGTCTCAGGCCGCCACGCGCGGACTGAGATAACCGATCACGCGCGCCAGCGTATCGCGCAATGCGCTGCGGTGGACGACCATGTCGATCATGCCATGGTCCAGCAGATATTCGGCGCGCTGGAACCCTTCGGGCAGTTTTTCGCGGATCGTGCTTTCGATCACCCGCTGCCCGGCAAAGCCGATCAACGCATTGGGTTCGGAAATCTGGATGTCGCCCAGCATCGCATAGCTGGCCGTCACGCCGCCGGTGGTCGGATCGGTCAGCACGACGATATAGGGCAGGCCAGCGGCGTGCAGCTTGCGGATCGCCACGGTCGAACGGGGCATCTGCATCAGCGAGAGGATACCCTCCTGCATCCGCGCGCCGCCAGCAGCCGTGAAGATCACATAAGGGCATTTATGCGCGATCGCGTCATTGATCCCCTGAATGAAGGCCGCACCAACGCCCATACCCATGGAACCGCCCATGAAGGCGAAATTCTGCACACCCATGACCAGCGGCACATCGTCGATCGCGCCGCGTGCGTTGATCAGCGCGTCATGGTCGCCGGTCGCGGTCCGCGCGGCCTTGATCCGGTCGACATAGCGCTTGCTGTCACGGAATTTGAGCGGGTCTTCCTGCACGTGCGGCGTCGGCAGCAGGATGAAGCCGGCGTCCAATATATGCGCGAACCGCTCCGATGGTCCGATGCGGCCATGATGGTCGCAACGCGGGCAGACGGACAGATTTTCTTCCCATTCCTTGATGAATATCATTTCCGAACAGGACGGACATTTATGCCACAGGGTTTCTGCGCTGCCTTCCTTCTTGGCAATGAAGGGAATGGCCTTGCGGACGCGGTTTATCCAGCTCATGCGGCAGTCTCTTGGGTTTTGACTTTAAGGGCATCGCGCAATGTGGCGATGAATTGTTCGACGAAGGGCGCGGCGGCATCGCCATGGCTGCCCACGATATCCACGATGGCAGAGCCGACGACGACCCCATCGGCAATGCGGCCAATCGCCGCTGCCTGTTCGGGCGTGCGCACGCCAAAGCCGACTGCGACGGGCAGGTCGGTTGCGGCTTTCAGCTTTGCTACCGCCAGTTCGATATTGGCTTGTGCTGCCTGCTGCTTGCCCGTGATCCCGGCGACCGAGACATAATAGACGAAGCCGCTGGCCCCTTCCAATACGGTGGGCAGGCGCGCCGCGTCGGTGGTCGGCGTGGCCAGGCGGACGAGGTGAACGCCCGCGCCGCGCAACGCCGGGCCGATCTCGTTATCTTCCTCCGGCGGCACATCGACACAGATGACGCCATCGACGCCCGCCGCCTTGCACTGGTCGGCGAACCAGTCTGACCCGCGCACCAGCATCGGGTTGGCATAGCCCATCAGGATCAGCGGCGTTTCGGGGTGGCGCGCGCGGAAAGCGGCCGCGATTTCGAAGATATGCTTCGTTTTCGTGCCGGACCCCAGGCTGCGCAGGTTCGCCAGTTCGATCGCCGGGCCATCGGCCATCGGATCGGTAAAGGGCATCCCCAGTTCGATGATGTCCGCGCCGCCCGCGACCAGGGCGTCGAGGATGGCGGGGGTTGCGGCAACATCGGGATCACCGGCCGTCACGAAGGTGATGAGCGCGGCGCGGCCCTGTGCCTTGCAACTGGCAAAGCGGGTGGAGAGGCGGTCAGTCACATTTCCACTCCCAATGCGTCGGCGACGGTGAAGATATCCTTGTCCCCCCGGCCGGACAGATTGATGACGATGATCTTGTCCGCATCCATGGTCGGCGCGATCTGTTCGGCGGCAGCAATGGCGTGGGCAGACTCCAGCGCCGGAATGATGCCTTCCAGCTTGCTGAGCATCTGGAAACTGGCCAGTGCCTCGTCGTCCTTGATCGGCATATATTGCACCCGGCCGATATCGTGCAACCAGCTATGTTCAGGGCCGATGCCGGGATAGTCGAGGCCCGCCGAAATGCTGTGCGCTTCGGTGATCTGGCCGTCCTCATCCTGAAGCAGGTAGGTGCGATTGCCGTGCAATATGCCCGAAGCGCCACCCGCCAGCGATGCGGCGTGCTTCTTGTCCAGTCCTTCGCCCGCCGCTTCCACGCCGATCATCGCGACGTCGAGGTCGTCGAGGAAAGGGTGGAACATGCCGATGGCATTGGAACCGCCGCCAACCGGGGCGATCAGCATGTCGGGCAGGCGTCCTTCTGCCTCCAATATCTGCGCGCGGGTTTCCTTGCCGATGATCGACTGAAAGTCGCGGACCAGTTCCGGGTAAGGATGCGGACCCGCCGCCGTGCCGATGATGTAGAATGTGTCATGCACGTTCGACACCCAGTGGCGCAGCGCGTCGTTCATGGAATCCTTGAGCGTTGCAGAGCCGGAGGTGACGGGGATGACTTCCGCGCCCAGCAGCTTCATGCGGAACACGTTGGGCTTTTGCCGCTCGACATCCTTGGCGCCCATGAAGATCTTGCATTCCATGCCGAACAGCGCAGCGACGGTGGCGGTCGCCACGCCATGCTGGCCCGCGCCGGTTTCGGCGATCACCTTCTTCTTGCCCATCCGGCGGGCGAGCAGCGCCTGGCCGATGCAGTTGTTGATCTTGTGCGCGCCGGTGTGGTTGAGTTCCTCACGCTTGAGGTAGATTTTCGCGCCCTTGCCTGCGGGCGCGGTCGCGCGCAGCGCTTGCGTCAGGCGACCGGCATAATAAAGCGGGTTGGGCCGCCCGACATATTGTTTGAGGAGATAGTCATATTCCTCCTCGAACGCCGGATCGGCCTTGGCGGCCTTATAGACTTTTTCCAGGTCCAGGATCAGCGGCATCAGCGTTTCGGCGACATAACGTCCGCCGAACGCGCCGAAATGGCCATTGGCGTCGGGCTGGCTACGCAGGCTGTTGGGCAAGGCTATGGTATCGGTCATGACAATCTTTCCGGGACAATGAAGGGCGTTCGCTTGGCGTCAGGGGGAAGCGATCAGCGCCATCGTCCTTCGATGCGCACGGCAGGGGCGTTCAACGTCAACATGGGCCAACCGCTTTGCAGAAGGCCATGATCTTGTCCACACTCTTGATGCCCGGCGCGCTTTCGACGCCCGATGAAATGTCGATCAGCGGTGCGCCGGTGATGCGGACAGCCTCCGCCGCATTGTCGGCGGACAGTCCGCCCGACAGCCCCCATGGCACGCCGATTGCCAGTCCGTTCAGCAGCGTCCAGTCGAAACGCAGGCCCATGCCGCCGGGCAGCGCCGCGCCTTCGGGCGTCTTGGCGTCGAACAGCAGCCGGTCGACAGCGCCAGTATAGGCGCTGGCTCCGTCTATGTCGGCGCGGGTTTTGACCGCAATGGCTTTCCACACCGGCAGGCCGAAACGCTGGCGGATGGCGGCGGCGCGTTGCGGGCTTTCCTTGCCATGGAGTTGCAGCGCGGTCAGCGCGCCGCTGGCCAGCAGATCGGCCAGCAGTTCATCGTCAGGATCGACCACCACGCCGACCTTCTCGATGCTGGCGGGGATGGCGGCGGACAGGGCGCGCATCTGGTCGGCGGCGATATGGCGGGGGCTTTTGGGGAAATGGACGAAGCCCACATGAGACGCGCCCGCGCGCACGGCGGCACCAACGGTTTCGAGCGTGGACAGGCCACAAATCTTGATTGCGAGTCGGGACATGAGGCGGCTTTAGCGGCGATGGGCGGGCAAGTCACATGTCCGCAGGGGTAGCTGCGGTCAGGTCCATGTCATGCAGCGCCAGCCACTGGTCGGCATGGGCGATGCTGGCGGCACCAAGATAGCTATCGACCGCCATGAAGATCGCATCGTCGCTCATGGTCAGCGGGTCGAGCGGGGGGTGCCAGTGCAGGCAGAAATGCGGGCCGTCGGTTCGGGCAACGTAGAAGGGCAGGAAACGGGCGTTGACCCGTCGCCCCAGCCGCAGCGCAATCGACAGATTGCCCGATGGCGGCAGGTCGCGGCCGAAGCGGGGGAACCACACCTGCCGGTCGCGGCGCTCATCCAGCAGGATGAAGAGGGAGGCACGCGGGTTGCTGGCCAGATGCTTCATCAGGATGCGTGCGCCGCCTTCGCCAGTGACGACCTGGCCCATGTAGCTTTCCCGCGCCTTTTGCAGTTGCGCGGCGGTCCTGTCGTCGGCGGGGGGAGCGTAGACGCCGAGGCCGGGGCGATCAGTCGCGGCCTTGCCATGGGCGCCCAGCAAATCCCAATTGCCGATATGGAGCGACAGGCCGATCAGCGGGCGGTCATCGTCCAGCACCGCCTGATAGTCCGCCGCATCGTCCACCACGACATGTGCCGGGGTGACCAGCCGGTCGACATTGGCCAGTTCCGCCAGCGTCCGCCCCATATTGGTCCAGCGCCGGGTCAGCAGCTTTTCGCGCGCATCGTCCGTCAGGTCGGGGCGCAGCAGGGCCAGATTGGCGCGGGCGCGCGCGTCCCGCAACCGCATCTGCCGCCGGGCGACATGGGCGGAGAGCCATCCGCCGATCCATGACGCGACCGAAACCGGCAGGTGCCGCATCAGGAAAAAGAGAAAGGGGTTGGAGAGCATGGGGTTGCAGTCATACAGCAGGCGGTGAGACGGTAAAGGGGCGGCACGATGCTGTGGCTATGGATAGGGCTTCAGGCGCTGACGCTGATCGGCGTGCTGCTATATTGGCGGCATTTGCCCGCCGACGCCCAGGAGGATGCGCCCGATGGCGTCGTCATGCTGGTGTCGGTGCGGGACGATTGGGATGGCGGCGCGGCACTGATCGCGGGGTTGAAGGCGCAGACAGCGCGGTTCCGCTTGCTGATTTCGACATCGGGAGCCTGCCCGGCGGCGGAGGCTCTGGCGGCGGCGGAGGGCGAGTGGGTGCAGGTCGTCCATGCCGGTGTGGCGGAGGATGAGGGGCAGAAGGTCCATAAATTGCGCGCGGCGTTGCGGGCGTTGCGGGCGGAGGATCGCTTTTTGATATTCAGCGACGTGGACATAGTGCCGCCGGTGCGGATGGCGGGGCGGTTGCTGTTTCCGCTGGTGCGGGGGAAGGCGGACATCGTGACCGGCTATCGCCTGCTGCTGCCGGAAAATGGCGGCATGGCGGCGCTGGTCGGGGCAGTGGAAATGCAGCTGGCGACTTTGCCGCGATCAGCCAGTGCGACCATGCCATGGGGCGGGGCGATGGCGATGACGCGGGAGGTGGCCGACCGGCTGGATTTGGACGCGGTGCTGGCGGGGCGATTGTCCGACGATATGGCGATGGGGCAGGCGGGATGGCGCGCCGGGATGCGCTTGCGGCCGGTGCGCGATCTGCTGGTGGCGACGCCCATTGGCGGCGGGGTGGGCGATCTGCTGGGGTTTGGCGTGCGGCAATATCGGCATATCGCGACCAACAGCATTGGCATGTGGGCCGTCGCAACCGGCGTGGTGGGTTGCCAAGCGGCGGGGTGGCTGTGGGCGATCGGCTGGGGAGGATGGAGCGCGGTCGCGGTCGGCTATGGCATGGCATGGGGCCGGGCGCTGGTGCGGGCGCGGATCGTTGCGGCGGTGCTGGAGGACGGGCAGCGACGGGCGGCCTGGCGGTCGCTGGCGTGGGATGTGGTTGCGCCCTTTGCGGTGACATGGGCGCATCTGGTGGTGCAGGTCGCGGCGGTGGTGTCGCGGCGGATATGCTGGGGCGGATGGGATTATTGGGTGCGGCGTGGGAAGGTCGAGCGGATGGTGCGGGTGGGGTAGCGCGGCGGCTGCCCGAAGTTCACACTGTCGTGGGGCGATTTGGGCGAAATGCAACGGTAAAGCGCCGGTGAAGCTACGCAAAAGTAACGGCTGGGTTACGGTAAAGTGATAGATATGGCGCGCGGTTGCGGTCGGGCGTTGGCGTGGGCGCGCGGGAGGGATGTGGTGATCCATTGGATAGGTGGATCAGATGGGAGGCTAGTAGGGAAGGGGTAGTGTCGCCTTCTGGTCGATTGCGGAATGTCCGGTCACGGACGCACAAACAAAGATAGCTGCCGTCGCAGCGGCGTAAGCTTTTCAGACCACACAGCGCTCTGGTGACACTCCCCAATTTTGATTATAGAGAGCGCATCAGGAGGGCCAATCGTGCCGACATTAAACGTTTCTGATTTCTCCTGTTTGAAAGAAGCCACCTTCACGCTCTCGCGCGTGAATATCATCATTGGGCCTCAGGGCAGTGGAAAGAGCGTCACCACAAAACTCTTTTACTTTTTCACTGATATCTTATCAAACTGTATGCAGTATGCGGAGCGTGGGCAGAGCCTGGAAGAGGTCAAGCGCCAGCTGTCGAAGCAGTTCGTTTTGTGGTTCCCTCCCCAAGCTTGGGGACCGGGTCGATTCAATATTACCTACAGCGCAAACCTCTTCAGCGTTCGGATTCTTCGCAAGAAGAAAGCTATGCAGGTAAGCGATGAAGTCACGATAAAATTCTCGGACTGGTTCACTGGTTTCTACGAGGACATGCTGGAATCTTACGAGCAATCGAAGCCGGACGATGCTGACCTCAACCTGCAAGTATCAGCAGCAATTGATCGCCAGTGGCGCACCAGAGAGATTATCAGCCGCCGCCTGACGGGCGCCCTTGGGCCTGACTATCTGACCCAGCAAACATTTATCCCTGCTGGCAGGGCTTTCTTCACTAGCATTGGCCGTCTAGTAGCTGGTTTTGAGCAGGCGGGAAGCCTCGATCCGGTAACAGTCAAGTTTGCTAGGTTGTTCGCGAATCTACGAGATCGCAATGCTCACCGTTCCACGTTGAGAACCTCGCGGCTCGGCGAGGAGGCGGCCGCTCGGCGGACGTCCTTCATGGACAAGCTCTTCGGCGGGGAAATCAAATTTGAGAACGACACCGAGTTTGTCGAGACGCCCGACGGGCGTAAAATACCTTTCACTGCGCTTTCAAGCGGCCAGCAAGAACTTCTGCCAATGTGGTCCTTGATGGACTATTTTATCGAGCTAGATGCAATGGCTGGCGACCGCACATCACGCAGATTGAGGCATGAGCTAGTATACATCGAAGAACCAGAAGCGCACTTGTTCCCCTCCGCACAAAGTTTGCTTATGGAGTTTCTAATTGGATCGATCGTTTCCGAGCGAAGTAGGCGCAGTCTCATCATTACTACTCACAGCCCCTATATTATGTCCAAACTCAATCTTTTCCTGAAAGCTGGTCAGATTGCGCGACGAAAGAAGCGTAATTCGGAAGTGAATGAAGTAATTCCTAGAAACTGCTGGCTGAATGTTTCGCAGCTTACTGCGCTTTCTATCTCAGATGGGCAGCTGACTTCGCTTATAGACGACGAAGGGTTGATAGATGGCTGCTACCTCGATTCAATCTCGGAGGATCTCTCCAAGGATTTCACAAAGCTTCTGATGATCGAGAACGAAATCAGCAATGTCTAAACATTCTTGCACTAATACCGTCACGCATTCGAAAGTGAAGGTCGAGCAGCTGGGACGCAAAGCTGTTTTCCTCAATCCAGACAACCAGACCTTTGATGTCCACGAGGTTGATGGATGCCTTATCACTGATGGCCTGAGATCGGACTACATCGTTTCGAAGAAGGGTGTGGCCTCTGTCATCGTCGAACTGAAGGGCAAGGGCGTCGAACACGCCTGTAATCAACTCCTTGAGACAGTGAAGCACGAAGCGATCATACCGCTCCTTGAAAGCAAAGTAGGCTTTCTAGTTGTCTGTCGTCGTTTTCCGCGACACGATACATATGTGCGGCGAGCGCAATCTGCCATTATGAAGAAGTTCAAAACGGGCTTTCATATCGTTTGCGACCAGCGTGAATTGACGGTCGAAGGGGTGATTGATCCTCAAGGGCCATACTGATCCCTAGGGATAATGATAACCAGACCCGGCGAGTGTCAGCTCCTGAGAATAATGGATGGCGCGCTGAACGTCTCGAAGTGGCGCAAAGCCGACACTCGCCAAGCCCGCCCCCATCCTCACCCAACTTGAACAGTGCTTTTGGAAAAGGCATTTTTGTTCAATGACATGCACGCACCGGCGCGAGTGTTACCACTACATTTTTGGGTTTGGTTGAGCTTGCAGAGGCTCAGGTTCGCGGCGGCAGTTCGCTGATATTGGCCGGCAGCGCGATGCCGGTTGCCTTGAAGACATTCCCCACCTGGCCCGAAACGTGGGTGCGGGTGGTAATGACCTTGCCGTCCTTTTCGATGGTGGCTTCCTGAAGGCGATCGAGATCGTTGAGGAGCGGCTGCCATTCGGGCTGCAAGCCCTTTTCCTGACACAAGCGGGTCAGTTCCTTGGCCAGCGTCAGGGCCAGGAACGAGACAAACACATGGCCGCGGATAGCGGCATCGGACTGATGGAAGATGGGACGGGTATCGAAGCTCGCCTTGGCAACCCGGAACAGGGCCTCGACCTGAAGCAGGTCACGGTAGCGGATGACGGCCTGCAGCGGGGTGATCCGGGCATTGGTGCGCAGCACGCTGATGCCGTCGTAGCGCGCCTCGTCGGCAAGCTTTCCCATGTCGATCTCGAAGGTCTTGCCGCTGGCCTTGAGATAGCGGCGATAGGCTGAGTTACCGACCAGGGCCTTGTCGCCCTTCTTCAGCTGGGTTTGGAGGCCATCGATGATCGCTTGCCGGTCGGCCTTGTCCTTCCTTGCCTCAGCTTCGTTGAGCGTGACGACGTAGCGCTGGGCATCTGCGCCTTTGCCAACGCGCACTTCCTTGACCCACAGCTGGGTGTCTCCTGCCTGTCGCTCGAGGACCAGGGGCACCATCGGAGCAGTGTCGGCAAGCACGACATCGCGGATGACGTTGCTGGTGCGCTCTCGCGCACCCAGGATGTATTCCATCCCCAGCTCTTCAAGGGCGGCGATCGTACCGGCACTGATCATGCCGCGGTCGGCCACGACGCACGAGCGGGTTATCCCAAAGCGGGTACGCAGGCGCGTGACGATGGGCATGAGCACCTTCACGTCGGCCGTGTTGCCCGGGACCATCTCGGTGCAGATCGGACGCCCCTCGGCGTCGATCACCACGGCCAGGATCATCTGGGCAAGCTCGGGCCGGTGGTCCTTGGAATGACCACGCCGACCCAGCGTGTCGCCGCCTGCACCGTAGAACGAGAGCGACGTCGTATCCATGAACACCAGGCTGAGATCAGTGAACAGGTCCCGCCGGCGATCGAACAGCTTCTCCTCGATCACGTCCTTCACACAGCGAGGTGCCAATGCGCCTTCTGTCTTCTCCTCGATCTCCTCGCCGAGCCAGGCCATGGCGCGATAGAAGTGATGAAGGGCAAGATCCTCGCTGCCGTCGATGGCGTAGCTCTCCATCCAGTCCAGGCAGGCTCGGTCCGAGCCGGAGACAAACAGGCGGTGCAGTGTGGCGACAAACACGGCGCGCTCCACGGCAAAGCCGAACTGGCGGCCTTCCAGCACCTCTTCCATTACAGCATCGATGCCAAGCCGCTGCCACAGGCGCCCGAACAGCAGCGGACCGCCTATCCGGCGGGCTGCGATCCGGCCTGCATCAATGTCAGACAGAATGACACTGCGTCCCGCGTGACGTGCGATCGAGGCGGCCAGCCTGTCGAGTTCGCCACTGGCGGCCAGCACATCCTTACGGCCCAGAGCCTTGATCGTGCGCTGGCGGACGGCTTTGCCCTCGCGCACGCTCTCGACCAGGTACAGATAGCGGTGCCCGCGCGCGACTCGTTCGACGACATACATAGGCAGGTTGTTACTGCCTGCTCCCGTAAAAATAAACCAAGCCGCCAGTCACAGGCAAAATGTTGTTAGCACACCCGGTTTTGCCACCAAATCCACGCCCAGCAATATCAGATACTTACTAGCTCACGTTCTCTGCGTGTTCCGCTGGCACTGTTCAACTTGGGCCTCACGCACCGGACTGGACCCCGGCCTTCGCCGGGGTGCGGTGGAGTTGGGTTGGGGTTGGCTTGCTTGCCGCGTCTTTAGAACCCCGCTGGGAACGAGTGCGCGCCGTTGTCGCCGATGCGCAGGATCACTTTGCCTGCGACGGCGGCGATCGGCAGGTCGGCGTAGAGGTGGGGGAAGAGGGCGCCGCCGCGTGACTCTTCCCACCGGATTGCGTCGCGCACGGCGGCGAGGTCTATCATCAGCATGACGAGGCGGTCTTGTCCGGCGAAATGTTTGGCCACGGTTTCGGCGGCCTGATCGCGGGTGGACATGTGGATATAGCCGTCGGCCAGATCGACCGGGGCGCCTTTGAAAACGCCCTCGGTCTTGAACTGGTCATATTGCTCCGCCGTCAGGATTTTATAGGCGAAGAGGTCAGTCATGCTTCCGGCGTGGCTTCGACCGGAACGGCGTCATCGCTTTCCTCGATCTTGGCGGCGCTGACGACATGTTCGTCCTTCGCCACGTCGAACAGGCGGACGCCCGCCGAATTGCGGCCAATGACGCGCAGGCTTTCAAGGCCCATGCGGATGAGTTTGGCCTGATCGGTGACGAGCATCAACTGGTCGCCCTGAGTCGCGGCGAAGCTGGCGACGACGGGACCGTTGCGGTTGATATTGTCGATGTTGGTGATGCCCTGACCGCCGCGCCCGGTGCGGCGATAGTCATAGGCCGACGACAGCTTGCCATAGCCATTGGCGCAGACCGTCAGGATGAACTGTTCGTGTTCCTTCATATGGGCGAACATGGCCTGATCGGTCATTTCGCCTTCCTTTTCCGGCTTCCACGGGGCGAAGCGCAGATAATCCTCGCGCTGTTCCTGATCCGCGCCGGAACGGTGGAGGATGGAGAGCGAAATGACTTCGTCGTCGGCCTTGAGCGTCATGCCGCGCACGCCGGTCGAGGTGCGGCTCTGAAATTCGCGCACGTCGGTCGCGGCGAAGCGGATCGCCTTGCCCTGGCGCGTGGCGAGCAAGACGTCGTCGTCTTCGGACAGAAGGGCGACGCCGATCAGGCGATCGTCGGAGCCTTCGTCGAAGCGCATGGCGAGTTTGCCGTTGGATGGCACATTGGCGAAGGCGTCCATGCTGTTGCGGCGCACGGTGCCGTTCGCGGTGGCGAACATGACGTGCAGATCCTTCCAGCTATCCTCATCCTCCGGCAGAGGGAGGACGGTCTGAATGGTTTCGCCCGCCGCCAGCGGCAGCAGGTTGACCATCGGGCGACCGCGCGTGGCCGGGCCGCCTTCGGGCAGGCGCCACACTTTCATGCGATAGACTTTGCCGGCGGTCGAGAAGAAGAGGACCGGGGTGTGGGTGGAGGTCACGAACAGTTCGGTGATCGCATCCTCATCCTTGGTCGCCATGCCGGAGCGGCCCTTGCCCCCGCGCGCCTGCGCCCGGAAGCTTTCGAGCGGGGTGCGCTTGATATAGCCCTGCACGGTGACGGTGACGACCATCTCCTCACGCTCGATCAGATCCTCATCCTCTATCCCGTCGGCAGCGGCGGTGATTTCGGACAGGCGCGGGGTGGCAAATTCGCGCTCGATCGCTTCGAGTTCGCCGCGCATGACGGCGTAGAGTTTCACCCGGTCGCCCAGGATGGCGAGATATTCGGCGATGGCGGCGGCAAGTTCGGACAATTCCTTGCCGATTTCGTCGCGGCCCAGCGCGGTCAGGCGATGCAGGCGCAGGTCGAGGATGGCGCGGACCTGCACGTCCGACAGCTTGTAGAAGTCGCCCGAAATTTCGGTGTCGATGGCTTCGACCAGCTTGATATATTGGGCGATCTCCCCAATCGGCCATTCGCGCGTCAGCAGCTTTTCGCGGGCTTCGGCGGGGCTGGAGGAGCCGCGAATGATGCGGACCATTTCGTCCAGATTGCTGACCGCGACGACGAGGCCGAGCAAGATATGCGCCCGGTCGCGCGCCTTGTTCAGTTCAAACTTGGTGCGGCGGGTGATGACTTCTTCACGGAAGGTGATGAAGGCCGAGATGATGTCGCGCAGGCCCAGCAATTCGGGGCGGCCGCCGCGAATGGCCAGCATGTTGGCGGGGAAGCTGCATTGCGCGGGGGTGTTGCGCCACAATTGGTTGAGGACGACTTCGGGGGTGGCGTCGCGCTTCAAATCCATGACGATCCGCACGCCTTCGCGGCTGGATTCGTCGCGGATGTCGCTGATCCCCTCGATCCGCTTTTCCTTGGCGGCTTCGGCGATCTTTTCAACGAGGCCGTTCTTGCCAACCTGATAGGGGATTGCGGTCAGGACGATGGATTCACGGTCGCCGCGCCCGGTTTCGATCACATAGCGCGAGCGCATCATGATGGAGCCGCGCCCGGTGTGATAGGCGTTGCGCGCGCCCGACTGACCCAGGATCAGTGGCGCGGTGGGGAAATCGGGACCGGGGACGATGGCGATCAGTTCGTCGGTCGTGATGCCGGGATTGTCGATATAGGCAAGGCAGGCGCGCAGCACTTCGCCCAGATTGTGCGGCGGAATGTTGGTCGCCATGCCGACCGCGATGCCGCCCGCACCATTGACGAGCAGGTTGGGGAAGCGGGCGGGCAGAACCTGCGGCTCGCTTTCCGAAGCGTCATAGTTGGGCGTGAAATCGACGGTGTCCTTGTCGAGATCCTCCAGCAGGGCGTTGGCGACCTTGGCCAGGCGCGCTTCGGTATAGCGCATCGCGGCTGGCGGATCGGGATCCATGGAACCGAAATTGCCCTGACCGTCGATCAGCGGCACGCGCATCGACCAGTCCTGCGTCATGCGGGCCAAGGCGTCGTAGATCGAGCTGTCGCCATGGGGGTGATATTTACCCATGACTTCACCGACCAGACGGGCGGATTTGCGATAGGGGCGGTTGTAGACGAAGCCCGATTCCTGGGCCGAGAACAGAATACGGCGATGGACCGGCTTCAACCCGTCGCGCACGTCGGGCAGGGCGCGGGACACGATGACCGACATGGCATAGTCGAGATAGCTGGCCTTCATCTCCTCCACGATGGAGATGGGGCTGATGTCCGAAGGGTCGGCGAGGACAGTCTCGTCGGTCAAGGCGATTCTCTTTTATAACGGATATGGAAGTGTTGCCCGATCCCTAGCCCAGCGAAACAAATCTGTCACCCCTCGCGCGCGCTCCCGCGCCTATGCGCGGGATACAAAGGGGGGAGGCGCGCCGTGTTTGTCGCAAGGGAACGAAGCGCGCGCATGACAGTTGCAAGATCCGCCGATATAGGCTTGTTCAATGCCCATTCACGCGCCGACCCCTAATCGGCGCATAACAGCCCAAAGGTCGCCTGATGTCCCCCGTCAGGTGCGTAGAGGAGACGAGAAACATGCGTTTTGTAACCCCGGTGGCGCTCGCGCTGGCTTTGGCGATGACCGGCGGCGCGATCAGTGCGCCAGCCTTTGCCGCGAAGAAGGAAGAGAAGAAGGCCGGGCCGAAGCTGAATGTTTCGCCTGAAGTCATCAAGTCGTTGCAGGTCGCGCAGAAAGCCGCCGAAGCGCAGGATTTCGCCGGTGCCAAGGCTGCGCTGGCCGATGCGGACACCAAGGCCGTGAGCAATGACGACAAATATCAGATCGGCGCGATCAAGCTGAACACGTCGATCGGTGCGAAGGATGCCGCGCTTCAGAGCGAGGCGCTGACCCAGATGCTGGACAGCGGCCTGACCCCGCCGGAGCAGGCCGGCCAGTTCAATGCGATCGCCGCCGATCAGGCGATGGGCGCGAAGAATTACGATCTGGCGATCAAGCGTGGCCAGGCGGCGCTGGCGGCTGGCTACAAGCCCGAAGCCGTCAATCCGACGATTGCGCAGGCCTATTTCGGTAAGGCGGGGACCGCCAACCCATCGGTCGAGCCGCAGCGTTCGCTCAACCAGCAGGGTCTGGCCGCGCTGAAAGCGGCTGCCGACGCGATGAAGGCGGCGGGTCAGCAGCCGCCCGCCCAATGGTATCAGATCGGCGTCAGCCGCGCCGCGACGGCCAAGCTGCCCGAAGTGACCGAATGGGCGAAGGCGGCCTATGCCGCGCAGCCGAGCGGTGAAAATCTGCGCACGCTTATTCGCCTGTTCCAGCAGGCCAACCCCAATATCTCCAACCGCGAAAATCTGGACGTGCTGCGCCTGATGGCGGCATCGGGCGGTCTGGTGGTTGCAGGCGATTTCGTGGAATATGCCGAAACCGCATCGAAGCTGGGCATTTATGGCGAGGTCAAGTCGGCGATCGACGCGGGCCGGGCCAAGGGTGCAGTGAGCGCGTCGCAGGGTAGTGAAACCTATCAGGCGGCCGTGGCCAAGATCTCGGGCGACAAGTCGACGCTGGGTGCGGCGGAAGCCGATGCGAAGAAGGCAGCCAACGGCAAGATCGCAGCGGCGACCGCCGACGCTTATCTTGGCTATGGCGATTATGCCAAGGCGGCGTCGATGTTCGACCTGGCCAAGCAGAAGGGCGGCGTCGATGCCGACGAAGTCAGCACCCGCATGGGCATTGCCAAGACGCTGGGCGGCGACCTGCCGGCGGCCAAGGCTGCGTTCCAGTCGGTTCAGGGCGGCGCGCGCAAGCAGATAGCCGACCTGTGGATCGCCTATCTGGCCACCAAGGGCGCCTGACCGTAAAGCGCGCCGCCGCCCACGCGGCGACGGCGCGCATTGCATAATATTTTATTTTGGGGAGGCCACAGGCAGCCATGCGTTTTCGTGCGATTATTTCCACTGGGCTGCCTCTTGCCATCGTCGGCGTGTTGCTGGCTTCATCCCCTGCCATGGCCAAGAAGAAGGTGCCGGCCGGGCCAGTCATCGCCATGTCCGACACGTTCCGCGCCAGCGTGACGCAGGCGCAGGCCGCGTTGCGAGCGGGTGATCTGGCGACGGCCGGGGCGCGGATCGGCACATTGTCGCCGACCAATGATTTCGAGACTTATGCCGTGGCCGGTCTGCGGCTGGAACTGGCGACCAAGCGGCGCGATGCGCAGGCGCAGCGGGTTGCGCTGACCGACCTGTTCAAGACGAGCGCCGTGCCAAAGAGTGACGCGCCGCGTTTGCGCTATGTCGCGGGCTATCTGTCCTATGTCGTGGGCAATTATGACGATGCGACAGCGCAGCTCGATTACGCCAAGACACTGGGTTATGGCGGTGTCGATGCACTGTTGCTGCGCGCGGACATTGCGTTGCGCCGGAACAAGCCCAAGGACGCACGGGTTTTCGTGCGCGAGGCGCTGGCCCAGCAGCGCGCGTCGGGGCAGCCGGTGCCGATCGCGTGGATCGACCGGGCGATTGCCATGGCCTATCAGGCGGGCGACTGGCCCGAAGTCGGGCAGTTGTATCGCGAGCGGCTGGCGCAGGCGGGCGGGCGTGAGGAATGGCGTTCGGCGTTGACCAACTATCTGGCCGCAGCGTCCGTGGACACGCAGTTGCAACTGGACCTGTACCGATTGCAGGCCGCCAATGGCGCAATGGCCAGCGAGCGCGACTATCAGGCCTATGCGCAACTGGCCGACAAGTCGGGCTATTATGCCGAGAGCAAGGCAATCATCGAAGCCGGACGCAAAGCGGGCAAGCTGACCGCGACCCAGCCGACCACGAGCGCCCTGTTGAAGGCCGTGACGCCCAAGGCGACGAAGGAAATCGCCGGGATGCCCGCTATGGCCAAGAAAGCGGCGGCAGCGGCGACCGGCAAGGAAGCGCTGGCGGCGGGCGATGGCTATGCCGCGCTGGCGCAATATCCTCAGGCGGTCGAGCAATATCGGATCGCGCTGACCAAGGGTGGCGTGGATGCAGGCCGGGTCAACGCCCGGCTGGGCGTGGCACTGGCGCGGTCGGGCGACCTGACCGGCGCGCAGGCCGCACTGGCGCAGGCGGACGGTGCTTGGGCCAGCGTTGCGGGATTTTGGTCGGTATGGGTGGATCAGCAGAGCCGCAAGGCGGCTTGAGGGGGGGCTCCTGTGAGGCAGGGCTATCGCATATGGAATAGCGCCCCCTTCATTTGTCACCCTGAACTTGTTTCAGCATCCATTTTTCGAGAAAAAGCAATTGCTTGAAACGAGAAATGGATGCTGAAACAAGTTCAGCATGACGTATGAGGTAAGAGTGCAAACCCATATTCGATAGACCTCCCCCCACAGGGGAGAATCTTAGTAAATCTTCCCCGGCGCATCACACCGGCAGCGGGACGCCCGGCAGGTTTTTGGACGTGCGGATCGTCAGCGATGTCTTGACGCTGACGACGTTGGGGGCGGGGGTGAGTTTGGAGGTCAGGAACTGCTGGAAACTTTGCAGATCCTTTGCCACCACCTTGAGAATGAAGTCGATTTCGCCGTTCAGCATATGACATTCGCGCACTTCGGGAAGCGTGGCGACATGATCCTGAAACGCCTTGAGGTCTGCTTCCGCCTGGCTTTTCAGGCTGACCATCGCGAACACGGTGATGGTGTAACCCAGCATCCCCGGATCCACCACGGCATGGTAGGAGGTGATTGCCCCTGCTTCCTCCAGCGCGCGGACGCGGCGCAGGCAAGGGGGGGCGGTCAGGCCGACTTTACGCGCCAGTTCCACATTGGTCATTCTGCCATCCTGCTGCAATTCGCCCAGGATTTGCAGGTCGATGTCGTCGATATTCGGGCCGGCCATTATTACGATTATTTCCTGTCCTGTTTACCCGCGCCATCATAATAATGTTTCAGGGCAATGCAATTGTCCCACTATGCGACGATCGCTTTCGTTCGCGTGTCCCGCCCCTTTTCCTTTCGGATGCGAACGCTTATCGGTAGAGGCAAGAGTGCCGCGATGCGTGGTGGATGATCGGCCTGTCGCGGGCGGCATATAAGGATTTGCGGTGCGTTTCAACGATCTGATGCAGACAGTGCTGGCGGCTGATGACCGGGCCGGTCTGGGCGCGGTGACGTTGTGGCGTCAGTGCGTCGACCTGCTGGCGCAGCAGGACCGGGCGGATCGGCCGGGCCTGGCCGCCGATGAGCGGGGGCAATTGCTGGAACGGATGGCGCAATTGCGGCCCAAGCTGTCGGAAACGCAGCGAATCGCGACAGTGGTGGAACTGGGGCAGCGATTGCGGTCGGCCAGCCTGGTCGAATTTTTCGCAGGTGATCGGCCGTCGATTGCAGCGGCGGCGATCGCGCGGGCGCAGTTGCCCGATGCGGTGTGGGCCGGGATGTTGCCCGCGTTGAACCCCACGGCGCGCGGCGTGCTGCGCGGACGGCGCGATGTCGGGCCGCAGACGCGGCTGGCGCTGGAAGCGTTCGGATCGTCCGATCTGGTGCTGACGACGGTGCGCGAGGATATGGTCGGCGAAGCCGACATGTGGTTGACGCAGGATATGGTGGCCCCGGCGGCGGCACCTGCGGCCCCGGCCCCGGCGGCGGCGGTCGAAGCGCCGGTCGCCACGGTGACGGCGCTGCACCCGCCCCGGCGCGACGAGGACCAGATCCGCAATCTGGTGGACCGGATCGCCCGCTTTACCAGCACGCGGCAGCCGCCGGTATCGCCACCGGTATCGAGCGTGGCGACCGAGGATGCGGCGCAGGCGGTGCCGGGCGCCTTTGCGTTTGAAACCGATGCGGTCGGCATGATGATGTGGGTGGATCAGGGACCGCGCGCGGCGCTGATCGGGCTGTCGCTGGGCGATGTTGCGCTGAACGGCGAGAGCGGGCCGGACGGCCATGTCGCGGGTGCTTTTGCCCGGCGCAGCGGGTTTCAGAATGGGCGCTTCGCCATCGTCGGGGGGGCAATGGCGGGGGAGTGGCGGCTGTCGGCTACGCCTTTCTTCGATCCGCGATCGGGGCGGTTTCAGGGGTATCGCGGGCAGGCGCGCCGCCCCTATCTGCATGAAGTCGCGGCCCGGCCCGCTGCCGCGTCGCCCATGGCGATCCACGGTTTGCCGACCGATTCCCTGCGCCAGCTGGTGCATGAACTGCGCACGCCGCTAAATGCGATATTGGGCTTTGCCGAGATTATCGAGCAGGAATTATTCGGTGCGGCAGGCGATGTCTATCGCGACATGGCGGGCAAGATCGCCGTCGATGCGCGCCATTTGCTGGTGGCGTTCGATGATCTGGACCTGGCGGCGCGGGTATCACGCGGGGAGCAGGGCGGCGTGGCGCAACGGATCGACCCGGCGCTGATGATCGCGCAGGTGGCGGCGCGTTTCTGCGATTCGGCGGGGGGATGCCCGGTCGATATTGCGATGGAATCGGAACTGCCGCCGCTGTGCATCGACCCGGTGCAGGGCGAGCGGATGGTCCAGCATCTGTTGCGCACGGTGATTTCGATCGCGCCGGTGGGCGAGGCCGTGACCGGGAGCTGCTGGTTCCACCCCGATGGTGGCGAGGGGCGCGTGGTCCTGGCGATCGACCGGCCGAGCAGTCTGGACGGGATGGAAGAAGCGCAATTGCTCGATCCGGGCTATACGTCCGATGGCGACTGGGCGGACGGGCCATTGCTGGGGCTGGGCTTTTCGCTGCGGCTGATCCGCAGTCTGGCGGGGGCATGTGGCGGTAGTCTGGACGTGGAGGCCGAGCGGCTATTGCTGTCGATACCCGCCGTGGCGGCGATGGAAGATGCGGCTGACATCGGTTGAGGGGAAACCCTATCGCAACCATTATGCGCTAGGCGAGGGATCATGAATTGTCCCCCTGACCATGACGGCAACCTGCTGACGGCGCCATTGCCGCAGGACATGATTGCCATCGACCCGGCATTCGGCACGCGCTTCATGCTGTTTGTCGATACCGAAGAAGAGTTTGACTGGGATGCGCCGTTCAGCCGGACCGGGCATGGCGTGACCGCGCTGGCCGGGATGGCGCGGGGGCAGGCATATTTTGCGGCCGCCGGGGTGAAGCCGGTCTATGTCACGGACTATCCGGTGGTGGATTGCGATGCCGCCGCCGATATGATGGGCCAGTGGGTGGCGGACGGCACGGCGGACATTGGCGCGCACCTGCATCCATGGGTCAATCCGCCCCATGTCGAGGATGTGAGCGCAGCCAACAGCTATGTCGGTTTCCTGCCCGAAGCGGTCGAGCGGGCCAAGCTGGAAGCGCTGTGCCGCCGGATCGAGGAACGGTTCGGGGCGCGGCCCATTGCCTATCGTGCGGGGCGTTACGGGGTTGGCCCCAATAGTGCGCAGTTGCTGGAGGAGGCCGGTTTCCGGCTGGACAGTTCGGTGCGCAGCCGGTTCGATTACAGTCATCAGCATGGCCCGGATTTTTGCGGGTTGCCGCAAGACCCCTATTGGGCGGGGCCGGGGCGGACGCTGATGGAATTGCCGCTGTCGACGGCCTTTGTCGGATTGCTGCGCGGGGGCGGCGAAAGATTGTATCGCGCGGCGCAGACGATGGGACCGCTGGCAGGGGCATTGTCGCGGGCGCGGATGTTGAGCCGGGTGCCGCTGACGCCCGAAGGCATATCGGCAAGCGAAGCGATCGCAGCGATCGACGCGCTGATGGCCGAAGGAGTCAGGGTGCTGAATTTCAGTTTTCATTCGCCCACGCTGGAGCCGGGACATACGCCCTATGTGCGGGACGAGGCGGACAGGACGGCATTTTATGGCTGGTGGGACGCGGTGCTGGCGCATCTGGCGCGGCGGGGCGTGAGGGCGGCGAGCCTGGACCAGCTATTGTGTGCCGTGCCGATGCGGATCGAGGCTTGCCAAGCGGCGTGATGCTGCCTAATCGGGCGTGCGTCGACAAGGTGGGGCCTGTAGCTCAACTGGTTAGAGCAGTCCGCTCATAACGGATTGGTTGCGGGTTCAAGTCCTGCCGGGCCCACCAACTTCCCGATCGCGCATTTCCGATACATATGAAAAAAGCGCCGGAACCTTGGTCCCGGCGCTTGATGGTGTGTGTGTCGTGGCGGCTTTTACAGCGCAGCCTTGAGCGCGTCGACCAGGTCGGTCTTTTCCCAGGGGAAGAAGTCGCCGTCGGGCTGGCGGCCGAAATGGCCGTAGGCGGCGGTTTTCTGATAGATCGGCTTGTTGAGGCCCAGATGGGTGCGGATACCCTTGGGCGTCAGGCGGACGAGCGTTGGCAGGACGGCTTCGATCGCGGAGGCTTCGACCGTGCCGGTGCCGTGCAGGTCGACATAGAGCGAGAGCGGTTCGGCGACGCCGATGGCGTAGCTGAGCTGGATCGTGCAGCGGCGCGCAAGCCCGGCGGCGACGATATTCTTGGCCATGTAGCGGGTGATATAGGCGGCCGAACGGTCCACCTTGGTCGGATCCTTGCCGCTGAACGCGCCGCCGCCATGGGGCGATGCGCCGCCATAGGTATCCACGATGATCTTGCGCCCGGTCAGGCCCGCATCGCCATCCGGCCCGCCGATTTCGAACAGGCCGGTGGGGTTGACGTAAATCTGTGCGTCGTCGGGCAGCCAGCCTTCGGGCAGGATGTCGGCCATCACGCCCTTGACATAGCTGCGCAGTTTGGCGCGGCTGTCGTCATTGTCCATGCCCGCAGCGTGCTGGGTCGAGACGACCAGCGCGGTGGCGCGGACCGGCTTTTCATCGACATATTCCAGCGTGACCTGGCTCTTGGCGTCGGGTTCGAGGAAGTCCACGACCTTGTTGTGACGGTCATGGGCGAGGCGTTCGAGGATCTTGTGGCTGTAATAGAGCGTGGCGGGCATGAGGTCGGGGGTTTCGTCCGACGCATAGCCGAACATGATCCCCTGATCGCCTGCGCCTTCATCCTTGTTGCCGCTTTCATCGACGCCCTGCGCGATGTGGGCGGACTGGCCGTGGAGGTTGTTTTCGAAGCGGAAGGTCTGCCAGTGGAAGCCGTCCTGCTCATAACCGATGCGGCGCACGGTTTCGCGCACGGTCGCTTCGATTTCTTCCTGTGCGCCCGGCGCCCATGCGCCATTTTCATAGACGCCCTTGCAGCGGATTTCGCCCGCCAGCACGACCAACTGGGTCGTGGTCAGGGTTTCGCAGGCGATACGGGCTTCTGGGTCTTTCGACAGGAACAGGTCGACGATGGCGTCGGAAATCTGGTCCGCGACCTTGTCGGGATGGCCTTCGGATACGGATTCCGAGGTGAAGAGATAATGGCTACGCATGGGACTCCCGTAAGACGCTTTGGGCAAGTTCGATATAAAGAATTGTTTATGTCGCTATTAGCTTTTGCCGCGCCGCAAGGCAATGGCCAGCCCGAACAGCAAGAGCATCAGGGCCAGTGGTGCGACATTGCCGACGCGGGCAAACAGAGTGGGCGGCAAGGGCGGAGGCAGGCCGCTGTCGAGAAAACCGGCGCGATTGTGCGGCAGGCTGCGCAACACATGGCCGCGCGCGTCGATGACGGCGGAAATGCCGGTAGGGGTGGAGCGGATGACGGGCAGCCCTTCCTCCAGCGCGCGCAGGCGGGCTTGCGCCAGATGCTGGACCGGACCCCAGCTGCCGAACCAGGCGTCGTTGGACGGGTTGAACAGGAAAGCGGGGCGGTTGGCGCGGTCTACCACTTGCCCGGAAAAGATGATTTCATAGCAGATCTGCACGCCCATTTTGAGCGACGGGCGGCCGGTGGTGGCGGGCAGGGTCAGGCTTTGCGGGCCGGAGCCGGGCCAGAAATCAGCGTCGCCCGGCACCAGGCGGGAGAGGCCGAGCGGGGTGAGGACGGACCGCATCGGCAGATATTCGCCAAAGGGGACGAGGTGCGATTTGTCGTAGCGGTCAAGCAGCGTGGCGTCGGGCGTGACGATCCAGACGCTGTTGTTGGCGCCGGTCAGTTTCTGGGTGACGAAGCCGTCCTGTTCGACGGGTTTGAAATAGACCTTGTCCGCGCCGGTGAGCAGCAGGTCGCCGGGGCCGAGCAGGCTGGCGAGGCGGGCGCGCCAGCCCGGTTCCATGTCGAGATAGGCGGGGATCGCCGCTTCGGGCCAGAAGATGAGGCGGGGGGCAGCGCGCGGTTGGCCGGAAAGGGCGGCGAGTTTGCGGAAATTGGCGACTTCGGCGGCGACCGAATATTTCTGGTCCTGACCGATATTGGGCTGGACCACGCGGACGCGCGGTGCGCCGGGCGGGGTGGCGGGCGCGGGGGACAGGATGCCCCAGAGGGCAAGGGCGCAGAGCGGCGCGGCGATGGCGGCGGCGGGGCGATAGTCGCGGGCGAGAGCGAGGCGGAGCGCCCCGGCCGCGAGGATGGTGAGCGCGCCAAGGCCATAGGTGCCGATCAGGGTCGCGCCGATCGCTGCGCCGGTGGGCAGCAGGATGATGCCGATCGGGTTCCAGGCAAAGCCGGTGAAAGCGCACGCGCGCAGATATTCGCTGGCGAGCCAGAGGGCGGCGAAGAGGGGGATGAAGGGAAGAACTGCGTGTTCCCGCCTGCGCGGGAACATATGGTTATGGGATAGCCACCATGTCCCCAGCGTCGCCAGTGCCGGGAAAAGCGCGAGGTAGAGTGAGAGGAGCGCGACGGCGGGGAAGCCCAGCCAGTGGGGCATCGCGTCCTGAAAGGTGAAGGCGTGGGCGATCCAGTTGAGCGACAGGGTGAAGTGGCCGACGCCGAACAGCCAGCCGCGCAGGAAGGCGGCGCGGCGGTCGGGGGCGCGTTCGATGAGCAGAATCAGCGCAGCAAGGCAGGCGAGCGTGACTGGCCACAGGTTGAGCGGGGCAAAGCCCGTCGCCGAGAGCGCCCCGGCGAGCAGCGCCGCCCATTTGGGATGGCGGGCGAAAGCCTGCTGCGCGGCAGCATACATGGCCGGTATCAGCCTATGGTCGCCATGGTGGCGTGGCTGCATTTATCGTCCTTTTGCCCGCCGCCGGTCAGCATGGATGCGGCAATGAAGCCCCCGACGATGAGGACGAGGAACAGGGCGGAAAGCCAGGCGAGATATTTTTCGATGAAGGCTTTGATGGGCCGGCCGAATTTCCAGAAGAGGAAGCCGACGAGCATGAACTGGAACGCGCGGGACAGGACTGACGCCCACAGGAAAGTGAACAGCGGCAGGCCGATGAAGCCCGCCGTGATCGTGATCAGTTTGAACGGGATCGGCGTCGCGCCCTTGATCAGGATGATTTCCGCGCCGTAATCGCGGAGGTAGCAGGCCGCGACCGGGAATTTGGCGGCAAGGCCCAGCGCGGTCAGGATTTGCTGCCCGACCGTTTCGTAGAGGAAGTGGCCGATGCCATAGCCCAGCATCCCGCCCAGCACCGACGCCAGCGTGCAGATGAAGCCGAAGCGCAGCGCACGTTCCGGCCGGGCCAGGCACATGAGGCCGAGCAGGGGGTGCGGCGGGATCGGGAAAAAGCTCGATTCCATGAAGCTGATGACGAACAGCCAGCGTTCGGCGTGGGCATGGGCGGCCTTGGCCAGCGTCCATTGATAGAGCCTGTTGAGCATGGGCCGCGACCTAGCCGAGATCGCTACCGCTCGCCAGCCTTTTTGCCAGCACGACCATTTGCAATGGCGGGTCGAGCGGGATGGGGAAGGGGCGTTTTTCGGGGGTCAGGGCGTAGCCGCGCCGCGCATACCAGGCGATGAGTTCGGCGCGGCTGTCGATGACGGTCATTTCCATGATTTGCGCGGCAAAGAGGCGGGCGGCATGATCTTCGGCAGCGGCGATCAGGCGGCGGCCAAGGCCCGACGACTGGCGCAACGGGTCGATGCAGAGCAGGCCGAGATAGGCGAGGGCGTCGCCCCGATCCGTGATCTGGACGCAGCCCAGGGGCGCGGCGTCAGCATCCAGCGCGACCAGCAGCCGGTCGGTGGGGCTGGCGAGGATGGTGGACAGGGTCGCGATGTCGGTGCGCGGGCCAGTGAGCAGGTCCGATTCGAAGGTCCAGCCCGCCCGCGCGCTGTCGCCGCGATAGGCGCGTTCGATGACCGGGTGGAGCGCGGGAAGATCGGCCGGGGTGGCGAGACGGATGAGCATGGCCAAAGCCTGTAGCGAGGATGCCATCGCGGCGACAGGGGGTTGATCGGGTGGCGGGGCGCGGTAGGGTCACGGGCAAAAGGAGAGATGAAGATGCAGAATATGGGCGAGGGCAGCTGCCCCTTCACCTTCAACACTGATCCTGCGACTTTCAAGGTCGGGGACGAGGTCAGCTATCGCGTGACTGGCAGTTTGGAGGGCTTTCCCTTTGCCGGCGTGCTGTTGGAAGTGCATGAGGATCATGTCGTGCTGACCAGCGATGCCGATGACAAGAATAGCCGGATGCGAGCGACGCGGGAGAGCAGGCCCGTGGTCCAGGAGGAAGATGTGTGTTGATTCCGCCGCGACGGCGTTGACGCGGCGGTGGCGTCTGGGCATGACCCATCCCATAAAGTCCTGTTCGGTCGGCGCATTTGACATTTTCCAATATTCCCTGGGCCAGATTGCGGCAGCGCGCGGGCGGCATGGCGTTCGCGCTGGTGCTGAACGCTATCCTGTTGCTGGCGCTGTTCACCCTGTCGCCCAAGGTCGATCCGCCCAAGGTCGATGACCGGATGCCCGTGACCTTCGACGTGGAGGCAGGGCCGAAGGCGGAAAAGGAGCAGGCCAGGGCGGAGAAGGCCGAGCGGCGCGAGAAGGACAAGGCCGCGCCGCAAAAGACCGCCGATCCGGTGGTGCGCCCGCCGGTGCCAGTGGAAAAGCCCGCCGAATTGCCGCCATCGCCCTTCCCCTTCATCACCATGAACCGTGAGCAGATGGCGTCGGCGGACATCGGCAAGCTGCCCAAGGCGGCGCAGGGCGTGGGCGCTTCCGGGCAAGGGGACAGCGCGGCGGTGGCCGGGCCGGGCGAGGGACCGGGCGGGGTGCAGTTGTTCGAGGCGGAATGGTACAGGCGGCCGACCAATGCCGAACTGTCGCCCTTCCTGCCCAATAATGGTCCGGCGGAAGGATGGGGTCTGGTCGCGTGCAAGACGGTCGACCATTATCATGTCGATAATTGCCAGACGCTGGGCGAATCGCCGCTGGGGTCGGGCTATGCCCGCGCGGTGCGGCTGGCGGCGTGGCAGTTTCTGGTGATGCCGCCGCGCGTCAACGGCAAGCCGCAGGTCGGTAGCTGGGTGCGGATACGGATCGACTATACGCGCACGCGGGTGGCTGGCTGACAAGGGCATTGCGACAGCGAGATGGACAATGGCGTGCAGATGATTTTCTAGTTGCATTTCAAAACTGGATTGGCATGGTGCGGCTCTTGATATGATGAGGGAGCAGGACGCATGATCATTCATGGAGCGCGGCCATCGCCGTTTGTGCGCAAGGTTTTGGCCTTTGCCGCCGAGAAGGGCATCACGGTCGAGGTGCAGGCAGCCGGGTTTGGGCGCGGGGCGGAAGGCTATTTCAAAGGGTCGCCGTTCGGCAAGATACCCGCGCTGGAGGATGGTGATTTCCTGCTGTGCGATTCGACCGCGATCATCACCTATATGGATGCCCTGCATCCGGAGCCGAACCTGATCCCGGCGCAGGCGAAGGCGCGGGCGCGGACGGTGTGGTATGAGGAATTTGGCGACACGATCGTCCAGGCGGCGGGACAGAAGATCTTTTTCAACCGGGTGGTGGCCAAGGCGTTGAAGCAGGAAAGCGACCTGGCGGCGGCGGATGCGGCGGAAGCGACCGAAATGCCAAAGATATATGATTATATGGAAGGGGTTATGCCCGATTCCGGCTGGCTGGTCGAGGATCGGTTCACGCTGGCCGATCTGGGCGTGGCCTGCCCGATCATCAATGTGGCTTATTGTTCGGACGGGCTGGATGCGGGGCGCTGGCCCAGGGTATCGGCCTGGCTGGAGCAAGTGAAGGCACGGCCCAGCGTGGCGGACGCGATGGCGCTGGAAGCGCCGATCGTTGCGGGGATGATGGCGAAGTAATTAACCCATATGGAACATTATGCTTGACAGCGTCACGATGATCTGGCAGAGAAAGGCATAGTGGAAAAATGTGAGTCGCCAGGCGGGGCGACGCGGCGAGGGCCGGTCCTGAAACAGGGGCTGGCCCTTTTTGCGTTGGCCTGCGGTGACGCAGCGCGGGGGCGGGCGATGGTCGGGGGTGAGGCGGCAGCATTGGTGGTGAAGCGTCAGGCGTCGGCACAGGGCGCCCGCGCGCAGAAGCGCAAGCCGCGCAAGGACGGGTGGAACCGCGCGAAGGAGCAGATTTTCCTCCAGACGCTGGCCGAAACCTGTAACGCGACCGAAGCGGCGCGCGTGGCCGGGGTGTGCCGGGCCAGCGCCTATAAGCGCCGCCAGACCGACAGGCGCTTTGCCGCCGAGTGGGAACGGGTGCGCGACATCGGCTATGCCGAGATCGAGGCGATGCTGATGCGCGAAGTGCTGTTCGGCAGCGAGAGCGAGGAAATCGTGCTAGACGGTGAAGGCGCAGTGAAAAGCCGCAAGATCAAGCGCGGGCGCGACCTGAAGCTGGCGCTGCAACTGCTGACCAGGCACCGCGAGCAAGTGGCGCGATACCGCGCGACGATGCCCGACCGGGAAGGGCCGGGGAGCGAGGATGCGCTGGCGCGGATGAAACGGGTGCTGGACGAGATACGCAAGCGGCGGGCGGAGACGGGGACTTGAAGGGGGGCGGCTTGCAATTCTTCAAGGCAGGCGTGAGACTGGCGTCCATGACGATGGCTGCGAAGATACTTGGTCTATTTTGGGCGATAGTCATTCTGCCGGGCATGATGCTTGGCGCGCTATGGTCTGGATCAATGCCGGTATGGCCAGCGGTTGTCTCTGGCACAGATGCCGACTTTCTCCACTGGGTTTTACTGTTCTCGATAGCGTATGGAACACCGTTTATTGCAGGGGCTCTTTTCGTTTTTGGACGTTATCGAGCTGGAAAATGATGCTGTTTCCGGTGGGCTTGGAAAGCGACAGGCCGGGCAGCATGACATGCCAGTCGTCAAAGGATTGTCGAGGTTATGGTGCTGGACTGGAATGGTTGGAGAGTCGGCTCGTCCTGACGCACATAGTGCGTTGGGTGTAATTCGACAGATATTGGCCGTTGGACCCGTCACTTATAGCCCTCTCCCGCCTTCGCGGGAGAGGGTTGGGTGAGGGTCTTTCTTGCGATAGAATGGTAGTTGATGTTTCCGGTTCGTCGCCAAGTCAGCCCTCATGCCATTCGCCTTCGACGCGACATGACCGATGTCGGGCGTGCATTATGGGCGATCCTGCGCAATCGTCAGCTCGAAGGTTTCAAGTTTCGCCGACAGGCCACGCTTGGTCAATATATAGTGGATTTTCTATGTGTAGAAGTGGCGCTGGTGATCGAACTGGATGGCGGCCAGCATAGCGAAGAATCCGATCGCCAACGCACAGCGTGGTTGGAAGCGCAGGGTTTTCAGGTCGTGCGGTTCTGGAACCATGATGTGGCGGCCAATTTGGACGGGGTCGCACAAATGATCTGTGATGCGCTGTTGAAGAAGAAGACCCTCACCCAACCCTCTCCCGCGAAGGCGGGAGAGGGCTAGAAGGTGTCTTGCCGCTTTACACCTGTGCAACAGGCGATAGACCTGTTTCGCATGAAAACACTCGCTCTGCTGGCCGCTGCATCCGCCCTTTCTGTACCCGCGATCGCGCAGGAGCGGGTGCCTGATCCGGGGCGGTTGAAGGCTACGGTTGAAAAACTGGTGAGTTTCGGGACGCGGCATACGCTGTCGTCGGCGAGCGATCCTAAGCGGGGGATTGGCGCGGCGCGGGGGTGGGCGGCGAAGGAATTTGCGGCGATTTCCAGGACGTGCGGCGGGTGCCTGAAGGTCGAGAGCGTGTCGGAGCGCTTTACCGGGGCGCGGGTGCCAAATGGCGCAGATGTGGTCGATGTGCTGGCGATCCAGCGTGGGACGGGTGATGCCAATCAGGTGGTGATCGTCGCGGCGCATATCGACAGCCGGGTGAGCGACGTCATGGACGCGACCAGCGATGCGCCCGGCGCGAATGACAATGGCTCTGGCAGCGCGCTGGTGATCGAGGCGGCGCGGGTGCTGGCCGGGCAGAAGTTCGATGGCACGATCGTCTATGCGCTGCTGTCGGGCGAGGAGCAGGGATTGCTGGGCGGCAAGTTGCTGGCCAGCACGGCTAAGGCGCGCGGGTGGCAGGTGCGCGCGATGTTGAACAACGACATCGTCGGCAATACCACCGGGCAGAATGGCCGCATCGTCGCGGACCGGGTGCGGGTGTTTTCCGAAGGGATAAGGTCGGCCGAGGATGTGAAGGCCGGGCTGACGCGGCGGGGCATCGGTGCGGAGGATGACGGGCCTTCGCGCGCGCTGGCCAAGGCGATCGACGGGATTGCGGAAGCCAATCCGCAGATTGGGCTGGACGTGTTTGCGGTGCGGCGGCCCGACCGTTTCGGGCGGGGCGGGGACCATACGCCGCTGCTGGAAGCGGGCTATCCGGCCGTGCGCTTTTCGGTGGGGATCGAGAATTATGACCGGCAGCATCAGGATTTGCGGGTCGAGGCCGGGCGCGATTATGGCGACACGGTCAAGGGCATGGACTTTGCCTATCTGGCCAAGGTTACGGCGTTGAATGTGGCGACGTTGCGGGTGCTGGCGGATGCGCCTGCTGCGCCTGCGACCGTGTCGCTCGACGGGGCATTGTCGATGGATACGCGGGTGATTTGGGACGCGGTGCCGGGGGCGCGGGCTTACCGCGTCTATTGGCGGCGGGCCGATGCGCAGGATTGGGCGGACAGCGCGGTCGTGACGGGCGCGACCGAGACGGTGCTGAAGGATGTGGTCGTAGACGATCATTTCATTGGCGTGGCGGCAGTGGCGCAGGATGGCGCGGAAAGCCTGGTGACGTTTGGCGGCATGGCGCCGCGCAGATAGGGGAAGCGCGTCAGTCTTTGTGCGAAATGCGCGGAAGAGCGCATTTCGGGTTCCGCACCGGCCCGCTCCCCCACCCGGCCTCCCACAATATACTGCCGTTGGGTGGCCGGGTGGGGGAGCGGGCCGGTGCGGTCATGCGCCGTGAGGCGTATCATACACACAGGGGGAGGGCGATGAAGGTCAACGGCGAGATTTGGCTGGCCAATTGGGACGCGCGGGAGCGCAGGCGGATGCTGTCCTGGCTGGACGCCCATGCGGCGGAGACATTGGCGCGCAGTTGGGAATTTGTCGGGCGGGAGGCGCAATTGCCGCCGCCGGGCGACTGGCGCATCTGGTTGATGATGGCCGGGCGTGGCTTTGGCAAGACGCGCGCGGGGGCCGAATGGGTGCGGGACATTGCCGAGCGCGATTGCACCGCGCGGATCGCCATCGTCGGCGCGACGCTGGGCGAGGCGCGCAGCGTGATGGTGGAGGGGGCTTCGGGGGTGATGGCCGTGACGCCGGATTGGTGCCGCCCGGTCTTTGCGCCCGCGCTGCGGCGGTTGATGTGGCCCAATGGCGCGATGGCGATGCTGTTCGGGGCGGCGGAACCGGAATCGCTGCGCGGGCCGCAATTCAGCCATGGCTGGGCCGATGAAATCGCCAAATGGCCGTTCGGGCAGGCGGCTTGGGACAATCTGATGATGGCAGTGCGGCTGGGACGGGAGCCGCGCGTGATGGCGACGACGACGCCGCGCCCGGTGGCTTTGGTGCGGGGGCTGGTGGCGCGCAATGGCAGCGACGTGGTGGTGACGCGGGGGCGGACGGCGGACAATGCCGATAATCTGGCGGGCGGTTTCGTCGCGGCGATGATGGAAAGCTATGGCGGGACAAGGTTGGGGCGGCAGGAACTGGACGGGGAACTGATCGAGGAAGTGGAGGGCGCTTTGTGGAGCCGCGACCTGATCGAGCGGTGCCGGGTGGCGCATGTGCCGGGGCGAGACGGGCCGGGTGCATTGCTGGGCCGGGTGGTCGTGGCGGTCGATCCGCCTGCGTCCGCGCATGGCGATGCGTGCGGGATCGTGGTGGCAGGCATGGGCAGCGACGGGCGCGCTTATGTGATTGCCGACGCCAGCGTCGCGGGGCAATCGCCCGAAGGCTGGGCGCGGGCAGTGGCGGCGGCCGCGATGGTGCATGGGGCGGACCGAGTGGTGGCCGAAGCCAATAATGGCGGGGAGATGGTGCAAAGCGTGCTGCGCGCGGCGGAAGAAGCGCTGCCGGTGCGGCTGGTCCATGCGAGCCGGGGCAAGGTGGCGCGGGCGGAGCCGGTGGCGGCGCTGTATGAAGTGGGCCGGGTGGCGCATCGCGGGGCTTTCCCAGCGTTGGAGGATGAGATGTGCGGCTTGCTGACCGGGGGCGCTTATGTGGGGCCGGGGCGATCGCCCGACCGGGCCGATGCGCTGGTGTGGGCGCTGAGCGAGTTGATGCTGGGGCGGCGAGGGGAGGCGCGAGTGCGCGGGGTGTGAGTGGAACCCTGCGTGCCGCCAAACGTTTCGGCAGCATCATATAGGATTGCGGAGTAAGTGCGATGAAGACGGCAAAAATTCTGGCGGCCTTGGCAGGCGTGACTTTGGTGGCGTCGCCGGTGCTGGCGGCTTCGCTCAACAGCAAGGATCGGGCGCGGGTGTCGCGGGCGGCGCCGCGTGATCGGGACGATGTGCGCTACTGCCTGTTGCAGGGCAAGAAGGGGCGCGACAAGGGGACGATCATTGGTGCGGCCGGTGGCGCGGGCGTCGGGCTGGTCGCGGGTGGTGGCGTTGGCGAGACGCTGCTGGGTGCTGGCGCGGGTGCGCTGGCCGGGCGGCTGATCGGCAAGAGCGAGGGGACGAATTCGACCTGCGACCGGGTGTTGCGGCGTAATCCCTGATGTGAGGGGTTAACCCCCCTCTCCCAGTTTCGGTAGGCGGCTGACGCCACCAACCTCCACTTTTTTGATTGTCACATTTTCCGAGTCAGCAGGGGATTCTCCCCTGCTTCGAAAATGTTCTGGCCCTCTCCCCTTATGGGAGAGGGTTTTTTGCGTTTGGGAGACTGTGCATGAAATGGTTTGGGACGAAGGCGGCGCAGGGGGATGCGCGGCCGGTTTTGGCGCGGGCATGGGGTAGCGGCGCGGTGGCGCTGGGGGAGTGGCCGAGCAGTTATGAGGCGCAGGTGCGCGCGGGCGTGGTCGGCAATCCGGTGGCGCAGCGGGCGATGCGGCTGGTGTCCGAAGGCGCGGGGTCTGCGGCGTTGAAGGTCGTAGGTGTGGAGGATGGGGCGCGAGTGACGGCGCTGATCGCGCGGGCTTCGGCGGGGCAGGGGCTGGTGGAGACGCTGGCGAGCCATTTGCTGTTGCACGGCAATGGCTATGTCCAGGTGATTGCTGGGGCGGACGGGACGCCTGCCGAATTGTTCGCGCTGCGGCCCGAACGGGTCAGCGTGGAGGCCGACGCGCGGGGGTGGCCGATGGCCTATCTCTATCGCGTGGGGGACAGCGTGACGCGGCTGTCGCCGGAGGATGCGAGCGGGCGGACGAGCGTGCTGCATATCAAGGCGCTGCATCCGCTGGACGATCATTATGGCTTGGGGTGCGTGGGTGCGGCGGCCGGCGCGGTGGCGATCCACAATGCGGCGAGTGTGTGGAACAAGGCCTTGCTGGACAATGCGGCGCGGCCGAGCGGGGCGATGATCTATGATCCGGGCGACGGGTCGGTGCTGTCGCCCGAACAGTTCGAGCGGATACGGCGGGAGATGGAGGTCGCCTTTGCAGGTGCGGCCAATGCCGGGCGGCCGATGCTGCTGGAAGGTGGGCTGGACTGGAAGGCGATGAGCCTGACACCTGCCGAGATGGATTTTGTTGGGCTGAAAAGCGCGGCGGCGCGGGAGATTGCGCTGGCGTTCGGGGTGCCGCCGATGCTGATGGGCCTGCCCGGCGACAATAGTTATGCCAATTATCGGGAAGCGAACAAGGCGCTGTGGCGGCAGACGATCTTGCCGCTGGTAGGCAAGATCGGCGCGGGGCTGGCGCAGGGGCTGGACGGGTGGTGGCCGGGGCTGCGGATCGAGCCGGACCTGGACGCGGTGCCTGCGCTGTCGGACGAGAGGGCGGCTTTGTGGGAGCGGGTGGCGGCGGCTGATTTTCTGACGAGTGAGGAGAAGAAGGCGTTGCTTGGCGTGCGTTAGCTTGGCTGACAGGCGCTGGTGACGGTGTTCCAGCGACCGCCGCTGTCGAGGCAGGTGTCGGTAGCGATGAAATTGGATTGCCAGAGCCATAGGGCGAGGGTGGCGATGATCAGGGCGATCAGGAGCAGTAGTCGGCGCATTGGGCAAGGTTAGCAGCATTTTGGATTGGTGACACAGGGTGCGGCTAACCCCCTCTCCCGCTGCGACTAGGCGACTGCGTCACCAAGTCTCGCTGCCCTCTCCCCTCCGGGGCGAGGGATTGCCGGGAGGCGCCGTGCTTTCGCGTGAACCTGTCTGGCGAGGGGATTGGAGGATATTATGACACAGGATGGTGAGATGCTGGCGCGGTTGGTGGCGCAGGCGCAGGGAGTGCCGGGGCAGGGGGCGATCGCGGCGGACATGGTGATGATCCGGGCGTTGATCGAGGAAGCGAGCGAACTGGGTGCGGGGCGGGCGCTGGAGCGGCTGGGGCTGAGCGATCGGCGTGCGCAGGAGGATGTGCGCGAGTTGCGCGAATTGCTGCGCGCCTGGCGCGACGCGAAGAAGGCGGCGCGGGGCGCTGTGGTCGGGTGGGTCGTGCGGATCGGGCTGGCGCTCATCCTGCTGGGTATTGCGGTCAAGACCGGGCTGGTCGGGTTGGTGCGCGCGTGAGCGGCCCAGATATACGGAGCGACGTGCGCTTTGCCGGTTATGCGGCGGTGTTCGACCGGGTGGACCGGGGCGGCGATGTGGTGCGGGCGGGGGCTTTTGGTGCCGTGGCTGCGGGCGGGGTGCCGTTGCTGTGGCAGCATGGGGTGGGCAGCGTCATTGGCGTGGTGGAAACGGCGCGGGAGGATGCGCGGGGGCTGCGCGTGATCGGGCGCGTGTCGGCGCGGACGGCGGCGGGGCGGGAAGCGGCGGCGGCTTTGCGTGGCGGATCGCTGGACGGGTTATCGTTCGGCTATCGCGTGCGGGAGGCGCGGGGTGCGGGGCCGCGCGAGTTGCTGGCGCTGGATCTGGTGGAGGTCAGTCTGGTGACGCATCCTATGCAGGATCTGGCGCGGGTGGTGGCGGTGGAGGGCTAGACCCCCAGCCATTCCAGTTCGCCCGGCAGGGTGTCGGCGCTGTAGTCGAGTTGCAGGACGCGGCGGTGGCTTGGCTGTGTCGCTGCGTCGGAGGCATGGAGGATCGGAGTAGCGTAGAGCCAGATGTCGCCGCGATCGGCGAGGCAGGCATGGGTGCCGTATTGCGCGACATGGGCGGCGACGTCGGCTTCGGCGATGCGGCCATGACGGTGAGAGCCGGGGGCGATCAGCAGCGGGGCATTGGCGGCATCGACCGGGTCGAGATGCAGGCGCAGGGTCAGCATGGCATCGAGCAGCGATTGCGGCGGAGCGACATGCTGGATGCCGGATTTTGTCGTCCAGGGGCCAAAGCCGGGCGTGTCGATCCGCTGGCGCACGGCGATGGTGCGGTCCTGATGCCAGCCGAGCGACCAGTTGGTGGTGGCGCTCTTGTCGAACAGGATGGCGCGGACGGCGCGCGCGGCATGGCCGAGATGAGCGGTGGCGTGGCGACCGACTGCGCCGTCCTGAGCGAGCAGCGGGGCTAGTCCGGCCAGGTTGGCGAGGCGCTGGCCGGGGCGGTCGGTGGGCAGCTTGGAGAGTGTGGCCTCTATGACCGCTAGGGAGGCGGTGTCGAGCGCGGCGAGGAGATGCTGTGCGCCGTCGCGCGTCAGGGTGAGGGTCATTCACACAGTTTAGCGCGAGGTTGGTTTTGGGGGCAAGGGCGCGGCCCCCTCTCCCAACTTCGCCTAGCCAGCAGGCTGGCAAGGCTTCGTATCCCTCTCCCCATCGGGGCGAGGGCTTATTCAGGCGGTCCCATCCGGGGCCGCCTTTTTTCGTTTTACACGCAGGAGAAGCATATGACGGACGGGGTGATCGACACGCTGGATGCGCGTTTGGATGCGGTGGTGCAGGGGGAGAGGATCGGGGCGATGGAGAGCGAGATGGCGGCGCTGAAAGGGGCGTTGCTGGCGCAGCGGCGGCCGGTGCTGGACGGGGTGAAGGGCGGGGCGGTTGATCCGGCGCGGGCCAATTTCGTCGATCGCTATTTGCGGCAGGGGCATGAGGTCGGCGTCGAACTCAAGAGCTTTTCCGGGGCGAGCGGTGGCACGGGCGGTTATGCGGTGCCGCGTGAGATCGACCAGTTGATCGGCGCAACGCTGAAGGGGATTTCGCCGATCCGTGGTGTCGCCAATGTCGTGCGGACCGGGACGGCGGGCTATCGCAAGCTGGTGAGTGCGGGCGGTGTCGTGTCGGGCTGGGCCAGCGAAGTGGGCGCGCGGGGCGAGACGGGGACGCCGAGCTTTAACGAGATCGCGCCGCCTTCGGGTGAGCTTTATGCCAATCCGGCGGCGAGCCAGGCGATGCTGGACGATGCGCAGTTCGATGTCGAAGGATGGCTGGCGAGTGAGATTGCGCGGGAATTTGCCGTGGCGGAGGGCGCGGCCTTCGTCACCGGCAATGGCGTGAACAAGCCCAAGGGCTTTCTGACCTATACGACCACGGCGGAGGCGGATGCCGTGCGCGCGTTCGGATCGCTGCAATATGTGGCGTCGGGGGCGGCGGGCGCCTTTGCGGCCAGCCCGCAGGACCGGCTGATCGACCTGGTGCAGAGCCTGCGTTCGCCATACCGGCAGGGGGCAGTGTTCGTGATGAACAGTGCCACGCTGTCGGTCATCCGCAAGATGAAAACCAGCGACGGGGCGTTTCTGTGGCAGGCGGGGCTGGCGGCGGGGCAGCCCGCCACGCTGCTGGGGTATCCCGTGGTCGAGGCGGAGGATATGCCGGACATCGCGGCGGGCAGCCTGTCGATTGCCTTCGGCAATTTCCAGGCGGGCTATGTCATTGCCGAGCGCAGCGACACCAGCATCCTGCGCGATCCGTTCAGCAACAAGCCGTTCGTGCATTTCTATGCGGTCAAGCGGATTGGCGGTGCGGTAGCCAATAGCGAAGCCATTAAGCTGATGAAGTTTGCTGCCTCCTAAGACGCGGTGGATGGATTGAGGGAAGGGGGGCGTCCGCTGGGCGTCCCCCCTTTTGTTGGGCGGCGGGCGCGGAGGAGTAAGCGATGCTGACGGAGACGCAAAGCGGGGCGATGGCCGCGTCGCTGGAGGAGTTGAAGGCCTATCTGCGGATCGACCGGGCCGATGAGGATGGCGTGCTGACCGGGTTGCTGCGCAGCGCGGCGGCGCTGTGCGAGCGCTTTGTCGGGCAATGGCTGATCGTGCGGGACGCGCGCGAGACGGTTGCGTTAGGTGGGGCGTGGCAGAGGCTGTCGGCGCGGCCTGTCGTGGGAATCGAAGCGGTCGAGGCCGTGGAGGCCGACGGGAGCGCAGTGGCGCTGCCTGTCGGGGCGTATGCGATCGACATCGATGCCAATGGCGACGGGTGGGTGCGGTCGGCCCGTGCGGATGAGCGGGGGGTGCTGGCGGTGCGATATCAGGCGGGGATGGCTGCGGACATGGATGGGCTGCCCGCAGCGTTGCGGCAGGGGATCGTGCGGCTGGCCGCCGAGCATTTCGTCGCGCGGGGCGATGAGAGTGCCGCGCCGCCTGCTGTGGTGAGTGCATTGTGGCGGCCCTGGCGGCGGATGCGGCTGGCATGAGGGCGGCGCTGGAGGCGATGCTGGCGCGGCGGGTGGCGCGCAGGCGGGCGGCGGTGGTGGCGGCGTTCGCCGAGCTTGGCGTCGAGGCCGTGGTCGAGGGGGATGCGGTGCGAGCGTCCGGCCGGGGGATCATGGCGCGGTGGTGGCGTGATCTGGCGCTGCGCGAGGCAGGGAGGGGACGGCGATGAGCGCGGAAGTGATCATGCGCGCGGCGGTGCTGGCCGCCTTGCGGGACGATGCGGCTTTGATGGCGCAAGTGAATGCGCTGTTCGACGGGGAGCCGGCGCGGGCGAGTGCGCCCCATGTGGTGGTCGGCGAATGTATCGGCGCGGACTGGGGCGGGAAGGATGTGACGGCGCGCGAAGTGCGGCTGAACATTGCGCTGATCGATAGCGGCGAGACGCCGGAGCGGCTGGCCGAGATGATGGCGCGGGTCGACGCGGTGCTGGGCGCCGTGCCGGTGCGCGCGGGGTGGCGGATCGTCACCGCGCGGCTGGTGCGCTCACGGGTGGCGCGGGTGAGCCGTCAGCCGGGCAGCGGGTGGCAGGCTGTGGCGGATTATCGGTTGCGCGGGGTTTGGGAGGGGTAGCGACTGCGATGGGTCGCTGCCCCCTCTCAACTGCGACTAGGCAGCACGCTGCCAAGTCTTCGTATCTCCCCCCAAAGGGGGGAGAGCAGGGCCGTGGGTCAACCGGGTTTGTTGTAATCCTCATATTCGCTGGTGATCTTGTCGACATATTCGCTGATCTGATCGTCGGCGTCGGCCTGCGCGGCTTTTTCGGACATGCCGTCGGCCTTGTCGGCGGCGACGATGGCGGCGTGGAAGGGGACTTCCTTGTCGGCGCACGCTTTTTTCATGGATGACTGGAAATCGCCCAGCGTCAGCTTCTTTTCGAGCGACGGCTGGATCTGGCTGGCGAGGCATTGGGAATAAGCCTTGCGCCCCGCGCCGACAGGATCGGCGGCGGGCGATGCGGCCAGCATCATCGCGAGGGAAACGGTCAGTAACATCGGGACTCTCCTTAACCTGCGTTTTGCACGCTTTAGCTGATGAAAGGATGCGCCATGGGCGTCGAAAAAGGAAGTGCGTTTCTGTTGAAAGTGGGAAATGGCAACATGCCCGCAACATATGCGACGGTCGCGGGGATGCGCACCACGCAATTGTCCGTGAATGGCGAGGCGGTGAACATCACGTCCAAGGATTCGGGCGGATGGCGCGAATTGCTGTCGGGGGCGGGGGTGCGGTCGGTCAGCGTGTCGGCGGCCGGGCTGTTCACCGGATCGGCGGCGGAGGTGCGGATACGCAACCATGCGCTGGCCGGGACGATCGAGGATTATGAGCTGAGTTTCGAGAGCGGCGAGCGGATGCGCGGGCGCTTTCTGGTGACGCGACTGGACTATGCCGGGGACTATAATGGCGAGCGCAATTATGCGCTGAGCCTGGAAAGTTCCGGCGCGGTGGTGAGCGAATGAGCAGCGTCGCTAACCCGGTGCGCGGGGAAACGGGAATCGAGATTGGCGGTGACGTCATGACGCTGCGGCCGAGCTTCGCGGCGCTGGTGGCGGCCGAGCAGGAGGTCGGGCCGCTGTTCGATCTGGTCGAGCGGGCAGCGGACGGAAAGCTGTCGCTGGGCGATCTGGCGGCGCTGTTCTGGCATTGCCTGGTCGATCGGGAGGCGTTGACGCGCGAGGCGCTGGGCGAGGCGATGCTGGCGCTGGGGCTGGCGAAGCTGACGCCGGTGCTGCGCGCGATATTGCACCAGATATTGGCGGGAAAATGACGCGGTTCGCGGACGTGGCGGCGCGGCTGGCGGGGATGGCCGGGTGGCTGCTGGGGTGGCGGCCCGACGAGTTCTGGCGCGCGACGCCGGTGGAGCTGGCGGCGGTGCTGCGGGCGGCGCGGGGGGAGGAAGCGCCGGACGTGGGCGTCGATGGGGGTGAGTTGGCGCGGTTGATGGGGGTGATGCCGGACGTCGTGCGTGGGGATAGCCCCCACCCCAACCCCTCCCCTGAAGGGGAGGGGCTTTTATAGCTCGGAGGGTGGGATGGACGAGGAAGTCGAGACGCTGGTGGTGCGGGTGCGGGCCGATACGCAGGGGTTGGCGCGCGAGGTGGAGACGATGCGGGCGGGGATAGAGGGGCCGCTGGCGGCGGGGGCTGAGCGGGCCGGGCAGCGCATCGAGCAGGGGCTGTTGCGCGCGGTGCGGACCGGCAAGTTCGGGTTCGAGGATTTGCGGCGGATTGCACTGTCCGCGCTAGACGAGATTGCGGCGGGCGCTTTGCGGTCGGCGATCGGGGGTGCGGGCGGGAGTGGCGGGCTGGTGAGCCTGGGCGCGTCGGTGCTGACGTCTGCGCTGGGCCTGCCGGGGCGGGCGACGGGCGGGCCGGTGGCGCCGGGGCGCGCCTATATGGTGGGTGAGCGGGGACCGGAAATGTTCGTCCCGACCAGCAGCGGACAGGTGATGGCCAATGGTGGCATCGGGGGCAGCGGCGGCGCGCGGGACGTGCGGGTGAGCATCGCGGTGAACGGGCGTGGACAGGATAGCGAGCCGCGATTGCTGGCGCGCAGCGCGCGGCAGGTGGCGCGGGCGGTCCAGGGAGCGCTGAACGGATGAGAGGCATCGATTATTGGCTGGCGGATGCGCGGCAGGGGCAGGAGGCGCGGTGGATGAAGCGCTTTGCGCCGACGCACTGGACCGTGAATTTCCCGCGCCCGATGATGGCGAGCGTCGTCACGACCGCGCCCGACGCTGTGCGGATGGATGCGGTGTTTTACGGGTCTGGCGATCTGGCTGGGCTGATCTGGGAAGCGGAGGATAAATGGAGCCACCCTCTGTTGGCTTATGAGACGGCGCGCGATTTTCGCGATTGTGTGTTGCGGTTCCGGTGGCGCAGCGGGGGCGTGCGGAGGCTGGACGAGACGCATGGGCCGACGCTGACGATCGAGGGGCGCGATGCGGAGGGTGAGCCGCGCGCCTGGTATGTACGGTTGTGGAACTATGCGAGCGGTGTGCCGGAAGATGCGGAAATCACGCTCGATTTTTCCGCTATGGTGGGCGGCTATGATCTGCCGGAGGATGCCGATCCGGTGTGGGCGGGCGACATTGACCGGATGTTCATTTCGCTGGTGCCGCCTGGCTATGATGAGGGAGATACGCCCTTTGCAGAAGCGCAGGAGGGCTGGGCGGAACTGAGCGCCATGCGGTGCGACGGGGCGGGGTCCGTGCTGGCGGTGGGCGATGTCGTGTTGCCCGAACATGGGCTGTCGATGGCGACGGGCTATGACGATTGTTTCAACCAGACGCCGGAGCGGGTGGTCGGCGCGATCCATGCGCTGGGTTATCGCGGGGCGATCAACCATTATGTGGGGATGAGCCATTATTTCCGGCTGGAGCGGGTCGGCGATGGGCTGTTCGTCAGCCTGGCGGGCGGGGTGCTGAATGTCCCTTGCGCGGCGTGGCATGGCGATTTCGCGCGGCGGGCCGGGGCGATGGGGCTGGGGGTGATCTGGTCGCTATCCTATGAATTGTTCGATGCGCATTGCTGGAACGACTGGAAGCAGCGGGCGGAAAATGGCGACCCGGCGCTGACCGGATGGGTGCCGCCATCGACTTTGCTGTCGCCTGCGCATGGCGGGGCGATGGCATATCTGCACGCGGTGGCAGGGGCGTTTGTTTCCATTGGGTTGGCGGCGGATTTGCCGATATTGTTTCAGGTCGGTGAGCCATGGTGGTGGGTGATGCCGGGCGACGGGCGGATATGCCTGTATGACGATGCGGCGCGGGCGGCCTTTGGCGGAAGTCCGGTGTCGGTGCCTTCGGTGTGGGGCGTGCTGGACGCGGGGCAATGTGCGCTGCTGGATCAGGCGGGGGCGATGCTGGCGGCGTCCACGGCGGGGCTTTGTGCGGCGGTCAAGGCGGTGGCTCCCGAAGCAGTGACGCATTTGCTGGCCTATCTGCCCACGATCCTGGACCCGCGCGCGCCCGACGCGAAGCGGGCGAACATGCCGGTGGGCTGGGCCGCGCCTGCGTTCGATGTGCTGCAACTGGAAGATTATGACTGGGTGACGGAGGGGCGACCGGGGCTGACCGCGCGGGGCGTGGAGATGGCGACGGCGCGGCTGGGCTATCCGGTGTACGAGCAGCATTATCTGGCGGGGTTCGTGCTGTTGCCGGAGCAGTCGGCGCAATGGTGCGAGATCGCAGCGGCGGCGCGGGCTTCGGTCGCGCGGGGGACGGCAGCGACATTCGTATGGGCGTTGCCGCAAGTGTGCCGCGATGGCTTTGTCGCGTTCAGGATGGATGGAGAGGATGCGATGCAAGCCTTTGATGATGTTATCTTTCCTTTGGGCGTGGGGCGGGAGGCGAGCCTGTCGCCGGCCTTTTCGACGCAGATCGTGGAAAGCCCGTCTGGGCATGAGCAGCGCAGCAGCGACTGGGCGGATGCGCGGCTGTCTTTCGATGCCGGGCCGGGGGTGCGGTCGGACGCGGACATTGCGGTGCTGATCGACTTTTTCCGGGCGCGGCGGGGGGCGGCGCGGGGATTTCGTTTTACCGATCCCTATGACGATCGCAGTTGCGCGCCGGGCGATGCGCCGGGTCCGCTGGACCAGCGGCTGGGCGTGGGGGACGGGGTGCGATCCCGCTTTGCGTTGATGCGCCATTATGGTGCGGGTGAGGAGGCGCAGGGGCGGATCATCACGCGGCCCGTGGCCGTCAGCATCCGGGTCGCGGCCGATGGCGTCGAGATGACCGGGGGATGGAGCCATGAAGGGCTGGGCGTGATTGCTTTTGACGACGCGCCGGGCGTGGGTGTGGTGTTGACTGCCGGGTTCCGTTTCGACGTGCCGGTGCGCTTTGCCGAGGATCGGCTGGACATCAACCGGGCGACTTTTGCGGCGGGGGAAGCGCCGTCGGTGCCGCTGGTGGAGATACGCGAATGAGTGTTGTCGAGAGGCTGGGCGAGCCGGTCAACACGCTGGCCTTTTGCTGGCGGATCGCGCGGCGGGACGGAGTGACGATTGGCCTGACGAGCCATGATCGCGACCTGACCATCGGCGGGCTGCGTTATCGCGCTGCGGCGGGGATGGTGCCGTCTGCGATTCGCAGCGGGATGGGGCTGGATGGCGAGGATAGCGACCTGGCGGGGGCGCTGAGCAGCGAGGCTATCAGCGAGGCGGACCTGATGGCGGGGCGCTGGGACGGAGCGGCGCTGGAGGTGCGGCTGACGCAATGGGAGGAACCGGGCGCGCTGTGGCTGCTGCTGGCACGGGGCGAGATGGGGGCAGTGGCGCGCAAGGGGCAGGCGTTCAGTGCGGAGTTGATCGGCGCGGCGGCGGTGCTGGGGGCGGCGGTTGCGCCTGCAATGTCGCCCGATTGCCGCGCGGCGCTGGGCGATCGGGCGTGCCGGGTGGACATGGCGGGGCGGCGGCGGGTGGTGACGGTCGGCGTGGTGGAGGATGCGGCGGTGGGCGTCGCGGGGCTGGAGCCGGGGGCTTATGCGTTCGGGACGTTGCGCTGGATGGGCGGGGCCAATGCGGGATTGATGCAGGCGGTGGTGGATAATGATGCGGCAAGCGTGACGCTGGCCGATCCGCCTGCCTTTGCGGTTGGGGCGGGGACGCTGGCGATGCTGACGGAGGGGTGCGACCGGCAGGTGGCGACCTGCGCCGGGCGGTTCGGCAATGTGGTGAATTTTCGGGGGGAGCCTTATCTGCCGGGGATGGACCTGCTGACGCGATATCCGGGGGCATGAGTGGCGTTGATGGGGTGGTGGAGCGGGCGCGGGCTTTGGTCGGCGTGCCGTTCCGCCTGCATGGCCGGTGCGCAAGGCTGGGCGTGGATTGTGTGGGGCTGGCGATGCTGGCGCTGGGGCGGAGGGATGCGCCCGACACTTATGGTTTGCGGATGGGGGATGCGGGGCGGGCAGCGCATTGGCTGGCGGCGGCGGGGTTGCGGCAGGTGGATGACATGCAGCCGGGCGATGTCGCTCTGGTGCGGGCGGGGCCGATGCAGTTGCATCTGATGATCCATGTACCGGGCGGGTTCGTCCATGCCCATGCCGGATTGCGGCGGGTGGTCGCCATGCCGGGACCATCGCCCTGGCCGGTGATTGGGTGCTGGCGGTTATAAGGGGGCGTTTTGAAATGCGCCTCTGGCGCATCCGCACCGGCCCTCACCCCCACCCGACCTCCCATTCAGGATACACTCTGTGGGTGGTCGGGTGGGGGTGAGGGCCGGTGCGGCAGCAGATATGAGGAGACTATCATGGCGACGGTGGTGCTGACGGCGGTGGGGACGGCGATTGGCGGGCCGATCGGCAATATGGTCGACCGGGAGGTGCTGTTCCGGCCCAAGGGGCGGACGGGACCGAGGCTGACCGAATTGCAGGTGCAGACGTCAAGTTATGGCACGCAATTGCCCAGGATTTTCGGGACGATGCGGGTGGCCGGAACAGTGATCTGGGCCACCGACCTGCGCGAGACGAGCGTGAAAAGCAGCGGGGGCAAGGGGCGCGGGAGCGTGACCAGTTTCAGCTATTCGGCCAGTTTCGCGGTGGCTTTGTCGGCGCGGGCGATTGGGTCGATCGGGCGGATATGGGCGGACGGCAATTTGCTGCGCGGGGTGGCGGGGGACTTCAAGACCGAGCTGAGCGGGTTTCGCGTTTATTCCGGTGGCGAGGGACAGGCGGTCGATCCGCTGATCGCGGCGGCGCAGGGAGAGGCGCAGACGCCCGCGCACCGGGGCTTGGCCTATGTGGTGTTCGAGGATCTGGCGCTGGCCGATTATGGCAACCGGATCCCGTCGCTGACGTTCGAGGTGGTGGCCGATGACGGGGCGGTGGGCATAGCGGACATTGTAGCGGACCTGAGCGGCGGGCGGATCGGCGGCGCGGATCTGGGCGTGGTCGATGGCTATGCCGCGAGCGGGGCGGATGTGCGTGAGGGAATTGGGCCACTGGTCGATGCGCAGGGGCTGGCGCTGAGCGATGGAGCGGACGGGTTGAGGCTGAGCGCCATGGGTGTCGCCGGGGGCGAGGTTGGCGTCGGGATGCTGGCGGCGCGGGTGAACGGGCGGGTGGTCGATCCGGTCGAGCGGTCGGGCGGGGCAGCCGATGGCGTGCCGGTGGCGTTGTCGGTGCGTCATTATGATGCGGCGCGCGATTATCAGGCAGGGGTGCAGCGAGTGAGCCGACCGGGACCGGGCCGGGCCGAACAGGAGCTGGAGATGCCCGCCGTGATTGGGGCGGATGCGGCGCGGGGATTGGCGCGCGATCGGCTGGCGGCGGCGTGGACCGGGCGGGCTACGATGACGCTGCGCTGTGGCTGGAGCGCGCTGATGCTGGAGCCGGGCGCTGTGGTGCGGGTCGATGATGCGCCGGGGCTGTGGCGGATCGAGGAGCGGGAATGGGAAGCGATGGCGGTGCGGCTGTCGCTGCGCCGGGTGCCAGGCGCGGGCGGGACGATGCCGGGTGGGGCGTCGTCCGGCGTGATCGTGCGGCAGGTGGATGCGCCCCATGGCGTCACGCACCTGATGCTGGCGGACCTGCCGCGATTGAAGGACGGCGTGGCGAGCGCGCCGATGATCGTGGCGGCAGCAAGTGGGGGCGAAGGATGGCGCAGCGCGACGCTGTTCATCATGGGCGAGGGCGGCGACGCGACGCCGATCGGGCGGAGTGCGCCGCGCGCGGTGATGGGGGTTGTGGATGCGCCTCTATTGCCGGGCAGCGCGACCCTGATCGACGGGCGCAATGCGTTGCTGGTTACGGTGCTGGCGGCGGACATGGCGTTGAGCGGGGCGGATGAGGCGGCGCTGGGTCAGGGGCGGAACCTGTCCCTGGTGGGGGGCGAATTGATCCAGTTCGGGGCGGCGGTGCGTACGGGGGACGCCAGCTATCGGCTGACCCAGTTGCGCCGGGGGCTGTATGGGACGGAATGGGCGATGGCCGGGCATGAGGCAGGCGCGCCGTTCCTGCTGATCGAGGAAGCGCGGCTGGTCGAGCCGGTGGCGGCGATGGGCGGCGTGGCGGAAGTGGGCGCGAGCGTGCGGTTGGCCGCAATCGGGCTGGGCGATGTCGAGCCGGTCGAGGTGGCGATGACGGTGCGCGGTGAGGCGCTGGTGCCGCCGTCGCCGGTGCATCTGAGCGCGCGGGGTGATGGCAGTGGGGGATGGGCGATCGGCTGGACCCGCCGCAGCCGCAGCGGATGGCGATGGAGCAATGGCGGCGATGTGCCGCTGGCCGAGGAAAGCGAGCGCTATGTGTTGCGGGTGCTGGACGGCGATGTCGTGGTGCGCAGCGCAGAGGCCGTGACGCCTGGCTGGACCTATGACGCGGGGATGATCGCCGCCGATGGCGTGGCCGGGCGGATGCTGGCTGTCGAGGTGCGGCAGGTGGGGGCTTTTGCGGTCGGCCGGGCCGGCGTGATTGCCGTGGGGATGTGACGCACCGCGTCAAAAGGAGAGACGGGATATGACGATGGAACAAACGCCGCGATGGACCCTGCCGCTGCTGGTCGCGGGGCAGGCGCAGAAAGAATATTTCCATAATGAGGCGCTGGTGCGGATCGACGCCCTGCTGCACGGGCGGGTTGAAAGCGCCGATGCGGCGATGCCGCCTGCGTCGCCCGCGATCGGTCAGTGCTGGATCGTGGCGACCGGGGCGAGCGGGGCATGGGCGGGACAGGCCGGTGCGCTGGCCTGCTGGACCGAAGGCGGGTGGCGATTCATAGCGCCGCGTGCCGGGCTTTCGATCGCGGTGGCGGACCGGGGCCATGCGCTGCGCCATGATGGCAGCGCGTGGCAGGACGAGGCGGTGCGCGCAGAGGGGCTGTTCGTGGACGGGAAAAGAGTTGTGCGTGAGCGACAGGGAGCGGTGCCTTTGCCAGCAGGCGGGGCGACCATCGATGCGGAATCGCGCACGGCAATTGCCGCAATTGTGGCCGCGTTGCACAGCCACGGATTAATAGAGGTTTGAAGTGCTGAATTTCCTTTTTCTTAATACGAGGCTGCGCTAGTGCGACGCATGGCTGCACCTGTAGCCTCGTAGTGGTTGCTGACTCGACTACTGCGTTATTTTTGCAACGGTTTCACTAATTGTGGACTTGCTATGAAACCTTCTTGCGAATACAGGGTTTCAGCAGTCCTTCGTGACACTTTTGAAAGGGGAATTCAGATGCGGAAGCTTGCCCTCGCGGCTGCGCTTGCGACCACGGCCCTGGCCACTCCGGCCTTTGCGCGTGATGATAGCTGGTATGTTGGCGTCGACGCCGGCGTGCTGCTGGTCGAAGACCAGAACATTGCCTTCTCGGCTCGTCCGTCGGGCGGTGCCGCCGTTCCGACGCTCGATTACCATAAGGGTTATGATTTCGACGCGAATATCGGCTATGATTTCGGCGGTTTCCGTCTGGAAGCTGAAGCCGCATACAAGCGCGCGGAAATCGACCTTGCCAAGACCGGCGCGACCCGCGGCGGCCTCGGTGGTGCGTCTTCGGCTCTGTCGTTCATGTTGAACGGCTTGCTTGACTTCGGTCCCGATGATGGCCTTCAGGGCTTCGTTGGCGGCGGCGTTGGCGTCTCGCGCGCCAAGGTTGCTTCGAACATTCTGAACGACAGCGACACGGGCTTCGCTTGGCAGGCTCTGGCCGGCGTGCGTTACCCCGTGACCAGCAATGTCGATGTGTCGCTGAAATATCGCTTCTTTAACCAGGACGATATCAAGCTGATCCCGGCCTATACCAGCCCTTATGGCGTTGCCGGTTCGACTGCCGAAACCAAGCTGCGCACGCACAGCGTTCTGCTGGGCCTGACGTACAACTTCGGCGAACCAGCGGCTCCTCCGCCGCCCCCGCCGCCACCCCCGCCGCCTCCGCCGCCTCCGCCCCCGCCGCCTCCGCCGCCGGTTGCAGAGTGTTCGCCTGGCCCGTACATCGTGTTCTTCGAATGGGACAAGTCGGACGTTACGCCTGACGCTGCCACCATTCTGGACAACGCGGTTTCGGCCTACAGCAACTGCGGTAGCGCCCAGGTCATGCTGGCAGGTTATGCGGACAAGTCGGGTTCGGCTTCGTACAACGTCGGTCTGTCGCAGCGTCGCGCCGATGGCGTGAAGGCCTATATGGCGTCGAAGGGTATCCCTGACGGCGTGATGACGACCCAGGCGTTCGGTGAAACGAACCCCCGCGTCGAAACCGCCGACGGCGTTCGCGAACTGCAGAACCGTCGCGTGGAAATCACCTACGGTCCGGGTTCGGGCATGTAAGTCACTCGCCTTTCCTTTGGGACAAGCGAATGGAAGAGGGGCTGGTCGAAAGACCGGCCCCTTTTTCCGTTGAGGCAAGGTTTTGCGTCTGTCCTGGCGATGGAGCGAGCATTTGCGGTCGTCGGATATGGTTTGCCGGGCGCACTAAGGCGCTGGCATCTGCTGAATTTCGGGCTGTAGGCGCTCGCGTGCCGGGCGGTCTTTTTCTGTGCGTTTGCCCGTTGCCGGGGCGTGACAAATCATTCCTGATCGGCAACAAAAGGGGCTTCTGCGCGTTCGCGCAAGATCATCATCCTGCGGGAGCCATTCCATGAAATTCTATCCCCTTTTTGCCGCCGTGCCGCTTGCCATGTTGTTGACGGGCTGCGCGACCAGCAGCGGAACCGGCGCCGTCGCGGCCCCGACCGCAAAGGCCAAATTGATGGCAGGCGATGACGCTGCACGCGGGGAAGCCGTGGTTACGCAGAGCGGCGACGGCCTGCATGTCGTGGTCAAGGCGATGGGCCTGACGCCCGGCACGCACGCAGTCCATATCCACATGACGGGCGTCTGCACCGGACCTGATTTCACCAGCGCAGGCGGTCATTGGAACCCGACCGCGCGCAAGCATGGCAAGGATAATCCGGCGGGCCAGCATATGGGGGATATGCCCAATATGCTGGCGGGACCGGATGGGTCGGGCGAAATCGAATATCATATCGCCGCGGGCATGATCAGCGAAGGGGCGACGCCCTTGCTGGACGCCGATGGTGCTGCGGTCGTCATTCATGCGCAAGCCGATGATAATCGCACCGATCCGGCCGGGAACGCGGGTGGACGGGTAGCCTGCGGGGTGCTGGCCACCAAATAAATGGCGATGCGGGGGAGGGCGACTATGGTGGTCGCCCTCCCCCGGCGGATCAGGCGTTGGCGGTGTAGCGTTCGATCAGGTGATAGGCCGCGCCTGCATGGCCGATCACGCTTTCGAACAGACCGAGGCTGTCGATGCGGAATGGCGCGCCGTTCAGGCTGGTGTGCCGGGCGAGAAAGGGTTCGACCAGGCCGCCGTGGCGACCGAAGCGGGCCAGCGTGATGTGAGGAACATAAGCGCGCCGTTCCGGCGGCAGGCCAAGGGTGACGCAGGCGCGATCGACCTTGCGATGCAGATGCGTCAGCGGTTCGCGCGGGGTTACGCCCGCCCATAGCGTGTCCACTATGCCTTTCCGGTCGAACTGGCCGACCCCCTGAAACGTCAGCTCCAGCGGTGGGAAGCGAATATTGCGCAGCATGTCGGCAATATCCTGCGCACACGGACCATCGACTTCGCCGATGAAGCGCAGTGTGATGTGCAATTGATCGTCATCCTGCCAGCGCGCGGCGGTGACGCCGGTCATATGCGTGCGGAGCCAGGCGCGCTGGATGGCGGGAGGACGGATGGCGACGAACAGGCGGTGCATGGCCGCGATTATAGATGCGCTATGATGTGAAGCCAGTGCTTGAATTTGAACGCGGATAGGCCGATATTGGCGCTACCGGCGATCATGTCCGGTGAAGGAGACGTTTCTGATGGCCAACTGGTCCGACCCCCGTTCCGACATTGCGGGCTTTGGCGGTGCCACGACCGCTGCGCGCGGCGAGGCGTTCGACGCCGGGCTGCGCCGCTATATGCTGTCGGTCTATAATTATATGGCGAGTGGCGTGCTGCTGACGGGTATCGTCGCGCTGCTGTTCGCGTCGAGTGGCATGGCCGCGCAGGTGCTGGGCGGCCCCGGCATCCTGAAATATGTCATCATGTTCGCGCCTTTGGTGTTCGTGATGGTGCTGAGTTTCGGCATCAACCGGCTGTCGACGGCGGCCGCGCAGGGGCTGTTCTGGGCCTATGCGGCGGTGATGGGGCTGTCGCTGTCGTCGATCTTCCTGGTCTATACCGGCACATCGATCGCGCAGACTTTCTTTGCGACATCTGCCGCGTTCGTGGGGTTGAGCCTGTTTGGCTATACCACGAAGAAGGATCTGTCGGGTTTCGGCACCTTCCTGATCATGGGCGTGATCGGTTTGCTGGTGGCCAGCCTGATCAACATCTTCCTCAAGTCCAGCGTGATGGACCTGGTGATCAGCGGCGTTGGTGTGCTGCTGTTCGCGGGCTTGACGGCGTATGATACGCAGAAGATCAAGAGCATCTATGCGCATGTCGCTGGCACGGACATGATGAGCAAGTCGGTAGTGATGGGGGCGTTGAACCTCTATCTCGACTTCATCAATATGTTCCTGTTCCTGCTGCGCTTCATGGGCGGCAATCGCGACTGACCGGTTGTGGAACGCAAGAATATGAAAGGCCCGGTGGAGCGATTCACCGGGCCTTTTCGTTGGGTCAGGCCGGGGGATCAGGCCGGGGGATCAGGCCGGGGTTTGGGCGGCGGCGATCAGGGCGTTGTCGATTTCCTTTTGCCGCAGATAGGCGGGGCGGGCGCGCAGGCGGTCGGCATAGCTGGTAAAGGCGGGGCGGGCGGGCATGGTGCCGAACGCCAGACCCCAGTCGATCTGTGCGCCGACATAGACGTCGGCCGCGGTGAATTGATCGCCGCAAATCCATGTGTCACCGGACACGGCCTGTTCGAGCGCGTTGAGCGTATCGTCCAGCGTGCCATAGCCCGCCATCCGCTCGCGCCCTTCGGGCAGAGTGAAGCCGAGCGATGCGTTGGTGATGGCGGCTTCGACCGGCCCGGCCGCGAAGAATAGCCAGCGATAATAGGGGCCGCGTGCAGCCAAGGGCGGGGCGAGGTTTGCGGCCGGGAAAGCGTCGGCGAGATAGGCGCAGATGGCGGCGCATTCGGTGATGATGGTGCCGTTGTGGACGATCGCGGGGACTTTGCCCATCGGGTTGATGGCGAGATAGTCGGGCGCCTTCATGTCGGCGGCATAATCGAGGATGACGGTGTCGTAAGGCGCGCCGACTTCCTCCAGCATCCAGCGGGCGATCTGCCCGCGCGACATGGGGTTGGTGTAGAGGGTGAGGGTTTCGGGCATGATGGCTCTCCTTGGCAGGCGGTTTGGGAGAGGGTGGCGGAAATATGGGGGCGGGGCCAGAGGGATTTGCAGGGCGTGATGCGTGAAACTCGGCGTTGTCTTGGTTGCTATCCTGCACTTGTAATCCTCCCCTTAAAGGAGAGGAGGGCAGGAAGTGGTAGAGGTGTGTCCAGCTATCGAGAGAGTGACACCCCTACGTCCGGCCTGCGGCCAGCCACCTACCCTGCAAGGGTGGGATGACTGATGACGACTAATATGTCCAATTCAGCGTATATGCCACTCTATCCGAACCAGACGTTCACTAATATCGTCACCCCAGCGAAGGCTGGGGTCTCAGGCGATAGCGGGATGAAATTTGCCCAATAGCACTTCAGGTCTGACAGTCGCGCGCCTCCGCCTGAGATGCCAGCCTTCGCTGGCATGACGGCTAAGAGGGGTTTCCCATTTTTGCAAAATTAGGCGCAGTTGCCGACCGTCGCCTGCCCACCCTTTAAAGCCTGCAAATCCGCCTGCGGAAATAACGGAGTTGGTGTGCTGGCAGGCGCGCAACAAAAAAGGGCGGCCTTTGCGGGCCGCCCTTTTCGTTTGCGTGTCTGCGCGGCTTATTTCGTGCCTGCCGATGCCTTGGCTTTGCCGCCCTTCTTGCCCTTTTTGGGGGCTGCGGGGGTGATTTCGAAGGCGAGGGCTTCGTCCTTCATGTGGACATGGACTTCGCCGCCATGGACTAGCTTGCCGAACAGAAGTTCCTCGGCCAGCGGCTGCTTGATCTTTTCCTGCATCAGGCGGCCCATCGGGCGCGCGCCGTAGAGTTTGTCATAGCCCTTTTTGGTGAGCCATGTCTTGGCTTCTTCGTCCAGGGTGATGTGGACGTCGCGGTCGGCCAGTTGCAGTTCGAGTTGCAGCACGAATTTGTCGATGACGCGGGCGACGACTTCGGGCGGCAGATAGCCGAACGGGACGATCGCATCGAGGCGGTTGCGGAATTCGGGGGTGAAGAGTTTCTTCACCGCGTCTTCCTGCACATCCTCGCGAGTCAGTTCGCCAAAGCCGATGCTTTCCTTCGCCATGTCCGACGCACCGGCATTGGTGGTCATGATGAGGATGGTGTTGCGGAAATCGACGGTCTTGCCGTGATGGTCGGTCAGGCGGCCATTATCCATCACCTGCAACAGGATGTTGAACAGGTCCGGGTGCGCCTTTTCGATTTCGTCGAGCAGCAGCACGCTGTGTGGTTGCTGGTCGACGGCATCGGTCAGCAGGCCGCCCTGATCATAGCCGACATAACCCGGAGGCGCACCGATCAGGCGGCTGACCGAGTGTCGTTCCATATATTCCGACATATCAAAGCGCTGGAGCGGGATGCCGAGCAGGGTTGCGAGCTGACGCGCGACTTCCGTCTTACCGACGCCGGTGGGACCGGAGAAGAGATAATTGCCGATCGGCTTGTCGGGATCACGCAGGCCCGCACGCGACAGCTTGATCGCGCTGGACAGTACCTCGATCGCCTTGTCCTGACCGAACACCACGCGCTTCAAGTCCGTGGTCAGCGATTCCAGCACGCTCTTGTCGTCGGACGATACCGTCTTGGGCGGGATGCGGGCCATGGTCGCGATGACCAGTTCAATCTCCTTGGGCGTGATCACCTTCTTGCGCTTGGACGGGACGACCAGCATCTGCATTGCGCCGACTTCGTCGATCACGTCGATCGCCTTGTCCGGCAGTTTGCGGTCGCTGATGTAGCGGGCGGAGAGTTCCACCGCCGCCTTGATCGCGTCGGGCGTATATTTGACGTGATGATGATCCTCGAACGCGGTGCGCAGGCCGGTGAGGATCTTGATCGTATCCTCGATCGTGGGTTCGTTCACGTCGATCTTCTGGAACCGGCGCAGCAGGGCGCGGTCCTTTTCGAAATGATTGCGAAATTCCTTGTAGGTGGTCGAGCCGATGCAGCGGATAGTGCCGCCCGACAGCGCGGGTTTCAGCAGGTTGGACGCATCCATCGCGCCGCCCGATGTCGCGCCAGCGCCAATGACGGTGTGGATTTCGTCGATGAACAGCACCGCATGGGGAAGCTTTTCCAGTTCGGTGACGACAGCCTTCAATCGTTCCTCGAAATCGCCGCGATAGCGGGTGCCGGCCAGCAGCGCGCCCATGTCGAGCGAGTAGATGACGGCTTCTTTCAGCACGTCAGGCACTTCGCCTTCGATGATCTTGCGCGCCAGACCCTCCGCAATGGCGGTCTTGCCCACGCCCGGATCGCCGACATAAAGCGGGTTGTTCTTCGACCGGCGGCACAGGATCTGGATCGTGCGGTCGACTTCCGGCCCGCGCCCGATCAACGGATCGACCTTGCCCCGTTCCGCCTTTTCATTGAGGTTGACGGTGAACTGATCGAGGGCGCTGTCCTTCTTGGCCTTGCCGTCCTGCACCTTCTTCTCCTCCTCGACGGCGCCCTTTGTCTCCTGACGTTCGGGTGCGGGCGTACCCTTGCCGACACCGTGGCTGATGAAGCTGACGGCATCGAGACGGCTCATATCCTGTTGTTGCAGGAAATAGACGGCGTAGCTTTCGCGTTCGGAAAAGAGCGCGACGAGGACGTTGGCCCCGGTCACTTCATCCTTGCCGGAGGATTGCACATGCAGGATGGCGCGCTGGACCACGCGCTGAAAACCGCTGGTGGGGGACGGATCGCTGGACCCTTCCACTTTCAGGCTGTCGAGTTCGGTGTCGAGATATTGGGTGACGGCATCGCCCAGCTCGCCAATTTCCACGCCGCACGCCTGCATGACTTTGGACGCATGTTCGTCATCGATCAACGCGAGCAGCAGATGCTCCAGCGTGGCATATTCATGTTTGCGTTCCGACGCATGGGTCAGCGCATTGTGTAGCGTGGTTTCCAGAGCGGGTGCGAAAGATGGCATGTCTGTTCTACTCCTGGCCCGATGAGAGGGCGGTATCGAACCTTATGTCGGCATTGCTCGACGCCGGATCAAGACATGCGTCTCGCCCTGCGGAATTGCCAGACTGACCATGCCCGGTAAAACCCATTTGCAGGGTGCGTGGGGCAAGGCGCGGGTTCATCGCTTGAATAACGCCTCGGCTGTTGCCTTATGGTTAACGGCGTATTGCATTTTCGCTTCTGTCCGCGCGATTTCCGCTTTCAGGGCAGAGATGCGCGCTTCCAGTTCGGTCACGGACAAGGGGTCCAGATCCTGCCTGAGCAGCCGGGCCAGTGGATCGTCAGCCCGGCGGGGGAGATCGTCATCCTTGTCCATAAACGGTAATGTTGACCCTGCGGGCCACTCTGTCAATAAGGGCGCACGATCCGCCCGTCGATTTTCGGTGCGGTGCAGCATGGGCGTTTTTGGGGGAAGCAACGATGGCCGATGGCAACTGCGTGCCGGGCGAGATGATGGCAATTGCCATCCCCGTGCCGGGCGGTCCCGACGCGCTGGTGCCGGAGCGGCGCGCGGTGCCGGCGCCGGGCGCGGACGAGGTGCTGATCAAGGTCGCCGCCGCTGGCGTCAACCGGCCCGACGTGCTGCAACGGCAGGGGAAATATCCGCCACCACCGGGCGCTTCGGACATTCCGGGACTGGAGGTGTCGGGGACCATCGTGGCCGCCGGGCGCGGGGCCGACATGCTGATCGGGCAGCAGGTGTGCGCGCTGCTGCCGGGCGGGGGCTATGCGGAATATGCGGTGGCGCCTGCGGGCCAGTGCCTGCCGGTGCCGCAGGGCTATGACCTGGTCGAAGCGGCGGCGTTGCCGGAAACATTGTTCACCGTGTGGACCAACCTGTTCGAGCGCGCCTATGCTGTGGGTGGCGACACGGTGCTGGTCCATGGCGGAACGAGCGGGATCGGCACGATGGCGATCCGGCTGTGCAACCTGTTCGACGTGAAGATCATCGTCACTTGCGGATCAGACGAGAAATGCGCGCAGGCCAAGGCGTGGGGCGCGGACGAGGCGATCAATTACAATACGCAGGATTATGTCGCCGAGGTAAAGCGCATCACTGGCGGCGCGGGTTGCCAGGCGGTGTTGGACATGGTGGGCGGCGATTATCTGCCGCGCAATCTGGAGTGTCTGGGCGAGGACGGGCGGCATGTGTCGATCGCCGTGCTGGGCGGGGCGAAGACGGGCCTGTTCATTCCCGCGATCATGCAAAAGCGGCTGACGATCACTGGGTCGACGCTGCGCGGCCGGTCGGTCGGGTTCAAGAGTCTGGTCGCGGACGAATTGATGCGGACGGTGTGGTCGTTCGTGGACGAGGGCAAGCTGCGGCCCGCGATGGACCAGCGGTTTGCGCTGGCGGACGCGGCGAAGGCTCATGCGCGGATGGATGCGGGTGCGCATTTCGGGAAGATTGTGCTGGTGGTTTGAGGCTGGTGCTGCTCGTTTTTCAGGCCAGGAGTTTTTCCAAACCCCCGAAACCGTAGCATTTCCGTCATATTCTCTGCCATTTTGTAACATTGCGGCGCTAAGGATTCGTTCCCGAAGGACATCTGTCTGTGGGGATCGCAATATGAACGCCATCACGCGCCTGCCCTTTTTGGGTGAGATGGAACAGGGCGACGAGGATCGTTTCCATATCCCTGAACGGGAGGGGCAACGGCGGCGCTATCGCACCATCTGGATTTCGGACATCCATCTTGGCACGCGCGGTTGCAATGCGGCGATGCTGATCGATTTTCTGGACAATGTGGACAGCGACACCATCTATCTGGTGGGCGACATCATCGACGGATGGCGGTTGAAGCGGCGCTTCTACTGGCCGGCCAGCCATAATGATGTGGTGTGGCGGTTGATGAAGCGGGCCAAGCGCGGCACGCGGGTCGTCTATATTCCCGGCAATCATGACGAAATGTTCCGCCAGTTCACCGGCATGAGCTTTGGCGGCGTCGAAATCCGGCGCAAGGCGATGCATACGACCGCTGACGGGCGTAAGCTGCTGGTGCTGCATGGCGACGAGTTCGACACGATCATGCTGGCGCATCGCTGGCTGGCGTTCGTGGGCGACGCGGCCTACACGACGCTGATGCGGCTGAACGTGGTCGTCAACGCGGTGCGGCGGCGGATGGGGCTGCCCTACTGGTCGCTCAGCAAGATGGCCAAGCATAAGGTCAAGAACGCGGTATCCTTCATCTCCCGCTTCGAGGAAGTGGTGGCGCATGAGGCGGGATCGCGCGGCGTCGATGGCGTGGTGTGCGGCCATATCCACAATGCCGAGATGCGCGAGATCGAGGGCATCGAATATTATAATGACGGCGATTGGGTGGAAGGCTGCACCGCGCTGGTCGAGCATGACGACGGGCGGATGGAAGTGCTGCATTGGGCCGACGAGATCGCCAGGCGGGACGCGCCGAACGCGCAGGCGTTGATGGCCGCTTGAGATTATAAGCAGTTGCGCTCCCGCGAAGGCGGGAGTCCAGCCTCAACGTCCGAACCGGGTTCCCGCCTGCGCGGAAACACTCAAGTTGGGGGCGAGATGACGGAGTAGCCCGATGCGCATTATGATCGTCACCGATGCCTGGACGCCGCAGGTCAATGGCGTGGTGCGCACGTTGCAGACGATCCGGGTGGAACTGGAGGCGATGGGGCATGTGGTGCGGGTGATTTCACCTGACCTCTATGGCTCCATTCCCTGTCCAACCTATCCCGAAATCCGGCTGGCGCTGGTGCGTCCGGGCGTCGTGGGGCAGGCGATTGCGCAGTTTCGGCCCGACGCAGTGCATCTGGCGACCGAAGGGCCGTTATGCCTGGCCGCGCGGCGATGGTGCCTGCGGGGCGGGGTGCCGTTCACGACGGCCTATCACACGCATTTTCCCGACTATGTGTCGCAGCGCACTGGCCTGCCATCGGCATGGGTGTGGCATTATATTCGCTGGTTCCATGGCGCGGCGCGCGCGGTATTGGTGTCCACCCGGTCGGTGCGGGCGCAGTTGCGGGCGCATGGGCTGGACAATGTCCGGCCATGGGGCAGGGGGGTGGACCTGACTGCTTTTTCGCCCGATGCGCCTGTGCCTGCGCTGTTTGCCGACCTGCCCCGGCCGATCATGCTCTATGTCGGGCGGGTCGCGGTGGAGAAAAATCTGGAAGCCTTTCTGGCGACCGATCATCCCGGCACCAAGGTGGTCGTGGGCGACGGACCGGCCCGCGCGGCGCTGGCGCGGCGCTACCCCCAGGCGCATTTCATGGGACCGTTGTTCGGGACCGATCTGGCGGGAGCCTATGCCGGGGCGGACGTGTTCGTGTTTCCCAGTCGCACCGATACGTTCGGGCTGGTGATGATCGAAGCATTGGCGTGCGGCACGCCGGTCGCGGCCTATCCCGTCACCGGGCCGGTGGACATCCTCACGCCACAGACCGGCGCGCTGGCCGATGATCTGGGCGAAGCGATCACGCAGGCGTTGATGTGCAACCGGGCCGATTGCGCCGCCTATGGCCGGGAGTTCAGCTGGGAACGCAGCGCGCACGAGTTCCTGACCGGGCTGCACGCCATATCGCCCACATTGATGCCGCGCGCGGCCTGAACGCTTTTCCTTGCCCCACGGGCTTTGATGGACTATCCATATCCGGTCGCGGCCGCCCTGCTTGGGCGGCCCTTATCGTTTTTAGTGCCGGAGAAGTTCCCGTGTCCCAGCCTCTCATGCCCCATGCGACTGCCAGCTGGCTGGTCGATCAAACCGCGCTGAGCTTTGACCAGATCGCGGAATTTTGCGGGCTGCATATCCTTGAAGTGCAGGCGATTGCCGATGATACTGCCAGCACCAAATATACCGGCCGCGATCCTGTGCGCGCGCATGAAATCACCATGGAAGAAATCCACAAGGGTGAGAATAATCCCGACTATCGGTTGAAGATGCTGAAAGGCCCAGAGCCGGTCCGCCGCACCAAAGGGCCGCGCTACACCCCGGTCAGCAAGCGGCAGGACAAGCCCGATGGCATCGCGTGGATCCTGCGCAACCATGCCGAAGTGTCGGACGGCGCGATCGGCAAGCTGATCGGCACCACCCGCACAACCATCGCGGCGATCCGCGACCGCACCCACTGGAATATTTCCAACATCACGCCCAAGGATCCGGTGACGCTGGGCCTGTGTTCGCAGCGCGAACTGGACGCGCTGGTCGCCAAGACTGCGAAGAAGCTGGGCATCGAAGCACCAACCGATTCGCGTCTGGATGGCGACCGTGCGGCGCTGATCGAAGAGTTGCGGCGTGAGCGTGACGACAATGTTCGTCGTGCCGAAGCGGCGCTCAAGAGCGAAGCGGAACTGATTTCCGGCGTTGCCACCATCCTCGATCCGTTCAGCAACAACAAGGGCGCGGTGTGATGCCGTAGCGTCATGCGGCGACATATATCGCTCGCCGCAATGCAGCATTTTCAAGGGCCGCGCCGGGCAAATGGCGCGGCCCTTTTTGCTGTGCTTGACGCTTGCGTAAAGCAGCCGATCGCCATAGACTTTGGCCATGGAGAAGATAGAAAAAATCTGGAGAGAGCAGTACCAGCACCCTACGGTGTGGGACCGCACATTCCCCCCTCTGTCGATGGGGGAGATGGTTACCAACAGCGCCATGGCGCATCCCGACGCTCCCATGATAGATTTCATGGGCCGTCGGTTCAGCTATGGCGAAATGTTCGGGCAAATCCGGCGGGTCGCCTGCGGATTGCAGGGGATGGGGGTGAAGAAGGGCGACCGGGTCGGCCTCTATCTGCCCAACACGCCGCATTATGTCGCGGCCTATTATGGCGCGCTGATGGCTGGTGCCATCGTCGTCAATTTCTCCCCCCTTTATACCGCCGCCGAACTGGAACATCAGGTCGAGGATAGCGGGACCAAGATCCTGTTCACGCTGTCGGCCAAGGCATTGTTGCCCACTGCCTTGCAGGTGCTGGACCATAGCAGTCTGGAAAAGCTGGTCGTTGGGTCAGTGGCCGAAATGCTGCCCGCCGTGAAATCGCTCCTGTTCCGCTGGTTCAAGGCGAGCGAGTCCGTTCCCCTGCCGCATGATCCGCGCGTGCTGCGTTACGACCGGCTGGTCGCCAATGCGGGCGACTGCGCAGTCGCGACGATCAACCCGGAACAGGACATCGCCCTGCTGCAATATACCGGCGGGACCACCGGCACGCCCAAGGGCGCGATGCTCACTCACCAGAATCTGACCGCCAATGCGCGGCAGGCGCAGGCGATCGACCCTCATGCGAACGAGGAGGACCGCATCATCGCGGTGCTGCCTTTCTTCCATGTGTTCGCCAATACCTGCACACTGAACCGCACGGTGCTGAACGGCGGCGAGATGGTGATGCTGCCGCGTTTCGACGCGGCGCAGGTGCTGGCGGCGGTGCAGCGAGTCAAGGCGACCTCGCTGCCCGGCGTGCCGACGATGTTCCAGGCGTTGCTGGACCATCCGGCCATCCGCAACATCGACTTTTCTTCGCTGCGCGCCTGCATATCGGGCGGTGCGCCCCTCGCGCTGGAACTGCGCCAGCGGTTCGAGGCAGCGACGGGGGCCAAGCTGATCGAGGGCTATGGCCTCACTGAAACCAGCCCGATCGTCTGCGTCAATCCCTATGAAGGGTTGAACAAGACAGGCACGGTGGGGCAGCCGGTGCCGGGAACGCGCGTGAAACTGGTCGATCGCGAAGACCCGACCAAGCCCCCGCCGCCGGGCGAACCGGGCGAATTGCTGTTTGCCGGGCCGCAAATCATGAAGGGTTACTGGAACCGGCCCGATGCCGACGCCGAAGTGTTCATCGGCGACTATATCCGCACCGGCGACGTCGGCGAAATCGACGAGGATGGCTATGTCCGCATCGTCGACCGCCTCAAGGACATGATCTCCGTTGGCGGGTACAAGGTCTTCCCCAGCCAGGTCGAAGCCGTCCTCTACCACCATCCCGCCGTCAAGGAAGCGCTGGTGATCGGCATCCCCGACCATTATCGTGGCGAACAGCCCAAGGCGTTCGTGACCCTGAACGAAGGCTTTGACGAGGATGGCGAGGCGCTGAAAGCATGGGCCAATCCGCAACTGGGCAAGCATGAACGGGTATCGGCGGTGGAGGTGCGGCTGAACCTGCCCAAGACGCTCGTCGGCAAGCTGTCGCGCAAGGAATTGGTGGCGGAGGAGCGCGCAAAGGCGGCCCTTGTCGCAAGCGAGGCTGGAACGGCGGCCTGATCGTCCCTATCTGGGGTGCCGATCAGGCATAAGGACAGATGATGGCACAGGAAGTCGCAACGCTGGCTGGCGGATGTTTCTGGTGTACCGAAGCGGTGTACCAGAATTTGAAGGGCGTGGAGGCCGTGACGAGCGGCTATATTGGCGGTGCGGTGGCCGATCCGACCTATGAACAGGTCTGTTCGGGCCGCACCGGCCATGCCGAAGCGATCCGTATCGCCTTCGACCCGGCGGTGATTTCCTATGCCGACCTGCTCGACATATTTTTCGCCACGCATAATCCCACCACGCTCAATCGTCAGGGCAATGATGTCGGCACCCAATATCGGTCCGCTATCTTTCCCCATTCGGCCAAGCAGGAAACCGAAGCCAAAGCCGCGATCGTGCGGGCGCAGGCGGACTATGCCGACCCGATCGTCACGACTATCGAAGCGGACGACATCTGGTATCCGGCGGAGGATTATCACCAGAAATATTGGGACCGGGTCGGGGCCAGCAACCCCTATTGCATGGCCGTGATTCCGCCCAAGCTGGCGAAGCTGCGCAAGGGCTTTGCCGCGCGCATCGAAAACTGACGCCACCCCCACGGTTCGTCGTCTTTTCCGTCGTCCTTCATCGACGAGTCATGTACGCCATGGCATGGCAGCGACGAACCAAGTCGGGGGACTGAATATGAAGTATATCATGATGCTGGCCGCGCCGGTGCTGATGCTGGCTTTGCCCGGCTGCATTGCCAAGACGGCGCTGGACATTGCCACCATGCCGGTGCGCGCGGGCGCGCAGGCGGCGGACTGGGCGACGACCAGCCAGGACGAATCCGATCGCAACTATGGCCGTAAGATGCGCAAGCAGGAAGCGCGCGAAGGGGCCGATCGCAAGAAAGCGGACAAGGAACGCCGCCGCCAATGCCGTGAGGCGGGGTACGACAATTGCGACTGACCGGCGTCAGGCCGCCGCGCGGCGCAGCCGGTCATTGATCGCCGCGCCTATCCCTTCATGGGGGATGGGCGCGACGGCGATGCGACTTTCCGCGCTGGCGTCGGCAATGTGCAGCGCCGCGAACAGGCTGGCCGCTGCCTCGCGCACATCGGCGTCGGGGCTTAGGTTGATGTGGCAGGGCATCAGGCCAAAGCCGATCAGATACTCGTCCTTTTCCGCCCGCAACGCATTGAGCCGCACTGGCTTTGACGGCGCATAATGGCTTTCCATCTGGCCCGGTGCCTCGATCCTGTCGCCCGCGCCGATGAGGACGGGCAGGGCAGTCGCTTCCTCCAGCATCGCGGCAGTCACCGGGCCGGGGCGTAGCAGGCGCACGCAATCATCCTCCGGCGCGGCGATGGTCGATTCCAGCCCCTCGCTGGTCGGCCCTTCATCCAGTATCAGTCGCACCCGGCCATTCAGGCTGGCCAGCACATGTTCGGCGCGGGTCGGGCTGATCGCCCCGCTGCGATTGGCGGAGGGCGCAGCGAGCGGACGGCCGCTTTCACGGATCAACGCGCGCATCGCGGGGTGGGCCGGCACCCGCAGCGCTACCGTGGGTAACCCGGCCATCACCAGCGGCGACAGGCCGCTATCGGCGCGCACCGGCAGCACCAGCGTCAGCGGGCCGGGCCAGAATCGCGCGGCCAACATCTCAGCCACGGGCGAAAAATCGGCAAACCGCCCGGCCATATCCCGGTCCGCGACATGGACGATCAGCGGATTGAAGCTGGGCCGCCCCTTGGCGGTGTAGATGGTGGCCACGGCATGGCTGTCAGTCGCATCGGCGGCCAGGCCATAGACGGTTTCGGTGGGAACGGCGACAGGTTCGCCCGCGCGGATCAGCAGTGCGGCTTCGCGCAGCGCTTCGGTGCCATAGCGGCAGGATCGGGTGGAATAGGCTGGATTTGCGATCGTCACGGCCTTCGCGCTATAGGCTTATGCGGCCCCAAGTAAAAGGCCATTGCGACAGCAGCGTGACTCTCTGCCCCTGCTTGTCGCTCATGCTTGCGCCCATGCTTGCGAACGCGCGATGTGCGCTATAAGCCCGCGCCATGACCGACGCTCTCCTTACCCGTATCGCGCAGGCGCTGGAACGGCTCGCGCCGCCGCCTGCCTTGTCCGCCGATCTTGCCACCGCGCCCGCCTATGTCTGGGACGGGCAGGCGATCCGCGCGGTCGAAGCATTCGATCCGGTGGACTATGAATTGCTCACTGGCATCGACGCACAGAAAGGCGCGCTGCTGGAAAACAGCCGCCGCCATGCGACTGGCCATGCTGCGCATGATGCTCTGCTGTGGGGGGCGCGCGGCACCGGCAAATCCGCCGTCGTCGCTTCGGTCGTGGGCCAGTTGCAGCGTGACGGGCAGGACATTGCACTGTTGCAATGCGCGATCGACGAACTGGCCAGCCTCCCTACGCTTTTTTCGCTGCTGCGCGGGACGGCGCGGCCCTTCATCCTGTTCCTCGACGATCTGGGCTTTGACGAAGGGGTGGGGGACGCCCGGTCGCTGCGTTCGCTGCTGCAAGGCGGCACGGCGGCACGGCCGGCCAATGTCCGCCTCTATGTCACGTCCAACCGCCGCCATATCGTGCCGCGTCATTTGTCCGAACAGGACGACCCCATCAACCCGCGTGATGTGGTGGATGACCGGATGGCGCTGTCCGACCGTTTCGGCCTCAGCCTTGGCTTCCATGCGCTGGACCAGGACGCCTATGTCGCCATCGTCGGTGGCTATGCGGCGAAGCTGGGCCTGACATTCGACCCGCTCGACGCGATCCAGTGGTCGACGCAGCGGGGCAGCCGGTCAGGCCGGGTGGCATGGCAATATGTGGTCGAGCTGGCCGGACGCAACGGGATGACGGTGTAGGGGCGCTTATTTCGCCTTCGTCACGCGCCACACCACGCCGCCCACATCGTCGCTGACCAGCAGCGCGCCTTTCGCGTCACCCGTCACATCGACCGGGCGACCGCGCGCTGCGCCATCGGCATTCAGAAATCCGGTCAGCACGTCGACCGGCTTGGCCTTGCCCGCCTCGCCATCGGCAAAACCGACGAACACGACCTTGTAGCCGGCGGCAGGCTTGCGGTTCCAGCTGCCATGCAGGCCGACGAACGCGCCGTCGATATAGGGCGCACCCAGCGTCACCTTGTCAGCAAATGTCACGCCCAGCGGCGCGACATGATTGCCCAGCGCATAGTCTGGCCGCTTGGTATATTCGCGCAGTTCGGGGCGCTGCGGCTGGACCCTACGGTCCTCATACCCACCCCAATAATTCCATGGCCAGCCATAAAAGCCGCCAAATTCGACCCGCGCCAGATAGTCCGGCACCAGATCGCTGCCCAGCATATCGCGCTCATTCACCACGCCCCACAACGCACCGCTCTTGGGTTCGAAGGCAAGGCCGACGGGATTGCGCATACCCGAAGCCCAGATGCGATATTCGCCGGTCTTGGGGTTCACTTCCAGCACGGACGCGCGATTGGCTTCGCTTTCCAGCCCGTTTTCGCCGATATTGCTGTTGGATCCCACGCCGACATAGAGCAGCCCTTCGGGGCTGGCGGTCAGGCTGCGCGTCCAGTGCATATTGGGTGCCTGCGCAGGCAGGTTCAATATCTTGCGCCCCGCCGCACTGATCCTGCTATCGCCCGGCTTGTAGGGGAAGGCCATCAGCGCGTCGGTATTGGCGACATAGAGCGTGTCCCCGATCATCGCCATGCCATAGGGCGAATTCAGCCCGGTCAGGAACGCCGTCTTTGTTTCCGCCCGCCCGTCGCCATCGGCGTCCCGCAGCAGGGAAATGCGGTTGGGCGACGGGTCGCCCGCACCCGCCTTGTTCATCAGATAATTCATCACCCGGTTGACGATACCGCTGGTGGGTCGGGTCGGACTGTTGGTTTCGGCGACCAGCACGTCGCCATTGGGCAGGCGCAGCAGCGACCGGGGATGGTCCAGCCCCTCGGCAAAGCGCGCGACGGTCAGCCCGTTGGCCGCGACCGGCTTTTCGCCGGCGGCCCATGGCTTGACTTCGGCAATGTTGACGGTGGGGATCATCTCGTTGCGGGGACCAGTAAATACCGGCTCACGCCCGACATCCGCGCTGGGCGGCAACCGGGCCGTATCCCCCTGCGCAAAATAAAGGAAGGTGCCGCCGGCCAGGACCAGCACGACGAGGGGGAGGGCGATCAAATGCTTGTTCATGCGCTCACATCTAAGTCGGGTGAGCGCGGCGGGCAAGGCGCATGGCCGCGCGCAGCGACGCTTATTTGTCGCGTTCCCGCCACCACAGCAGCACAGCGATCAGCACGCCCAGGCCAACGCCTGTCAGCAGGCCGATGCTGGGTTGCCCCATCAGTCCACCGACGATTGCACCGCCGATGATGAGGAAAGCGATGATGGCGCCCGCGCCGGTCGGGTTTTTCCTGTCGTTCGTCATGGCGCGATCCTTGCCATGACGCGCGGCGCAAGGCCAGCGGCTTTGGCGACGGGTCGTTTCGGGACGGCGGCGCGGGACAATGCGTGCCATTGCGGGATGATCGTCCCGTGATGGGACTTAGCTAACGGACCGTTCACTTTGCTAACCCGCCTCTACCCTCAAAACCCTGAAATGGCACGGGGATTGAAAGAGATAGCGGACCTGGCCGTGTCGCCGGGTCAATAATCGGGGGTCGCAATGCAGGTGCCATATCTTTCGAATCGAAAGAGCTATGAGGATGCCAGGGAACTGATGGCCCTGTTCGGCGACAATGCAGGCTATGAAGCGGCGGCCCGCGCCGACCGCAGCCTGGACCTGGGCAACCATATCCATTTCTGCCATTGGCGGCAGATCGAGCGACTGATCGTCCTGCTGGCCTATGACCAGCCGCTCGGCACCATTCACTGAGGCAGGATCAGAGCCGCAGCCCGGCGGTTTCGGGCAGGCCCGCCAATATGTTGAGGTTCTGGACGGCGGCACCCGCCGCGCCCTTGCCCAGATTGTCGAGCGTTGCGACCAGCCGCGCCTGACCGCTTGTCGCGCTGCCGAACACGAACAGCTGGAGCCGGTCGGTCGCGCCGACATGCTCTATCTCCACATTGCCCGTCGCGCCGCTGTCCTCCAGCGCCGCGACACTGACGATGGGCGAACCGGCATAGGCGGCAGCCAGCGCCGCGTGAACATCGGTCAGCGTCGGCGCACCGGGCATGGCACGCAATTGCAGCGGCACTTCGACCAGCATACCGCGATAGGCATTGGCGACGGCGGGCGCAAACAGCGGCGGATGGGACAGCCCGGCATAGCGCGTCATTTCCGGCACATGCTTGTGGCCCAGCCCCAGCCCATAGGCGCGAAACGCGGTCGGCGCGCCATCGGTGCCTTCATATTCGGCGATCATCGCCTTGCCACCGCCCGAATAGCCGGACGCGCCCGAAACCGTGACGGGCCAGTCGGCAGGCACCAGTCCCGCCAGCGTCAGCGGCCGCACCAGCGCCAGAAACCCCGTCGGCCAGCAGCCCGGATTGGCGACGAAGCGGCTGTTCGCCAGCTTTTCGCGATGGCCCGGCTCCAGTTCGGGAAAGCCATAGGTCCACCCATCCGCCACGCGATGCGCGGTCGATGCGTCGATCACGCGGGTCTTGCCATTGTCGATCAGCGCCACGGCCTCACGCGCGGCATCGTCGGGCAGGCACAGGATCACGATGTCGGCGGCGTTCAGCGCGTCGCGCCGTGCGCCCGCATCGCGCCGTTGCGCTTCCGGCACAATGATGAGCGAAAGTTCGGGACGCCCGGCCAGCCGGTCGGCTATTTCGATGCCGGTGGTGCCATGCCCGCCGTCGATGAAAATCTTTGTGGTCATGCGCCGATCCTCCGCCGCGCGATGATGGGTTGCGCATGGTCGCCCGCCAGCCGCGCGACGACGTCGGCCAGCGGTTCTGCCACCACGGCCATCCAGTGCGCGTTGGCGTGCAACAATGTCTTGCCATCGGTCATGATGCCGACATGGCCGGGGAAGAAAATGATGTCGCCCCGCCGCAATATGGCGTCGCCCGCTATCGGGTTGCCGATGCCTTCGCATTGCAGGTCGGTGTCGCGCGGCACGGCGATGCCGCACTGGCCCAGCGCCACCTGCACCAGCCCTGAACAGTCGATCCCGCGATGGCCGCGCCCGCCCCACACATAGGGCTGGCCCAGATAGCGTTCGGCAACCGCGACCCAATCGGCGGCTGGCGCATCGATGGCGGATATATGGCGAACGTGGATATAGCCTTCGGCGCAGGCGACGAACCCGTCCACCACATCGCCGGAAAACAGCGCGCCGCCCGGCCTGTAATCGGCGATCGGTGCCTTGATGTCGGGCGCGCTGAACAGCGGCGCAGCCTTGGCCGTAATGCGGTGATTGGCAGTTTCCAGCAGGTCCAGCGCATCGCGGCGGATATAGCCGACATAGCCGTCATGCCCGCAAAAGCCCCATGCCCAGTCGGTCATCACGTCCAGCGCATGGAAGGTTTCGCCGCGCAGCAATTCGCTCACCGCTTCGGCCGTGGGCGATGCCGCCGACAGGATCGGCGTGCCGGGCGCAACGCAGGTCAGCGGGACGGCGCGCGCATAATGGGCGGAAAACAATGTTCCGGCCAAAGCCAGATCGGCCAGGTCGCCACGCGCCGCGTGGACGCGGCGATCAAGCGCGACGGATCTACCGTCCAGCTTGAACCGGGTTCTTTCAGGCGGGGCTTTCCGCGCTTGTGTGTTCGTGCCTGTCATCGCGCGCGGTTCCTGCGATGAAATGATGAAAGGCGTCAAGGAATTCCGCCCCTTTTGGGGTCCGGGTGATGAAAATATTCCGTCGATCGGTCGCATCGCGCTCCCGGCGCAGATAGCCGAGCGCCGACAGCTTGTTCAGGGCGCGGGTAATGACGGGTTTCGACACATGCAGCGCTTCGGCGAGTCCGCGCACCGTGTGCGGTCCCGAACCGATATAGACGGTCATCATCAGGGCCATCTGGCGATTGGTCAGGTCCGGTTTTCCCGACCGCACATAATCGACCAGCGTTCGCATCCAGTGGCTGAGTTGTCCCATGCCCGAATGTGCGATCTGGGGGGCTTTTTCGGGGGCGGCAATTGCGTTCATGGGGGCTTAACGCATCATGGCCAATCCGGTTGCGTAACGGCCACTGACAATCTTCCGGCGCGTCAGTTTCGCCCATAACGTTGTTGCAACAGGGCAAAGACCGCGCGCAGCCCCAGTGCCTCGCCACCTTTGGGCCGACCCGGTTTCGACGCGGGACGCCAGGCAAAAGTGTCCAGGTGCAGCCAGGGCGTATCGTCCGGCACGAACCGCTTGAGGAACAATGCCGCCGTGATCGCACCCGCAAAACCGCCTTCGCCAGCATTGTTGATGTCGGCAATGTCGGATTTCAGCATATCGGCATAGCCATCCCACAGCGGCAATCGCCAGGTCGGATCGTCCACCTGCGCGCCCGCCGCTGCGACCTGCGCCGCCAGCGCATCGTCATTGGCGAACAGGGCGGGCAGGTCCGGTCCCACCGCCACCCGCGCCGCGCCGGTCAGCGTGGCAAAGTCGACGATCAGTTCCGGCTTCTCCTCCCCCGCGCGGGTCAGCGCGTCGCCTAGCACCAGCCGCCCTTCGGCGTCGGTATTGCCGATCTCCACGCTCAGACCTTTGCGCGATCGCAAAATGTCGCCGGGGCGAAAGGCATTGCCCGCAATCGCATTTTCCGCCGCCGGGATCAGCAGGTGCAGCCGCACCGGCAAGCGCGCGCCCATGATCAATTGCGCCAGTGCCAGCGCATGGGCCGCGCCGCCCATATCCTTCTTCATCAGGCGCATCCCCGACGAAGGCTTGATGTCCAGCCCGCCGCTGTCGAAGCAAATCCCCTTGCCCACGATGGCGATGCGCGGCGTTGTGGGATCGCCCCATGTCAGTTCAATGAGGCGCGGGGCGAAACTCTTGTCCGCCGCCTTGCCGACCGCATGGATCATCGGATAGCCCTGCTCCAGCGCATCGCCGCGCGTCACTGTCAACGTCGCGCCATGCGCGTCGGCCACATGCTGCGCCGCGCCTTCCAGTTCGGCCGGGCCAAGGTCGGCGGCAGGCGTGTTGACCAGATCGCGGACCAGCGCGACCGCCTGCGCCAGTTGCACGGCCGGGTCGATCCGGGCGACTTCTCCGCTCAACAAAACGCGCGGGCCAGTGGGCGCGTCATCCTTGCGATAGCGGTCGAACCGATGCTGCGCCAGCATCCACCCCAGCGCCGCCGCGCCCGGCCCGCCCTGCGTCAGGCGATAGGCACCCTCCGGCAATGTTTCGGCCAGCCGCGCCAGGCACCATGGACCCAGCATTGCCTTGTCCGCCACGCCCGCGACCACCGACCAGTCGCCAGCGGCTTCCCCCGGCAGGATCGCCTGTTCCAGCACTTTTCCCCGAAATTTCTGCGCGCTCGCAATGGCCCGCACGCGCTCCGGCTGCGCCGCCATCCAGCCATCGAATTCTGCCGCCTCCAGCAGATGGATCGCATGGGCGGGTTGTGTATTGTCGGCTTTCAGCAGCGCGGAAAAATCGGTCATATGGATCGTGTAGGGGATAGGCGCAGGCGAAGGAAAGGGCATATTTTCATCGCGCGTGCGACACGTCCGGCCCGTTACGCAATTGCTTGCGCCCTGGCGCAGGCGTAGGTTGGCGTCATAACCACAAGCAAGGAGAGAGACGATGATTCATCTCGATGACCGCAGCCTTCAGGCCGCGCGCGCCCGTGCCTATGCGCTGGCCGACAGCGGCAAGTTCGATACGTTACATGCCGTGCAGCAGGCGCTGGTCGGCGAAGGCTGGTCCAATGCCGGCCGCCTGCTGGAAAGCGATTATGCGCGCAAGGCGATTGGCGAACGATGCCGCGCAGCGCAGGCGCATTGATGCAGCGCCGGGGGGCTGCCGCGCTGGCGACGGCACTGGTGACGGCTTTGGCGCTCGCCGCCTGCAAGGGTGGCACTCCGGACGACATCGGCAACCAGAGCCACAATGCCGCCGCCACCCGCTTTGTCGAAAAGATGGTGGGAACCCCGCCCGCGACACCCCCGGCCAAGCCTTTCAAGATCGCGGAAAAGACGGATTTTCTGGAATTTTCCTACGCCTATCCGGCGCAGGCCGCTGCCATTCCCTTTCTGGCCGAAAAATTCGACAAGGCCATGACAGCGGGCAAGGCCGATGCGCTGAAAATGGCGCAGGAGGATAGCAAGGCTGCAAAACGGTCGGGCTTTCCCTTCCACGCGCACAGTCTGGAAACGCAATGGAATGTGTCGGCGGACACGCCCCGCTTCCTGGCGCTCCAGTCGCAAACCTATGTGTTCACTGGCGGCGCGCATGGTATGACCGGCTATGACGTTGTGCTGTGGGACAAGCGGCGATCGCGCGAAACCAGCATGAAAGCGGTGATGACGTCGCCAGCCGCCTTCAACGCCGCGATCCGCGACCGCTTCTGTGCTATGCTGGACCGGCAGCGCGCTGAAAAACGCAGCGCGCCGGTCGTGCGCGGCGACGACGAGTTCACCCAGTGCATCGACCCGATGGAGCAGGTGCTGACGCTCACATCAAGGGACGGCAAGCGCATCGACGGCGTGACCGTCATCGTCGGCCCCTACAGCGCCGGACCCTATGCCGAAGGGACATATGAAGTGCCGCTGCCCGTGGATGCGGCGATGCGAAACGCGATCAAGACCGAATATCAGGATGCGTTCGTGGCAGTAAAATAACATCAGTCATCCCAGCGAAGGCTGGGATCTCACTTTCTTGATCCGCTCGAGACGGAAGAAGGGAGATCCCGGCTTTCGCCGGGATGACAGTTGAATCACTGGCTTGCCGGCACGCCATAAAGATCATGATCGTCGGCATCCTCGATCACCACGTCGAAAATATCGCCAGCCTTCCGCCCTTCGCCGACATCGCGCAGGAACACATTGCCGTCGATTTCCGGCGCGTCGGCCTGCGACCGGGCGGTCGCGCCGATGCTGCCATCTTCCTCGTCCGGTTCGCCCACTTCGTCGATGATGACGGGCAGCACCCGGCCGACCTTGGCCTGCAATTTGGCGGCGCTGATCGCGGCGGTCTTTTCCATGATCCGCTGGTAGCGTTCTTCCTTGACCTCTTCCGGCACCGCGCCGGGCAGCAGGTTCGCCGCTGCGCCTTCGACCGGCTCGAACCGGAATGCACCGACGCGGTCGAGTTGCGCTTCGTCCAGCCAGTCGAGCAAATATTGGAAATCCGCCTCCGTCTCGCCGGGGAAGCCGACCACGAAGGTCGAACGGATCGTGATGTCGGGGCAGATGCTGCGCCACTTATGAATGCGGTCCAGCACCTTGGCTTCATTGGCGGGGCGCTTCATTGCCTTCAACACGCTGGGCGCGGCGTGCTGGAACGGAATGTCCAGATAGGGCGTCAACAGCCCGTCCGCCATCAATGGAATGACCTGATCGACATGGGGATAGGGATAGACATAGTGCAACCGCACCCATGGCGCGACGCCATCGGCGGTCCGCAACTGCCCCAATTCGCGCGCCATGTCGGTCATATGCGCGCGCACGTCGCGGCCCTTCCACAGGCGCGGTTCGTGGCGCGTGTCGACGCCATAGGCCGACGTATCCTGGCTGATGACCAGCAATTCCCTGGTTCCCGCCGACACCAGCTTTTCCGCCTCGCGCAGCACCGCGTCGATCCGCCGCGATACCAGGTCGCCCCGGATCGAGGGGATGATGCAGAAGGAGCAGCGATGGTTGCAGCCTTCGGAAATCTTGAGATAGCTGTAATGGCGCGGCGTCAGCTTCAGCCCGCCTTCGGGGACCAGATCGACAAAGGCGTTCGGCACCGGCGGCGATGCTTCATGCACCGCATTGACCACCTGCTCATATTGATGCGCGCCGGTCACGGCCAGCACCTGCGGGAAGCGGGCGCGGATCATCTCCGCCTCATTGCCCATACAGCCGGTCACGATGACCCGGCCATTCTCCGCAATCGCCTCGCCAATCGCTTCGAGCGATTCTTCCTTCGCCGAATCCAGAAAACCGCAGGTGTTGACCAGCACTACGTCCGCCCCGGCATAGTCGGGCGACATCTGATAGCCGTCGGACCGCAGCTTGGTCAGGATGCGTTCGCTATCGACCAGCGCCTTGGGACAGCCGAGCGAAACCATGCCGATTTTCGGCGCGTCAGGAAATTTGGTTGCCATGATGGTCGCGCACATAGGGATTTTCGCGTGGAATGTCACGCGCGGCCATCACCATCGCCGGTTCAGCCCGGCTGACGCCGTTCGCCCACGCCCGCACCCTCGACAATCTCGATGATCAGGTCGCCGGTCTGAAGCTGCCGCGCGCCTTCCTCCCAAAAGCCGATCGGCCGATCCTCGCGATAGATCCGCACGCCCAGCCCCGTGGCGATCGCCGACAAAGGCCCGCCAATTTCTTCGGCCTTGACGAAGCGTTCGTTCAGCTTCACGCGCCCGCCCGACGCGGCAAGGTCTGCCATATAATCGGCGATATGCTTGCCGCTGGTGCTGCCTGCGAGCAGCAGCCCGGCAAAGCTGACCGGGTTGATGACGGTCGTTGCGCCCGCCTGCCGCGCGGGCAGTTCATTATCCTCGTTACGCACCACGATGCTGATCGGCATGCGCGGGGCCAGATGCCGCGCGGTCAGCGTGATCAGGATCGACGTATCGTCCCGCCCCGCCGACACGATCATGCTGCGCGCCCGGTGGATCGCCACGTCGCTCAACGTCCGGTCGCGGGTCGAATCCCCGCACAATATATTGCACCCCTGCGCCTCGGCCAGTTCCAGCGCGGCTTCGCTGGGGTCGATCACCACGATTTCGCGCGGGTCCGTGCCACGCGCCAGCAATTCATGCACCGCTTCCTGCCCGCTGGTGCCAAAGCCTGTGACGACGATATGATTGTGCAGATCGGCTTGAATACGGGCCATGCGCCACCTGTAGAGGATGTTGCGGAGGAAAAGCGAATAGGCTGTGCCTAAAAAGATGAGCCACACGAACAGCCGGATCGGCGTGACGAACAGCGATTCGAACAGGCGCGCTTCGGGCGTCACCGGCACGATGTCGCCATAGCCCACGGTCGTCACCGTGACGGTCGTGAAATACAGCACGTCGACGAAGCTGATCTGGTTGTCCAGATTATCCTTCAACCCGTCGCGCCCGACCCAGTGGAGCAGCAGCACCAGCGCGATCAGCCCGAACACCAGCGCCACGCGCCAGCTTAAATCCACCCACATTGGCATGGACGATCGCCGCCGCAGGAACCCGGCGGTCGATGTCGCGTGGTTCTGCCGGTCGATTCTCATGGCGCGGTGGGCAAATGCAGCATCGGGTTCACTGGCACCCGGTCGCGCCGCAATTCGAAATGCAGCTTGGGCTGGCTGGCATAGCCCGTGTCGCCGGTCAGGCCGATGACCTGGCCCTTCGTCACCTTCTGCCCGCGCACCACATCGACGCGCGCGGCATGGCCATAGGCGCTGACCCAGTTGCTGCCATGATTGACCAGCACCAGCCCGCCGAACACCGCCACCTTGTCGCCTGCATAAGCGACAATCCCGTCCGCACTCGCGCGGATCGGCGTGCCGGCCGCCACGCCGATGTCGATGCCATTATTCTTCGCACCACTGGCACCGGGGCCAAAGCGCGACAGCACCGTTCCCCTGACCGGCCAGGCGAAGCTGCCCGCAAAACTGGCTGGCTGCTGCGCGATCGGCACGTTGGAGGGCAGGGGGCGCGGCTGGGCGGAAGCAACCGCCACCGGCGCATTGTCGGCGGCGGCAGGCTGTCCCCCGGTCAGCACATCGTCAATGTCGATACGGAATGCGGCGGCGCGCTGCTCGATCGAGGGCGGCGCGACCGGCGCATCGCCGGGCAGCAACAGCCGCTGGCCCCGCCGCAGCACATAGGGCTGGGTCAGCGCATTGACCGCCACGATCCGGCTCCACGCGACGCCATAGGCCGCCGCAATGGCAATCCCCGTCTCGCCTTCCGCGACCAGATGATATCGCCCGCCCGGAATGGTCAGCTTCTGCCCGGCGCGAATGGCAAAGGGCGGGGTCAGCCCGTTGGCACGCGCGACCGCTTCGGACCCCGCGCCGCTGCGGTTGCCGATGCCGCGCAACGTGTCGCCCGGCTGGACGACATAGATGGATGTCGCAACGTTCTGCGCATTGGCGACCACCTGCTGCGCGGTCCATACCGGCTCCGGCTCGACCAGTTCGACGGCCGACGCATCTGCGTCCAGGCGCGGCGGCGGCGTGTCGGTCGCCCGGCTGGCTTCGTTGGGAATGCACGCACCCAGCGTCAGACAGGCCAGCGGCAGGAACAGATTGGGGGAAGGGCAACGCATCACGCTTTGTCTATCCTATCGGGCGGCGCTTTCCAGTCACTAGAGCGTGATGACGTTAATTTCACTCGTCATTGCGAGCGCAGCGAAGCAATCCATCGTGGTGCCGCCAGATTGCTTCGCTGCGCTCGCAATGACGGGGTGCATCAATCTCAGGTCATCCCGCTCCAGCGTGAAACGGACAAGGAAAAATCAAACTGCCCCTGCGCGCCTGATGACGCCATTCAGCCTCACTTCTACGGACTATTTTTCAGCAAGTTTGAAGATTAAGATATTGATTTATAGGGATATATTTCAGATTTAATTAGCGTGCTAATGAATATTGCCGCTATGCGCAACACTGTCCATCTCGCTGTCTATTTCACACGCCAAACGCCATGGCTGGCACCGCTTTCAACCGGGCAATGCCAGCTTCGTGACGCCGCCCATATAGGGGATCAGCACATCCGGCACGATCACGCTGCCATCGGCCTGCTGGTAATTTTCCAGCACCGCCACCAGCGTCCGCCCCACCGCCAGTCCCGACCCGTTCAGCGTATGCAGGAAGCGCGTCTGCTTCTCCCCCTCCGGCTTGTAACGGGCGTTCATCCGCCGCGCCTGAAAATCGCCGCAGTTGGAAACGGAGCTGATCTCCCGATAGGTGTCCTGGCTGGGCAGCCACACTTCCAGATCCCAAGTCTTGCGCGCGCCAAAACCCATGTCGCCGGTGCAAAGCAGCATCTTGCGATAGGGCAGGTTCAGCGCCTGCAAAATGCCCTCCGCCGCCGCGCACATCCGCGCATGTTCAGCCTCGGACTCGTCGGGCGCGCAGATCGCGACCAGCTCGACTTTCTCGAACTGATGCTGGCGAATGAAGCCGCGCGTATCGCGCCCGGCTGACCCAGCTTCGGACCGGAAGCAGGGGGTCAGCGCCGTCAGCCGCACCGGCAGGCTGGCCAGCGGCACGATCTGGTCGGCAACCAGATTGGTCAGCGATACTTCGGCGGTCGGGATCAGCCAGCGGCCATCGGTCGTGCGGAACAGATCGTCGGCAAATTTGGGCAACTGCCCGGTGCCGAACAAAGCCTCATCCCGCACCAGCAGCGGCGGGTTGACCTCTTCATAACCGTTCGCGCCGCTCTGTATATCCAGCATATATTGCGCCAGCGCCCGGTGCAGCCGCGCCATCTGGCCGCGCAGCGCGGTGAAGCGCGCGCCCGACAGTTTCGCCCCGCCCTCGAAATCCAGCCCCAGCGCCGGGCCGAAATCGGCATGGTCCTGCGGTGCGAAATCGAAGCTGCGCGGCACGCCCCAACGGCTCATCTCAACATTGTCGGCTTCATCCGCGCCCTGCGGCACATCGTCGGCGGGCAGGTTGGGGATCGCCGCCAGCTTGCCCGTCAGCGCCTCGCCAATCTCGCGGTCCTGCGCTTCCAGTGCAGGCGCATCTTCCTTCAACGCCGCAACCTCGGCCTTCAGCGCCTCTGCCTTGTCCCGATCGCCAGCGGCCATGGCCTGGCCGATCAGCTTGCTCGCTTCGTTGCGGCGGGCCTGCCCCTCCTGCAACCGGGTCTTGATCGTCCGGCTCTGGGCATCGAGCGCCAATATCTCGGCGGACAGCGGGGCCAGCCCACGGCGGGCAAGCCCTGCATCGAAAGCGGCGGGATTTTCGCGGATGAAACGGATGTCATGCATGGGCCAGTCCTATGCCGCCGCGCGACCGGCCGTGCAACCCTTGGCCACTGCCATCCGTTGGTCACCCATCAACAATCTGAAAAAAGGAGACGGCGATGCAGATCGACCATGACGCGATGATATTGGTGGCCGACGGGCGAAAGATGCTGTTCTTCCGCAACAAGGGCGACGCGACCTATCCCAATCTGGAGGCCGAAGATGTGCGGACGCAGGATAATCCCGCCGACCGCGATCAGGCGTCCGATGCGCCGGGCCGCGCTTTCAATTCGGTCGGCAGCCACCGCAGCTCCATGGAACAGACCAGCTTCCACGATCTGGAGGAAGCGCGCTTCGCGGTCGAAGCGACCGACATCCTCAAACGCCGCGCCTTTTCGCAGGATTATGAAAAGCTGATCATTGTCGCCCCGCCTACCGCGCTGGGCGAAATGCGCAAACATTATCACAAGGAAGTGCAAAGCCGACTGGTCGGTGAAATCGCCAAGGATCTGGTCAACCACCCGGTGGCGGACATCGAAAAGATCATCGCCGAAAACTGAGGGTCAGCAGACGCAAAAAGGGCGGCACCGCGTTGCGGGGCCGCCCTTTTTTAAGGACCGGACTATCAGGCCGCTTTTTGCGCTTTGCGTTCGGCAAAGCGCCGACGGGCGATCAGCGCGACTGCCGCTGCGCCGAACAGCAACACCATCGGCGGGGCAGGAACGTCCGTGCCGCCGGTGCTGCCGCCCGATCCGCCCGAACTGCCGCTCGACGACGAACTGCTGCTGGTGGACGAAGACGTGCTGCCCGTCGATGCGCCGCTGCTGCCGCTCGAACCCGAACTGCCGCCGGAACCGCCACTCCCGCCGTTCGATCCGCCACCGGACGAACCATGACCGGGCTTGCCCGGCTTTCCGCCACTCGACCCGCCCGAACTGCTCGACGAGGAACTGGACGAGGAGGAAGAGGATGAGGACGAACTGGACGAAGAAGAACTGCTCACGCCGCTGGACGTGGAAACATTACCACTCGATGTCGACACATTGCCGCTCGACGTGGACACGCCACCCGTCGACGTCGATACCCCGCCGGTCGATGTAGATACGCCGCCGGTCGAGGTGGAAACCCCGCCGGTGGACGTCGAAACGCCGCCGGTGGTGGAACTGGTCGAACTGCTGATGCCGCCGGTCGAGCTGCTGGTGGAGGAGATCACGACCGATCCGCCACCGCTGCCACCACCGCCGCCGCCAAAGAAGCCGCCCATGAAACCGCCGCCGCCGCCAAATCCGCCGCCGCCGCCCAGGACGACTGGCACAGAACCGCCGCCACCCGACATCATCGGCATTTCCGCCATCGGCATCGGCATCGGCGCGGGCAGGGGGATTGGACCCTGCTGGCTGGTCACCGTCACCGTCTGCGGCGCGCAGGCCGTGACCGTGCGCACCACCTTGCGCTTCACTGTCCGCACGGCATAGCGCTTCTTGGGCGCGGCCTTCATGCTCTTGTTGCTGTGAACAACCGCAGGCCGGGCGCTTTCTGCAACATGCACGGCGCCCCCGCCAATGATCGCCCCGCCGCAAGTGCAGGCGCATAACTTAGCCAATGCCATCCGTACCGACATAGGATCCACTCTTTTTCTGTTTCCCCCGGAACCCGGCACTGGCGTTATCCAATGCCGGACTGGTGAGAACTTCCTGTGCCTAAGAACGCAAAAGAAAGCGTTAACTGCAATGCCGTTAACCCTGAATGTAGGTGCCAAGTCGAGGGAAATCCTGCCGTCTTCTCAAGGGGATGGTTAACGTCCCACTATGGAACGACTATGGGGCTTCCGGTAAAGGACTGGCGCGTCGCTTCTCTGTTTGCGGTCATCATCGCACCCTGTCGGGGTCGCCGGGGGATTCGCAAAGGAACAGGCATGGAATGCGGCAGGCGGAAGATTGCCCGCTTGTGTCGCCTTGCGCCCATGGCTATGAGGCGCCCTCAGTAAAAAGTCATGGGCGCCCGGAGCTTTATGCTGCGGGGGCAAGCGAGTCGGAGAGCCAGATGGCATCGGTCCTGAATTCCGATAAAGACGGTGATAAGCCGCCCAAGTCGACTGTAACGCTTCCTGCCGATTACCGGCCTTCGTCCGACGAAGAATTCATGAACCCGCTTCAGCTGGAATATTTCCGCCAGCGGCTGTGGGGATGGAAGAAGCAGATATTGAGCGAAGCGGAAGGCACGCTTGCCGTGCTTCAGAATGAACCGCTGCGCGAACCTGACCTCAACGACCGGGCGTCCAGCGAAACCGACTGGTCCATCGAATTGCGCACCCGCGACCGCCAGCGCAAGCTGATCTCCAAGATCGAATCCGCCCTGCGCCGCATCGACGATGGCGAATATGGCTATTGCGAAGTGACCGGCGAACCGATTTCGCTGGGTCGTCTGGAAGCCCGGCCGATCGCGACCATGACGGTCGAAGCGCAGGAAAAGCACGAGCGGCAGGAAAAAATCTCCCGCGACGATTAACCTTTCTTCCATTCCCCATCGTCTATTCTGCCCGCATCAAACTGGCACTTTAGGCACGGGTCTGAACATGAACGAAGAACAGGATAGTGCCGATCGCGGCCCGGCACGCTCTGCGCCGCGCGACAGCTTGTTCCTGCTGACCAGTTTCAGCACGCCCGAAGGCGTCCCGCTTGGCAAGGCGCGTATTCGCAACTTGTCGGCAACAGGCCTGATGGCGGATTGCGAGCGCGCCGTTCCTGCCGGAACGCAGGTCGAATTTGACCTGCGGGGCATCGGCAAGGTTTCTGCCACGGTCGCATGGGCGCGGGGCGACAAGGTCGGCCTGGCGTTCGACGAAGCCATCGACCCGCAACTGGCCCGCAAGCCGGTATCCAATGGCGTAGCCCAGCAATTGCCCGACTATCTGCGCCCGGCCAACATGAGCCAGTCGCGCCGCTGACAGCGGACGTTTCGGCGTCGTTATTCCTTATACCCCGCTGACCTACGGGTCGCAGCGCGGCCTGCCGCCGGGCGGATTTCCGATTGTCCGGGCAAAATATCTTGGCGTTCTTGACGGCAAGCGCCGGGTCGGCGGTCTGTCGCCGCCGGACCCTGAACGCCTCCCAGGTCGAAGCGACCCAGCAATCAATGCTGCGCCGACATCTCCTCTTTCAGCCGCAATTTCTGCTTCTTGAGCGAGGCCACCAGAATGACGTCGGGCATGGGCCGACTCGACTCCGCCTTGATTCGCGCATCAAGGCCGGCATGTTTGGCTGAAAGAGCTGAAATATGGCTGTTTTCCATGACATTCTCCAGATGAGGGGTAATGGATGACGAAGTAGATCAAAAAATATTCGCCTTGTCTCGCGCTGATTCGCGCTTTGCGCCGGGTTGCAGGAAATTTTGCGATGGCCCGCATCGGACGGCCGGGCTATTCAGGCGAAATGAGAAGTCTGGGTCGTAAATCGGAGACGCAATGAGCCGGGAAGACATCATGCGTCGGCTGGAAGCGTTGCGGGTCGAACATCGCGATCTCGACAGCGCCATCGCGGCGCTGGCCGATACAGGCGGTGGCGATCAGATGCAGATTGCCCGCTTCAAAAAGCGCAAATTGCGGTTGCGCGATGAAATCGTCCTGCTGGAAGATGCACTGGTCCCCGACATCATCGCCTGATCGCGCAATATCTGCGCCTGATACGAGCGGTCAGGGCTTTTCATGGTTAACCGCGCGCTAACCGGCCCTGAATGGGACATTGGCTGGCCAGCCCGCTGCATTAGGCCTGACAATATGACGATAATGTGCAACGCATCGGGGATGCAGAGCGCAGCCTTTCTTGATCGCGGCCTTCACCGGCGGCTTGTCGATGGTCTTTATCTCGAAGCCATGGTGATGGCTGACGAGGCACGGTCCTATTTCGACGGCGGTAGCGCGCTGGACGATGGTATTGCCGACCCGCTGCGTCGCGTGGCCTTCGCCTGCGAATCGCTCAAGGTCACGACCCGCCTGATGCACGTCATTGCCTGGCTGCTCAGCCAGCGCGCTTGGCAGCGCGGTGAAATTGGCGACATGGACCTGATGGACGAAAAATATCGGCTGGGCCGCGCGGCGGAAACCGATGGTGCCGTGGCCGCCGATTTCCCCTTCGCGGCGCGTTCGTTGATAGAGGCCAGCCAGGAACTCTATCATCGTGTCGGCCGACTTCAGGATCGCATGGATATCATGATGCGTCCGGCAACCATGGCGGATGCCAATCCGGCGCGTGCATTGTTTGATCGTTTGCAGTCCGCCTTCTGATCATTGCATTGGCGCGTGATCGTGCGTTTCGGGGCTGGCCTTTGCGTCCGCACTTGGGCTAGACCAGCGGCATGACCCATGGTTTGCGGAACCGTTGCCGCGCTTCTGGCCGCCCGCATCCCGCACGGCTTCTTCTGGCTCCGTTGCTGTTGGCTGCGCCCTGCCTGGCGCGGGCGCAGGATGCTGCCCCGCCATCCCTGCCCGATATCGCTGCGCCGGACGTTGACCAGCCGCTCGACGCTATGCCGGACATAGGGCTGGATTGGCCCGACATGGCGCAACCTGACAGCGTCGCTCCGCTGCCCGATGATCCGGCCGATGTGCAATCGGCTGCGACCGCGCCGGCTTTCGACACGCCGACGTCCAGCGACCCTGTGGATGACACCCCTGTTTTCGCCGATACCGGGGAAGAACGCCGCTATACCGTGACGCTGGGCGGCATAGACAATATTGCCGACGCGCAATTCACGCTGCGCTTCGATGAATTGTCGGTCCTGCGGCAGGGGCAGGGGAAGCCTGCCAACCTTGCGCAGATCAATCGCCGGATCAAGGAGGACAGCGACCTCATCGACCGGCTGCTGCGCGCGAAGGGCTATTATGCCGCGCGCATAAGGGGCGCAGTCGGTGCGCCCGCAGCGGGCAGCGACCGATTGGCCGTCACCTTCGACGTGACGCCGGGAACCCAATATCTGCTCGATACGGTCGATGTCACTGGCCTGGCCGAAACCGGCGATCGCGAAACGACGCTGCGCGATGCCTTCCCGCCAAAGCCCGGCGACCCGGTGGATGCCGACATCATCCTGGCGGGCCGCGATTCGCTGGCTACCGCTCTGTCGGAAAGCGGCTTTCCCTTCGCGCAAGTGGACGAAGCCGAAGTCCGCATCGACCATGAGGAGCGCAAGGGCGACCTCGACATAATCGTGACACCCGGCGGGTTTCGCACTTTCGGCGCAATCATGATGGGCGACGACCAGTTATTCGATGCCGCCCATGTGCAGGACATTGCCCGTTTCGACCCGAATGACCCCTACAAGGCGTCCGACGTAGAAGATCTGCGCCGTGCCATCGTCGCCACCGGCCTTGTTTCCTCGGTCAGCCTGACGCCAAAGGATGCGGGCGATGGCCAGCATGTCGACCTCGCCGTCGACCTGCGCCCGGCGCCGCTGCGCACGGTCGCGGGCGAACTGGGCTATGGCACGGGCGAAGGCTATCGCGCCGAAATCAGCTGGCAGCATCGTAATCTTTTCCCGCCCGAAGGGGCCGTGACCGTGCGCGGCGTGGTTGGAACGCAGGAACAGACAGCTTCCTTCACCTACCGCCGCAACAATTTCCATCGCCGCGACAATGTGCTGACTGGCCTGCTGTCGGTCAGCAACATCAGGCGCGACGCTTATGACGCGCGCACCATCACTTTGTCGGGCGGGTTGGAGCGGCAGACCAACATCCTGTTCCAGAAGGATTGGGTGTGGCGCGTCGGCGCGGAACTGATCGCATCGGATGAAGCGGATGCCTTTTCCGGCGGTGCGCGGCGCACATTCTTGATCGCGGCCATCCCGCTCAGCCTGACTTATGATGGCAGCGACGACCTGCTCAACCCGTCGAAGGGGTTTCGTCTGGGCGGCCGGATCAGCCCGGAAATCTCGTTTCAGGACAAGACGTTCGGTTACACCCGCGTTCAGCTGGACGGCAGCATCTACCAGCCAGTCAGTGAACGGATCGTCGTTGCCGCCCGTGCGCGTTTTGGCACCATATTGGGATCGACCGTCGAACAGATCGCCCCGTCGCGCCGCTTTTACGCCGGTGGCGGCGCATCGGTACGCGGCTATGGCTATCAGGCGATCGGCCCGCGTTTCGGCGAGGATGACGATCCGGTCGGCGGCAAGAGCCTGGCGGAGTTTTCGCTGGAGGCGCGGGTGCGCTTCGGCAATTTCGGCGTCGTGCCGTTCGTGGATGCGGGCAATATCTCCACCAGCTTCCTGCCGCGCTTTCGCGACCTGCGCATCGGCACTGGCCTTGGCCTGCGCTATTACAGCAATTTCGGCCCGATCCGCATCGACGTCGGCACGCCCATCAATCCGCAATCGGGCGATCCCAAAGTCGCGGTCTATGTCTCGCTGGGGCAAGCCTTCTGATGGCGGACGAAGCATCCGCCCCCAAACCCCGCCGCGCATGGGATGGCCGCTGGCAACGCTGGCTGCTGGGCCTGCTGACGGGCGTACTGCTGGTCGTCGTGGGTGCGCTGGTATGGCTCGATACCGCGCCGGGCCATCGCTTCCTCGTCTCGCGCATTGCCACCATTCATCCGCCATCGGGCCTGACCATTGGCGTCGAGCGGATCGACGGCAGCATCTATCGCAAGGCGGTGCTGCACAATCTGACCCTGTCCGATCCCAATGGGCTGTTCCTGGACGCGCCGCGCGTGGAACTGGACTGGTGGCCCTTTGCCTGGGCCTATAAGCGGCTGGACATCGACCGGCTGGTCATTCCGCGCGCCACGTTGCACAAACTGCCCAAACTCAACCCCAGCAAGGCGCAGGGACCGATCCTGCCCGGCTTCGACATCCGGCTGATGCAGTTTTCGGTCGGTCGCCTGTCCATCGCGCCGGGCGTCGCCGGGCGCGCGCAGACCGCAACGCTGTCGGGCGACGCAGACATTCGCGGCGGTCGCGCGATCATTGATCTGACCGCGCGCGTCATTGACGGGCAGGATGCACTGGCCATCGCGCTCGACAGTCGACCGGACGATGACCGCTTCCGCCTGGACGTGACCGTCAATGCGCCAAAGGGCGGCGTGCTGGCGGCGATGGCGGGTCTGAAGCAGGACGCCAATCTGCGCATCGGCGGGCGTGGCGGCTGGCGTCGCTGGGACGGGCGCCTGTCCGCCACACTGGACAGTAAGCCTGTCGCCGATTTCGTGCTGGCCGCGCGCAGCGGTGCCTATTCGGCGCGCGGTTCGGTCGAGGGTGGCGCGATTGCGGGCAACGGTCTGCTGCGCCGCATGGCCGCACCCCGCCTGTCCGTCCGCGCCAGCGGCACCATGGTCGACCGGTTGATTGACGGCCGCCTCTGGCTGCGCTCCACAGCGATAGACATTGACGCTGACGGCGCGATCGACCTGCGCAACAATGCGCTCGACAATATGCTGGTGAACGTCAAGCTGGCCCGGCCCGAAGCCTTGCTGAAAACCATGCGCGGCCGCGACGTCGTGGCGAAAATCCGGCTTGATGGTCCCTTTGCAACGCTGGGCTATGAATATCTGCTCACCGCGCGCGAACTGGCTTTCGACAAGACACGGATCAGCGACGTGCGCATCGACGGCAAGGGGCGGCGTGCAGCCAATGGCCCGGTCCTCATCCCCCTGCGCCTGCGCGCCAGCCGCCTCGACGGGCAGGGGGATCTGGTCGCGGGCATCGTGCGCAATTTCGCGCTCGACGGCGTGCTGCAACTTAACGGGCAGCAGATCGTCAGCAACCCGATGCAGCTGCGTTCCGACAAGCTGCGCGGCAAGCTGGTCATGCTCGCCGACCTGGCGACTGGCCGCTATGATTTCGGGCTGGATGGCCAGATCAACGGCCTGGCCATCCGTGGCCTTGGCATTGTCGATCTAACGTCCCGCCTGCGCGCGGTCCCCGGTCCCAATGGCAGCTTTGGCCTGAGCGGCAATGCTTTCGCGCGCGTGCGGCGGCTGGACAATGATTTCCTGCGCTCGCTGGGCGGTGGCCTGCCCACGCTGCGCACCGGCCTCGCGCTGCTGCCGGGGGGCGAAGTGGCACTCACTGGCCTGCGGCTGGAATCGCCCCTGCTGACGGTATCGGGCAGCGGCGTGCGCCATCGTGACGGATCGCTCCACCTGGAAGGCAGCGGCCAGCATCGCCAATATGGCCCGCTGCGCCTGACGCTCGATGGTATGATAGAACGCCCCGCCATCGACCTGCTGCTCGCCCGTCCGCTCAACGCGCTGGGCCTGCGCGATGTGCGCGCAAAGCTGGTGCCGGACGCCAATGGCTACAGCTACACCGCAGTTGGTGGCTCGACCCTTGGTCCCTTCACCGGGCGCGGCGTCATCCTGTTGCCGCAGGGTGGGCAGGCGATCGTGCGCGTCGCCCGGCTGGACGTGTCGGGCGTGACGGCGACCGGCGACATTCGCCCGGTCACCGGCGGGCTGGACGGGCAACTGGTCGTCAACGGCCCGGTCACCGGCTATGTCGCCTTCAAACCCGTCAACGCCATCCAGCAGGTGCAGCTCAAACTCACGGCCAACGACGCCAGCTTCGACGGCCCGACCGTTATCGCCGTGCGGCGCGGGTCGCTCGACGCGACGATATTGCTGGACCCCGACGGCACCACCGTCACGGCCACGGCGCAGGCGCGCGGGTTGCGCGTGGGCGGCCTGTTGCTGGGGCGCTTTGCCGCCAATGCCGATCTGGTCGATGGCATGGGCAAGATACGCGGCAGCCTGTCGGGGCAACGTGGCCGCCTGTTCGACATTCAGGGCGAAGCGCATGTCGATGGCGACGCCATCCGCCTGTCGGCCAGCGGCACGATCGACAAACGGCCCATCCGCCTGACCCACGCTGCTTTGTTCACGCGCACCGACGATGGCTGGCGCCTGTCCCCGGTGACGATCAGCTATGCCGGCGGATCGCTGCAATTGTCGGGCGAACAGGGCATTGCCTCCACCCATATCGAGGCGCGGATGCAGAAAATGCCGCTTTCGCTGCTCGACATCGGCTATGACAATCTGGGCCTTGGCGGTGCTGCTACCGGATCGCTCAGCTTTGCTGCGCCGCGTGGCGGCCTGCCCACGGGCAAGGCGGACATTCGCATCCGTGGCCTGTCGCGCTCCGGCCTGTCGCTCAGTAGCCGGCCTGTCGATGTCGGCGTTAACGCAGCGCTCAGTGCGGATCGGCTGGCCGCGCGGATGCTGTTCGTGTCCGAAGGCAAGACCATTGGCCGCGCGCAGGCGCTGCTCAGCCCGATCGGCGCGCAGGGCAGTCTCGTCCAGCGCCTCAACGCCGCGCCGCTTTTCGCGCAGTTACGCTATAATGGCGCGGCGGACACGCTGTGGCGGCTGACCGGGGTGGAAATTGTCGACATTGGCGGCGTAGTGGGCGTCTCCGCCGACATGCGCGGCACGCTGGGCGATCCTGCCATCACCGGCGTGCTGGCGACGGAAAACGCCACGATCAACAGCCCCGTCACGGGGATGCGGTTGGGCAAGGTCAAGGCGCGGGGCCGCTTCTCCGGCGCGCAATTGGTCATTTCCAGCTTCGCCGCCACCGCGCAAAATGGTGGCACGGTCGGCGGCACCGGGCGCTTTACCTTCAACGGTATTGCGGGCGTCGGCATGGACCTGTCGCTTCAGGCGGACAATGCCGCGCTGCTGGAGCGTGACGATATTGCCGCCACCGTCACCGGACCGATCACCCTGCGCTCCGATGGTGTGGGCGGCACGATTGGCGGCGATCTGGTGCTGAACAAAAGCCGCTTCACACTGGGCCGCGCCGCTGCCGTGGCGGCCATTCCCGAACTGCGCGTGATCGAAATCAACCGGCGCGGCGACGAAATCGAAAAACCGCGCAGCAACGTGCCATGGGCGCTGGCGATCAAGGCGCGCGCGCGCAATCGCCTGACCGTCACTGGCCTTGGCCTCGACAGCGAATGGCGCGCGGACCTGGACCTGGGCGGCACCGTCACCAACCCGGCGATTGCGGGCCGGGCGGAGCTGGTGCGGGGCGGCTATGAATTTGCCGGTCGTCGCTTTGAATTGCGCGAAGGCCGTATCCAGTTCGACGGCAAGACCCCGGTCAATCCCACGCTGGACATTGATGCGGTGGCCGACGTCAATGACCTGACCGCGACCATCCATGTCGGCGGCACGGGCCTCAAACCCGACATCACCTTCAACAGCGTGCCAGCCTTGCCTCAGGACGAACTGCTCTCGCGCATCCTGTTCGGCACTTCCATCACCAACCTGTCCGCGCCCGAAGCGTTGCAACTTGCCTCCGCAGTCGGCTCGCTTCAGGGCAATGGCGGCCTCGACCCGATCAATGCGGTGCGCAAGGCGGCGGGGCTGGACCGGCTGCGCATCATCGCGGCGGACCCGACACAGGGGCAGGGGACGTCGATCGCGGCGGGCAAATATCTCACCCGCAAAACCTATGTCGAACTGATCACCGACGGGCAGGGATATAGCGCCACCCGCATCGAATATCAGGTCACTCGCTGGCTTTCGCTGCTCGCCGCCATCTCCACGCTGGGCCGCGAAAGCGCCAATGTGCGCGTGTCGAAAGATTATTGAGCCATGACCAAATCCCGTCTGGATGCTGCCGCCGCGATCAGCGTGATGGACCTGTTCACCATTGGGATCGGCCCGTCCAGCTCGCACACCGTCGGCCCGATGCGCGCCGCGCTGCTGTTCATGGACTCGCTGCCCGCCCATCCGGTCCGCGTGCAGTGCGACCTGTACGGCTCGCTTGCGCTGACCGGCCATGGCCATGCAACGGATAGCGCGATCCTGCTCGGCCTGTCGGGGGAGCGCCCCGAAAGCGTCGATCCTGACACCATCCCTGCCATATTGCGCGCCATTCGCAACGATGGGCGCATCCGCGCGGGCAGCGCCCATGACCAGTGGGTGCCGTTCGAGGAAGCCCGCGACCTCCTGTTCCACAAGGGCGAATTTCTTGAAGCGCACAGCAACGCCATGCGCTTTTCCGCATGGTTCGCGGGGCAGGCTGACCCGTTCACCTGCGACTATTATTCCATCGGCGGCGGCGCAGTCCTGCCCGGAACCCCGGCGTCCGACACCCCGCTCGGCCATAATGTGGTCCAGCCCTATCCCTTCTCCTCCGGCGCGGAAATGCTTGAGCGGGGCGAAAGCACTGGCTTGTCCATCGCCACGCTGGTCCTGCGCAACGAAGGCGCCTGGCGCACACAGGGCGAAACCGACGCCTTCCTCGACAGCGTGATCGACGCGATGTCCGCCTCCATCGACCGGGGCATGGCGCAGGAGGGAATGCTGCCCGGTGGCTTGAAAGTCCGCCGCCGCGCCATGGCCATTCACCAGCGGCTGCGCCTGCAACGCGACGCGCTTGGCCCGGCCCAGATTTTCGAATGGGTCAGCCTGTTCGCGCTGGCCGTGAATGAGGAAAATGCCGCTGGTGGCCGCGTCGTTACGGCACCCACCAATGGCGCGGCGGGCGTCATTCCCGCCGTGCTGCATTATTATCGCCGCTTCGTTCCCGGCGCGGACCGCGATGGCGAACGCCGCTTCCTGCTGACTGCCGCTGCCATCGGCTTCCTCTACAAGAAGCGCGCATCCATCTCTGCCGCCGAAATGGGGTGTCAGGGCGAAGTTGGCGTCGCCTGCTCCATGGCGGCGGCTGGCCTTGCCGCCGTATTGGGCGGCACCAATGGCCAGATCGAAAATGCCGCCGAAATCGGCATGGAACATAATCTGGGCCTGACCTGCGATCCGATCGGCGGGCTGGTCCAGATTCCTTGCATCGAACGCAACACGATGGGGGCGGTCAAGGCGATCAATGCCGCCTATCTCGCGCTTCAGGGTGATGGCCGCCATATCGTCAGCCTCGACGCAGTCATCGAAACCATGCGCCAGACGGGCGAGGACATGGCCAGCCGGTATAAGGAAACATCGCTCGGCGGCCTTGCCGTCAATGTCGTGGAATGTTGATCCGCCCTTCTCAACTCATCGCCGCGATACCACGAAATCGCGATGAGCCGACCCGATAGCGTGACCTTAATGCAACATAATCAGGTGTTTATCTCCCGTTCATGAAACAAACCGGCGCGCCGGGACTTCCCTCGTCTCACTCCTGCGGGGGTGCATGACAATGGAGTTACATATGAACAAGTTTATGGTCGCAAGCCTTCTCGCCGGCGCATCGGTCGCCACGCCCGTCTTGGCGCAGGACATTGCGCCGACCTTCACTGGCCCGCGCGTCGAAGCCATTTTGGGTTATGACCATGTCGGCGCAGGCAGCGACGTGGATAATAATAATGGCAATGACGACCAGTCGATCGACGGCCTGCTCTACGGCGTCGGCGCGGGTTATGACGTCAATCTGGGCAGCGCGGTCGTCGGCGTGGAGGGCGAATATACCGACTCCACCGCTAAGAGCGACCGTTTCGACCCGACCGACCAGTTCGGCTTTGGCCGTGTCAGCCAGGGTCGTGACCTCTATGTCGGCGCGCGCGCGGGCATCCTCGCCAACCCCAATACGCTGGTTTACGTCAAGGGCGGCTACACCAATGCCAAGCTCAATGTGCTGGCGGCCGACACCAACCAGTCGACCGACACCTCGTTCAAGCTGGACGGCTGGCGCATCGGTGGCGGCGTGGAACGGGCGATCAACGCCAACACCTTCGCCAAGGTCGAATATCGCTACTCCAAATATGACAGCGCCCATATCGACTATATGAACGGCGCGACCAGCAGCGAATTCGACATCGACACCGACCGCCATCAGGTCGTGGCCAGCGTCGGCTATCGCTTCTAAACCTTGTAAGAGCGGGGGCGGGCATTCCGCCCCCGACTTTCCCCTATCGAACGCGATGCAGCGGTGATATTGACATCGGTGTGAGTAACGCGATTCCCCATTTCTACCCTGTCGGGATAGAGGCCGCCGACATAGACTTCATGGGTCATGTCAATAATGCCAGCTATCTTAAATGGGTGCAGGCCGCCGTGCTGGACCATTGGCGTGCGCTCGCCCCGTCCGAAGCGGTCGCGCAGCATCTGTGGGTCGCGCTCAAACATGAAATCACTTACCGCAAGCCCACTTTCCTCGACGATGACGTCATTGCGACCGTCCTGCTGGAAAAGGTTCAGGGCGCGCGCGCCTTTTACGAAACGATCATCCGTCGCGGCGAAGATGTGCTGGCGGAGGTCAAGTCCAGCTGGTGCTGCATCGATGCTTCCACGCTGCGCCCGGCCCGGCTGGCGCGGGACGTGATCCAGCATTTCTTTGCCGATGATGCCAAGGCGCCCGACCAGCCATAGCGCTTATTTTCGCACGGCCTCGCTCTGGTCGCGGATCGCCTTGAACTCCGATCCCGCTTTCCATTGCGGCCAGCGGTTCGATGTGGCCAAGTTGCGGCCTATGGTCAGCATCAGGTCGATATCCTGAGCCGCGCCGTCCAGCTTCCAGTCTGGGCCGATCGCGTCGCACGCCTGATGATAGCATTGGCCGGTATAGGCATCGACCCATGCCTGACCCGCTGCCCGGCCACCTTCGACCAAGTCCGATGCGCCTGCTATGCCCATCAGCAGCAGGACGGGGACGCCCCGTTTGGCCATGGAAAAATGATCGGCACGGTAGAATAGTCCGCGTTCGGGCAGGCTTTCGGGTGTCACGACGCGCCCTTGCCCGGCGGCGGCCTTCGCCAGATCATCCTCCAGCGTCCCCTGACCCTTGCCGACCAGGATCACGTCCTTCGCTTTGCCCGCCGTCTGGAGGATGTCGATGGCCAGGTTGGCGACTGTCCTGTCGAGCGGCCAGACCGGGTTGACGGCATAATGTTCGGACCCCAGCAAGCCGCGTTCCTCGGCAGTCCACGCCGCAAAAATGACGGAGCGGTCGGGCGCTGGCGCAGCTTTGAAGGCGCGGGCGATTTCGAACAGGCCCGCTATGCCCAGCGCGTCGTCATTGGCCCCGGCGCGATAGAGGCGCCCCTGTGCATCTGGTGCGCCCTTGCCATAGGCGTCCCAGTGCGCGCCATATATCACGGTTTCATCCGGCCGTTTGGCACCTGGAATGCGCGCAAGGACGTTGGCGCTTTTCACGACTTCGCCTGCGACCGGGAAGGCAGCGGAGAAGGTTGCGCCTTTCAGGTCGATCGGGCGGAAATTCTTGCTGCGCGCTTGCTTGCGGAGTGCCGCAAGATCTAGCTTTGCGCTGGCGAACAGCGCTTTGGCGGCATCCCCTTCGATCCAGCCCTGCACCTGAAAGCTGGTGACTTTGTCGGGTGCGCGGACCAGATCGTAATTTTCGCCGCCGGGGCTGACCACGACGTTCCAGCCATAGCCAGCGCCCGGCGTGTCATGGACGATCAGCGCGCCGATTGCGCCGCGCCGGGCCGCTTCCTCGAACTTATAGGTCCAGCGGCCATAATAGGTCATGGTGCGGCCGCCAAATGCACCCAAAGCGTCGTCCCCCTTGACCGCTTCGAAATCCGGGTCGTTGATCAGAAAGACGGCGACCTTGCCCTTCAGGTCCGCGCCCTTATAATCGTCCCAGCCGCGTTCGGGGGCGGACACGCCATGGCCGACGAACACCAGCGGCGCGTTGTTTACCGCGACATGATCGGCAGGCTGAAGCGTGGACAGATAGACCTGGCTACCCACTGTCCACGGCGTCGTGGTGCCGCCCTGTGTCACGGCCAGCTTTTCCGCCTTGCCAAGGCGGGTGTGGAGCAGCGGCACGCTTTGCACCCACTGGCCATCCGGCCCGCCCGGCTCCAGCCCCAGCGCCTGAAACCGCCCCACCAGATATCCGATCGTCCGTTCTTCGCCGACGGTGCCGGGCGCGCGTCCTTCGAACAGGTCAGACGCCAGTACCGTTACCGATTGCGCCAGTTGCTGCGGATCGATGGCCGTCTGGGCGTGAAGGGGCAGGGCGGCGGTCAGGGCATTCAGGCCAAGGGCCAGAGCAAGCGTGCGTATGGTCATGGGCAAAGCCATACCCCCACCTGTCATTGGAGGAAAGGCCAGCCTAAACTACCCGCTTAAAACTCGATATCGAGTTCCAGAACTTCGTCCGGTTCGACCCGCGCTTCGTCGATCCATTCGCGCATCAGCGGCCAGCCGTTGATCGTCTGGCAATAAGCCGCCGAAGCGACGGACACCGGCACGGCATAGGTCAGGAAGCGTTCGGCAACCGGCGCGAACATGGCGTCGGCGACGGTGGGCTTGTCCCCGAACAGCCATGGGCCGCCATAGCTGGTCAGGCATTCCGCCCAGATCGCCTCGATCCGCTCGATGTCCGGCTTGGCCCCCGAAAAGATCGGGAAGCGGGCGTGACGCACTTTCAGGTTCATGGGCAGGGCGGAACGCAGATTGGCGAAGCCGGAATGAATTTCCCCCGACACCGACCGGCAATGGGCGCGGGCGATGCGATCGGCCGGATACATGCCGGCGTCGGGATAAAGTTCATGGAGATATTCGGCAATGGCCAGCGTGTCCCATACGCTCGCGCCCTCATGCGTCAGGCGCGGGACCAGCACGGATGGCGAAAGCAGCAACAGTTCGGCCCGGTTTTCCGGGTCGTCGAGCGCAATGAGTTTTTCGACGACATCCAGCCCGGCAATGCGACAGAGCAGCCAGCCCCGTAGCGACCAGGACGAATAATTCTTGCTGGAAAGGGTCAGTTCCGCGACGGCCATGGCAATCCTCCCGGTTCGATCTTAACTCACATTTATCATGATGCAGCGCAACATAAAAAGCATGTATAGCGTTTCAGTGTAAGACCGATTCGGTCGATGGGTTCAACAAAGGTACGTTTGGGAACATGCGGATGCTGTATAGCGGTTACCAGGCCTGGAACGACATGCTGGCCCCTGCGCGTTTTGGCGCGCAAGTGGCGCTGGGGATGCGCGACAAAATGGGTCCGATGGCCGATTGGGCGATGCCGCGCCGCATGTTCGCCCTGATGGACGTGTTTCAGGGTGCCAGGGTAACGCACAAGCGCCCCGCCTATAATATCGACAGTGTGGTGAGCGGTAACGCGGAAGTTGCCGTGCGTGACGAGGTCGTTCTGGACCTGCCATTTGGCGACCTGCTGCATTTTGCCAAGGATGACGTGGAAGCGGCACAGCCGCGCGTATTGGTCGTAGCGCCGATGTCGGGTCATTTTTCCACTTTGTTGCGCAGCACGGTCGTCACTTTGCTGCGCGACCATGACGTCTATATTACCGACTGGAAGAATGCGCGCGACGTGCCGCTTTCCGCTGGGCGTTTTGGCTTTGACGAATATGTCGATTATGTGATTCGCTTCTTTCAGGAAATGGGCGAAGGCGCGCATATGGTGTCGGTGTGCCAGCCATGCGTGCCGGCGCTGGCCGCCGTGGCGTTGATGTCGCAGGACAAGGACAAGGCCACGCCGCGTTCGATGACGTTGATGGGCGGGCCGATCGACCCCAATGCCGCGCCCACCGTGGTCAATGAACTGGCCAATGAAAAGCCGATCGAATGGTTCGAAAAGAACCTGATTTCCACCGTCCCGTTCCGCTATGCCGGGCGGGGGCGCGAAGTCTATCCCGGCTTCCTCCAACTGTCCGCCTTCATGGCGATGAACATGGAGCGGCACGGATCGCAGCATCGCGAACTTTATCAGTTGCTGGCCGATGGCAAGACGGTGGAAGCCGACAAGATCAAGACATTCTACGAGGAATATTTCGCGGTTCTGGACATGACCAAGGAATTTTACCTGGAAACCGTGGACATGGTGTTCCAGCGCACCTTGATGTCCAAGGGCGAGTTGATGCACCGTGACCGCCGGGTTGATCCGGGCGCGATCCGCAACACCGCGCTGCTGACGGTGGAAGGCGAGAAGGACGATGTCTGCGCCGTGGGCCAGACATCAGCGGCGCATGGCCTTTGCACGGGCCTTCGCCCGCACATGAAACGTCACCATTTGCAACCGGGTGTGGGCCATTATGGCGTGTTTTCCGGCAGCAAATGGGAAAAGCAGGTCTATCCGCAGGTGCGGAACATGATTTTGGCGATGAACTGACGGGTTCCGCTATTGCCTGCGCCGGGATGTTCGGCGCGGGGTCAGGCCTGCGTTTTCCTTTATAATACAGTGCCTTGTGGCGCGTTTTCCGATCGGATGGCGCGCCCTTTGCCTTATGGCGTGACGTGGAACTTCGCTAAGTTCGTCCATGTCGCGCATGACAAGTGCGTGTAAGTTTCCGCGCCGACCGGGCCGCATGGGCGCGATCGGGAAAGGGAGGGCTGACGATGGGAAGGAGCAAGGCTGCTTTTGCCATGAAGGGGCGGGTGTAGGACAGGACGGGGAGGGGTAGGCGCGGACCGTAGAGCGCAGGTGGTTTAGGAGAGTTGCGAGACGTCGGCAACTGCACCTACTTCGGCTCAAGCGCACGCACCGCTCATCCGTCATGCCAGCGAAGGCTGGTATCTCAGGCGGAGGCGCGCAACAGTCAGACCTGAAGCAAAGCATAATCCTATTTGGAAAAAACATCCCGCAATCGCCTGAGACCCCAGCCTACGCTGGGGTGACGATATTGATGAGCCTGTGGTTCGGGCTGAGTATCCTCTACGTTGAACGCCATATTTCGGCCGCCTGCTGCCCCATCACCCCTCCGGCCGGGTCCAGATCCATGTGCCGCCGATCAGGGCGGCGGTGATGGGGATGAGGAACCAGGGGAAGGGGGAGAAGATGAGGGCCAACGCTACGCTGAAGGCGAAGGCGGCGAGGGCGGCTTTCTTGCCCTTGCGGCTGATTGCGCCGCGTTCCCGCCAGCGGCGGATATGCGGGCCGAAATGCCTGTGGTCGAGCAGGCGGGCTTCCAGCTTCGGGCTGGAGCGGGCGAAACAGAAGGCGGCCAGGATCATGAAGGGAACGGTGGGCAGCAGCGGCAGGAACGCGCCGATCGCACCAAGGCCCAGCGATGCCCAGCCCGCGATGAAATAAAGGTGCCGTCGCATTAGGCCGCCGGCAATCTGAGCCGCACCAGCAGCCCGCCCAGATCCTCGCTTTCTTCCAGTGCGACCGATCCGCCATAGATTTCCGCGACATCGCGCACGATGGCCAGCCCCAATCCGGTGCCGGGTTTGCCTGAATCCAGCCGCACGCCGCGATCGAAGATGCGGACGCGGTCGGCTTCCGGTATGCCTCTGCCGTCATCCTCGACCAATATCTCCACCATATCGTTGGCGGCGGCCATGACGGTGGCGAACACGCTGCCACCGCCATATTTGGCTGCGTTTTCGATGAGGTTGCCCAGCATTTCGTCCAGATCCTGCCGCTCCACCCGGACGGACGCGGATTTTTCGCCATCCATGTCGACGCGAGTGTGGGGGTAGAGGCGCTGGACCGCGCGTTCGACGGCGGTCAGGCTGGCCCAGACTTCCGCCCGGCTTTGCGCCGCGCCGCGACGGCCCACGGCACGGGCGCGGGCGAGGTGATGGTCGACCTGCCGCCGCATCGTGGTCGCTTCGCGGATCACGCTTTCGCCAAGGTCGGGCGCCTGCGCAGTGGCGGCGTTCATGATGACGGTCAGCGGGGTTTTCAGCGCATGGGCCAGGTTGCCCGCATGGGTGCGCGCTTCCTCCGCCTGCCGTTCATTATGGGCGAGCAGGGCGTTCAATTCCTCGACCATGGGCAGCACTTCGGCGGGCATGGGTTCGGTGACGCGGCTCTTTTCGCCGCCCCGCATACGGATGATTTCCAGCCGCACCTTGCGCAAGGGACGCAGGCCATAGATGGTTTGCAACGTGGCCAGCACGAACAGGCCCAGCGCGAGCAGCGCGAAACTCTTGAACAAGGTGGAGCGCAATGTCCGCACCTGCGCGTTCAACCCCTCGCGCGCCTGCCCCACCATGAACAGCCAGCGGGTGTTGGAGCCGGGGAGGACGACGGTGCGTTCCATGATGCGCAGGTCTTCGCCTGGAAACTGCTTGCTGTCATAGACGTGCAGGTGCCGGTCATGATGTTCGTCCGGCATTTTGAGCGCGCGGTCCCATAACGAGCGGGAACGCCAGTCCTCCCGCCCCTTCGCGCTGATCTGGTAATAGAGGCCGCTATTGGGTTCCAGGAAGCGCTGGTCAGCCAGTTCGCGGTTGAACAAGACTTCGCCGTCCGGGCCGATTTCTGACGCGGCAATCATCGCGGTCAGGACATAATTCATGCCATCGTCGAAATTGCGCGTGATCGCGTCGGCCAGCACCCGGTCCAGCGCTACGCCCCCGCCGACCAGCAGCACGCTGATCCACAGCGCGGCGATGCCGATCATCCGGCGGCTGATGGATCCGGTGGAGCGGACGGGGGGAGGGCTGGCGGGATCGGTCATGAGTGGTCAGACTGTTCCCATATCCGTTCGGGCTGAGCCTGTCGAAGCCTTCTCCTGAGCGAAGCGAAGGTTCCTCACTGCGTTCGGAGTAGCCCCTTCGACTTCGCTCAGGGCGAACGGAATAGATGGCGCTATCAGCGCCCCGGCTCGTCCAGGCTGTAGCCAAGGCCGCGAATGGTGGTGATGACGTCGGCACCCAATTTCTTGCGGATGCGGGTGACGAACACTTCGATCGTGTTGGAATCGCGGTCGAAATCCTGATCGTAAATATGTTCGATCAATTCGGTGCGGCTGACCACCTTGCCCTTGTGGTGGAGCAGGTAGGACAGCAGCTTATATTCCTGCGCCGTAAGTTTGACTGGGTCGCCTGCCAGCGTGACCTTGCCCGAACGGGTGTCGAGCCGCACGTCGCCCGCCGTCAGTTCGCTCGACGCATTGCCAGACGCGCGGCGGATGAGCGCGCGCAGGCGGGCGATCAGTTCCTCGCTCTGGAACGGTTTGGCGAGATAATCGTCCGCGCCTGCGTCCAGCCCGGCGACCTTGTCCGACCAACTGTCGCGCGCAGTCAGCACCAGCACGGGGAAGGTGCGGCCTTCCTTGCGCCAGCGGTCCAGCACGGTCAGCCCGTCGATGGTGGGCAGGCCCAGGTCTAGCACGACCGCGTCATAGCTTTCGGTAGAGCCAAGGAAATGCCCGTCCTCACCATCGGTAGCAAGGTCGATGGCATAGCCCGCGCCCTCCAGCGTGTTCCTGAGCTGCTGGCCCAGACTTGGTTCATCCTCGACGATCAGCAGGCGCATGGCGGTTCCGTTCTTCTTATAGTGCAGGCGCGGTCAGCGCGCCCAGCCGATGATATCGCCGGTCCGGCCATCCGCATCAACCCATACCACCTTGCCATCCTTCACATATTTCAGGCGATAGCGGTTGGAGGAAGGGTCAAATTCGCTGCCGACATAGGTCGCGCCGCCCATCTGTGCGTCCACGCGACGCTTGATCATGGCAAAGGGCATGACCTGCCCGTCCAGCATGGCGCGGCGCGCGGCGTCCTGTTCGTCGCGACGACCCGCCGCGTCGGCGGGCATGGCCATGGTCAGTGCGACGGCAGCGCCGAGCGGGATGGTCAGTAATCGGGACAGCATGTTCGATTTCATTGTCATGGGCATGGCATAGGCGGAAGGCATTGAACAGGTGGTGAATGATGGGGCGCGTTTGAAGATGGAAAGCCGTTCCGCCATCCCCTATGCCGTTGGACTATGACGACAGAAGATTCCAGAACAATAGCCGATCCCTCCGCATGGAAAGTCGTGCCGCGTTGGTGGCGGGGCCATGTCATTCGGGAAATCGACCATCAGAGCGTCGTGGACCGGGTGCGGGAGGATGATGGCTGGAGTCCGCGCTATGCCTTCATGATCCTGATGTCTGCGGGTATTGCGGTGCTGGGCCTGTTGCTGTCGTCGCCCGCCGTGGTGATCGGCGCGATGCTGATTTCGCCGTTGATGGGACCGATCGTGGGGCTGGGCTTTGCGTTGGCGACCACAGATTCGCGGGAAATCCGGCGGACGCTGACCGCTTTGGCAGGCGGCGCGGTTCTGGCCGTGTTGTTTACCGCACTGATCGTGCTGATGTCGCCGTTGCAGACAGTCACCAGTGAAATTGCCGCGCGGACCCGGCCCAATCTGTTCGACCTGATGGTTGCGCTATTTTCGGCGCTGGCCGGTGCCTATGCCATGATCCGGGGCAAGGAAGGGACTATCGTGGGGGTGGCGATCGCCACGGCGCTTATGCCCCCGCTTGCGACGGTCGGCTTTGGTCTGGCGACGTTGAACGCGACGGTCGCGGGCGGGGCGTTTCTGCTATTCTTCACCAACTTCGTGACGATCGCGCTGGCGGTCGGCATCATGGCGCGGCTTTATGGCTTCGGACGGGAATTGTCGCCCAGCCAAAGCTGGATGCAGACGGCGTTCATCGCTGCCATCTTCCTGGGCCTGGCGGTGCCGCTGGGTCTGTCGTTGGGACAGATTGCGTGGGAAGCCAGGGCCGCACGCGATGCGCGCGATGTCATCAAGCGGGAATTTGCCGGCGGCGCGCGGATCAGCCAGATCGACCTGGATTTCGAGGCAGAGCCAATTGCCGTCACCGCAAGCGTGTTGACCAGCGTGTATCAAAAAGGCGCGGATGCCAGAGCGAGCCGGGCCTTGAGCGCCATGCTGGGCCGTCCGGTCGCGCTGGACATCGAACAAATCCGGGTTGGAGAGGGCGTTGGTGCGGAAAGCGCGCAGCTATTGGCGGTGCAGAGCGCGCGCAGGGAAGTGCAGGGGCTGGTCGATCGCATGACCGATCGCCTAGCCCTGATTGCCGGAGTGAATCCTGATGCGGTAACGGTCGATACCGTCCACAAACGGGCGGTCGTTCGGGCCAAGCCGCTGCCCGATGCGGGCCTGGCTGCCTATCAGGCGCTGGAGGTTCGGGCAGCGGCCATGGCGCCGGGCTGGATCATCGAAGTCGAACCGCCTGTGCTGGCCCTGCCGCCGCTTGATCTGGACAAGGAAGGGCGCGCCACCAGCAAGGAGGCACTGGAACTGGCGCTATGGGCTTCGCAACGCACGGGCATGGCAGTGGACATGGCGGTGCGGCGCGAAGGTGATTTTCCTGCGCTCAAGATCTTTGCCGAACGGGGCGTGGACGCGCGGCTGGTCAAGGGTGCCAGCGCGGATCGTGCGATCCTGCGCTGGCGGCTTGACCCTTAAGCTATCACCGTTCCAGCGCATATTGGACGGTCAGCGATACCGATGCGCTGACCAGGCCGGGTTCGACCGGCGTTGTCGGCGCAGCATCTGCCTTGAACCGTGCGCTTTCCATCATCGGCATGGGGCGGTTGCCGCCGCTGCTGCTTTCGCTGATGGTCAGGAGGCGGGCGGAGCGGAAGCCCGATGCCTGGGCGTAGAAATCCGCCTGCGCCTTTGCGTCCTTCAACGCTGCGCCGCGCGCCTGCGCGATCAGCGGAGCAGGATCGTCTATGGCGAAGCTGGGACCGTTGATGCTGGTTGCGCCGGCCGCCACCATCGCGTCGAGCAGCGCGCCGGTCTTGCGCACGTCGCGGACTTTGACGGTCAACTGGTTGGACGCTTCATAGCCAGTGAAGCGCGGCCCTGCCGGTTCGCCCTCGCGCTGATTATAGTCATATTGCGCCGACAGATTGATGCCGCTGGTCTGGATGTCCTTCTTCGCAATGCCCGCCTTGGCCAGTGCGGCGACCAGCTTTTCGGTCTTGGCGGCATTGTCGCGCGTGGCCTGCTGCGCGGTCATGGCCCGGCTCTGGACGCCGGTGCCGACGGTCGCGATGTCGGGCGCCCCTTCGACGCTTTGCGTGACGTTGAGCGTCACGACCGGCGCGGTTTCGGCGATGGTCACGCTGGTCTGGGCAAGGGCCGCGACGGGCAGCGATGCGGTGGCGAGGGCCATCAGGGCGAAGGCGGATTTCATGGCGGGAAACTCTCCAATTGGGATGCAGTGCTTTTGTGACGGCTGCGATGAATGGACGCTGACATGCGTTGAAAGCCTTCCGACAGCTTTCCGGTTCCCTCGCTCTTGCCCCGCCGCGCACGAACGCCATTTTTGATTTCCGCATTTTCCGAGCCGGCAGGTGGTTCCACCTGCCTCAAAAATGCTCTAGCTGCACGCCCATGGCAGCACCTCTTCTCTCCTATGAAAATCTCGGCCTCTCGCAAGGCTCCCACTGGTTGTTCGAGGGGATCGAAATTCATGTCGGCCAGCGCGACCGGCTGGCGCTGATCGGGCGTAACGGCGCGGGCAAGACGACGCTGCTGAAACTGGTCGCCGGGATCATCGAGCCTGACAAAGGCACGCGGTCGGTGCAGCCGGGCGCGCGGGTCATCATGCTGGAGCAGGATCCCGACGTGACCGCCTATGCCACGCTGCATGATTTCGCGATGGCGGGCGAGTTTGCGCCGCCGGTTCATGAGGTCGAAGCCATTGCCGACCAGTTGGGCATCGACCTGTCGCGCGAGGCGAAAACCGCGAGCGGGGGCGAGCGTCGGCGCGCCGCGATCGCCCGCGCGCTGGCGAGCGAGCCGGACCTGCTGTTGCTGGACGAACCGACGAACCATCTGGATATTGCCGCGATCGACTGGCTGGAAAACTGGCTGGCGCGCTATAATGGCGCGTTCGTGGTGATCAGCCATGACCGGGCGTTCCTGACCCGGCTGACGCGGCAGACCTTATGGCTGGACCGGGGCATCATGCGGCGCAGCGAAATTGGCTTTGGCGGGTTCGAACAGTGGATGGAAGCAGTCTATGCCGAAGAGGCACGGGCCGCCGACAAGCTGGACGCGAAGCTGAAGATCGAGGCGCACTGGCTGGAACGCGGCGTTACCGCGCGGCGCAAGCGCAACCAGGGGCGGCTGGCCAAGCTATGGGAAATGCGTGAAACGCGCGCGGCGATGAACGGGCCGCAGGGCATAGCGAAGATCGCGGTGGCCAGCGACGACAGCAAGACCAAGAGCGTCATTAAGGCCGAGCATGTCACCAAGATGTTCGGGGACCGGACGATCATCGATGATTTCACGTTGCGGGTGCAGCGCGGCGACCGGATCGGCATCGTGGGTGGCAATGGCGCTGGCAAATCCACGCTGCTCAAGCTGATGACTGGCGAACTGGCGCCTGACAGCGGCAGGGTGACGCTGGCCCAGACGCTCGACATGATCTTCATCGACCAGCAGCGCAGCCTGATGCAGGGCGACAAGACGGTGCGCGACGTGTTGTGCGAAGGGGGCGACTGGATCGACGTGCGCGGGGTGCGCAAGCATATCCACGGTTATCTCAAGGACTTTCTGTTCGACCCGTCGCTGGCCGAGGCAAAGGTCATGACATTGTCGGGCGGCGAGCGGTCGCGCCTGCTGTTCGCGCGGGAATTTGCCCGCGAATCGAACCTGCTGGTGCTGGACGAACCGACCAACGACCTTGACCTGGAAACGCTCGACCTGTTGCAGGAAGTGATCGCCGATTATGACGGTACGGTGCTGATCGTCAGCCATGATCGCGATTTTCTGGACCGGACGGTGACGGTCACGCTGGGGCTGGACGGGACGGGCGTGGTGGACGTGATCGTGGGTGGCTATGCCGACTGGATCGCCAAGCGCGACCCGCGCAAGGCGGCGAAGGCCGAAAGAAAAGCGGTCGCCGCGCCGCCACCGCCGAAACCCGTGTCGGCCAAGCTGACCTACAAGGACCAGCGCGACCTGGAACTGCTGCCCAAGCGAGTCGAGGAACTGGAGGGGGCGATTGCCCGCGATGAGGAGTTGCTGGCCGACCCGGCGCTTTATACGCGCGATCGCAAGCGGTTCGATGCGCTGACCGGCGCGATCGAAAAGGCGCGGGCGGAGAAAGAAGCGGCGGAAATGCGCTGGCTGGAACTCGCGGAAAAGGCGGAAGGATTGGCGGGGTAGCGTTGCCCGCCTTTCTTTCGACAGGCTCGGCGTGCATGGATGCCGGGATAGGGGCCGGATGAAGGGGCTGATCGATGGACGTGCAGACGGATACCGCAATCGACCAGCCGCACCATGCGGTCCATTATGTCAACCGCGTCGGGTGGCTGCGCGCCACGGTGCTGGGGGCCAATGACGGCATCGTGTCCACTGCCAGCCTGATGACCGGCATTGCTGCGTCGGGCGCGCAAAGCCACACGATATTGCTGACGGGCATTGCCGCGCTGGTGGCGGGGGCCATGTCGATGGCGGCGGGCGAATATGTCTCCGTCAGTGCGCAGTCGGACACCGAACGCGCCGACCTGGCCAAGGAACGCCATGCACTGGCGGCGCAACCGCATGAGGAATGGGCCGAATTGCGCGACATCTATGTCGAACGCGGACTGACGAGTGATCTGGCGGGGCAAGTGGCGCAGCAATTGATGGCCGCCGATGCGCTGGGCGCGCACGCGCGCGACGAACTGGGTATTTCCGAGTCGGCGACGGCGCGGCCGGTGCAGGCGGCGCTGGCGTCGGCCGCCAGCTTTGCCGTGGGGGCCGCGCCGCCGGTGCTGGTCGCGGCGATCGTGCCTGCTGGTAGCGCGATTGTCGCGATCGTCGGACTGTCGCTGCTGTGCCTTGTCCTGCTGGGTTATGTCGGGGCGCGGCTGGGCGGGGCCAGGGTGCTGCGCTCGATTTTGCGCACCCTGTTCTGGGGCGCGCTGGCGATGGCAGTGACGGCAGGTGCGGGGCATCTGTTCGGCGCGGCGATATAATGGCAGGTTCGACGCAAATATATTCAAAGGAGACGATCATATGACCGACATTCAGCAGATTCCGCTCAAGACCATCAAGGGCGCCGATGCCAGCCTGGCCGATTATGCGGGCAAGGTCGTGCTGGCCGTCAATGTGGCGTCCAAATGCGGCCTGACCCCGCAATATGAAGGGCTGGAAAAGCTCTATGCCGAATATAAGGACAAGGGGCTGGTGGTAGCAGGCTTTCCCGCCAATGATTTCGGCGCGCAGGAACCGGGCGACAATGATGAGATCGCGACGTTCTGCACCACCAATTTCGGCGTGGAATTTCCGATGTTCGAAAAGATCGTCGTCACTGGCCCGGACAAGCACCCGCTCTATGCGGCGCTGACCAGCGCGCAGCCGGACGCGCAGGGTGAAGGCGATGCATTTCGCGAGAAGCTGAAAGGCTATGGCATGACCCCCAACCCGGTGCCGGAAGTGCTGTGGAATTTCGAGAAATTCGTGATCGCCAAGGATGGCAGCGTTGCCGCCCGTTTCGCGCCGACCACGGCCCCTGACGATGCGGCCTTGGTCGCGGCGATCGAGGCGGAACTGGCCAAGTGATCCGGGCATCGGTGATGGGCGCGCTGCTGATGGGCAGCGCGCCTTTGGCACATGCCGCCCTCAGCCCGGCAGAGCAGAAAATCGCCGCAACGGTCGAGGCGGGTTATGAACCCGCCATCGGCCTGCTCGAAAAAGTGGTGAACCAGAATAGCGGGTCCATGAACCTGGCGGGGGTGAGGGCCGTCGCCGACATGCTGCGCCCGGAATATGAGGCGCTGGGCTTTACCGTGACGTGGAAGCCAATGGATGCGGCCAAGCGGGCGGGGCATCTGATCGCGGTGCATAGGGGCAAGGCGGGTGGCACGAAAATGCTGCTGATCGGGCATCTGGATACGGTGTTCGAACCGGATTCGCCGTTCCAGAAGTTCGAGCGTAAAGGCGGCGCTTCTGGGGGTGATTGGGCCGCTGGTCCCGGCGTTGCCGACGACAAGGGCGGGGTCGTGACGATGCTGCTCGCATTGAAGGCGATGCAGGCGGCAGGCACGCTGAAAAACGCCAATATCGAAGTCGTGCTGACCGGGGATGAGGAGGATTCGGGCGATCCGATCACCATTGCGCGGGCGGACCTGATCGCGGCGGGCAAGCGGGCCGACGTGGCACTGGATTTCGAAGGGCTGGCGCAGGACAATGGCAAGGATATGGGGTCGATCGCGCGCCGATCCTCCAACAGCTGGACGCTGACTGCGACGGGCAAGTCGGGGCATAGCTCCGGCATCTTTTCCGCCAGTGCGGGCGATGGCGCGGTCTATGAACTGGCGCGGATCATCGTGGCGTTTCGCAAGGCATTGCCGGAACCGAACCTGACCTTCAACGTCGGGCTGATCGGCGGCGGGCAAAGTGCGGACGTGGACAAGGATGGCGTGCGCATCGCCGTTACCGGCAAGACCAACATCATCCCGCCGATCGCCGTGGCGAAGGGCGATTTCCGCACGCTCAGCGAGGATCAGACCAAAAGGGTGCGCGCGAAGATGCAGGCCATTGTGGACGCGGATCATCTGCCCGGCACCGGTGCCAGCATCGCGTTCGACATGGGCTATCCGTCGATGGCACCCACGACGGGCAACCGCGCATTGCTGGCCAAATTGAACGGGATCAACGCCGATCTGGGACTGGCGGCGATGCCCGAACTCGATCCGTTGAAGCGCGGGGCAGGCGACATCGCTTTCGTCGCGGCGGACACGGACGGGCTGGTCGGGCTGGGGCTGGCGTCCAGTGGCGACCATAGCCCGGCGGAAAGGGCCGACCTGTCGACGATGAAACGCCAGGCCAAGCGCGCCGCGATATTGATGAGCCGGCTGGCGGGGGAAAAGGGGCGGAAATAGGGAGCGCGCCGCCGTTTAGAATGGTCTGATTGAGGAGCATGTTCCCGCGTAGGCGGGAACCCAGGCCCGCCGTTCGAACTGGGTTCCCGCCTGCGCGGGAACACACCCTGCTTCAATCATGCCAGGAAAGGGGCTAGACCACGCCATGCTCCCACCCACGCCCCTGCTCGCCAATTCCATCGGTCCCGTGCTTGAAACATTGAGCATCGTCGGCACTTTCGTCTTTGCCGCGTCCGGTGCGCTGGCGGCGGCGCGGTTGCGGCAGACGCTGGTGACCTTCGCTTTCTTCGCGCTGGTGACAGGCGTTGGCGGCGGAACTTTGCGCGACCTGTTGATCGGTGCGCCGGTATTCTGGGTGGTCGATCCGGTTCCGGCCATCGCCTGCATGGTGGCCGCGGTGGTCGTGTGGTTCACGCCGCGCACTTTCTGGAGCGTGCGGGCGCTCGACTGGCTGGATGCGATCGGGCTGGCGGCGTTCGCCGTGTTTGGCGCGGCCAAGGCAATGAGCTTCGGCGTGCCGCCCTTCGTCGCGGCAATGATGGGGGTCGTGACGGGCTGCGTCGGCGGGATCATGCGGGATCTGCTGGCGGGGGAACCGTCCATCCTGTTGCGGCCCGAATTATATGTGACGGCGGCGGCCTTTTCATCCGGCCTGTTCGTGGCGCTGCGCTGGGTCGGGCTGGACGTGCCGGTGGCAGGGGTTATCGCCGCGCTGCTGGGCTTTGCCTTGCGTGCGGTGGCGATCCGGCGCGGGCTGGGCCTGCCAGTCTATCGGGACGAGGACGGCGAGCGTTAGTCCGCCGCGATCAGGTTGAGCGCGCGAGTCATCAGCGCGACGAAGCGGGGTTCATCGACGCGGGCGGCCGGGTTGTTCCAACTGCCCGATATTGCGAACCAGCGCCCGTCGTGCGCCTGCGCCAGAAACGTCATCGCGATGACACCCGGTTCCGACCCGCCCTTATACCCCAGATAGCGCCAGCGTTTCGCGTCGGCAGGCGCGATGCCGGGGTTGATCGCCATGATCGGCAGCGCGCCGCCACCCTGCCGCCGCAGAACGTCCATCAGCACGATCAGATCGCGCGGGGCGGCGAACCATTCGATGCTGTCGATCGCGCTTGGCCGTTCGGCGACGCTGCCAATATCGACGGCGGCGGCGGTCAGCGTGGCGGCATGGTCGCGCAATAGCGCGCGTCTCTGGTCGGGCGTGGCGGCGGCATAGCGGCGGGCGAGGTCCGACTGCGCGGGCATTTTGAGGGCGAAGGCTTCTGCGGTGGTCAGCAGGGGCAAGGTCTGGTCGGGCTGCGCATGGCCGGCGCGCGTGACCATCATATCGACCTTCTCCCGCCCCAGCGCGCGGAGCAGCGTATCGGCGGCGCTATTGTCGCTTTCGGCGATCATCGCGGTGGCCAGGCTGTGCAGGGTCATGGGTGCGCGGTCGGGCCAGTGCATCAAGCGTCCCGAAAAGCTTTTGGGGCCAAGCGGGACGGCATCGCTCCAGCGCCGCTCGCCTGCCGCGACGGCACGGGCCAGTTCGGCCAGGATGTAGAGTTTGAAGGACGATCCGGTCGCCATCGGTGCATCGGCGCGGTGCTGCTGGCTCCACACCGGCCCGGCATCGGTCAGGCGGGCGATGGCGAAGCTGGCGCTGCCGGGCAGGGCAGATATGTCCGCCACGATCCGGTCCATGCTGTCGCTGGTCAGGCTTACGCCCACGACGTGCAGGCCCACGACCCGGTTGGGCGGTTGCGGCGCGACGACCAGGGTGAAACCGACCGTCGCCTTCTCATAACGGATTTCGACTTGCCCGGTGGTCGCGCTTTCCTGCCGCACAGCGCCCAGCGCCAACACTTTGCCATGGCGGGCGCGCAGATCGGCGGCGATGGCACGCCACCGTTCCGGCGGCACGGCGTCAAGGAACAGGGTGGAGAAAAAGGCATTCTCCCCGCCGGATTCGCGCAGCAGGGCGGGCAATTGCGCCGCACGCGCTACATAGGCCGGTGTTTCCAGTGCGCGCGCGGGCAGCAGCACCAGCCACAACAGGGCCAGCACTGATGCCAGAACCCTCATGCGTCGATGGCTGCTTCGTCCACCGCCGCTGCATTTTCCTGAATGAAGGCGAAGCGGTGGGCCGGGTTTGTCCCCATCAGCCGGTCGACCAGATCGCGCACCCCGGCGCGTTCCTCGACATCGGCGGGCAGGGTGATGCGGATCATGCTGCGGGTCTTGGGGTCCATGGTGGTTTCGCGCAATTGCATCGGGTTCATTTCGCCCAGCCCCTTGAAGCGGCTGATCTCCACCTTCTTGCCCTTGAATTCTTTTTTCAGCAGCGCCTCGCGATGGGCGTCATCCTTGGCATAGAGGCTCTTGCCGCCTGCCACGATGCGGTAAAGCGGCGGCTGCGCCAGATAGAGATGCCCGCGCCGCACCAGTTCGGGCATTTCCTGAAAGAAGAAGGTCATCAGCAGCGTGGCGATATGCGCGCCGTCCACGTCCGCATCGGTCATGATGACGATGCGTTCGTAGCGCAGATGGTCGGGGTTACAGTCCTTGCGCGTGCCACAACCCAGCGCCAGGATCATGTCGGCGATTTCCTGATTGGCCAGGATCTTGGCATTGTTGGCGGACGCGACGTTCAATATCTTGCCGCGCAGGGGCAGAATCGCCTGCGTCTTGCGGTCGCGCGCCTGTTTGGCAGAACCGCCGGCAGAATCGCCTTCGACCAAAAAGATTTCAGCGCCTTCCGGGTCGTCGTTGGAACAATCCGTCAGCTTGCCGGGCAGGCGCAGCTTGCGGCTGTTGGTTGCGGTCTTGCGCTTGACCTCCTTCTCCTGCTTGCGCTTGAGCCGTTCGTCCATCCGGTCCAGAACATAGGCGAGCAGCGCCTTGCCCCGGTCCATATGGTCGGTCAGATAATGGTCGAAATGGTCGCGCACGGCGTTTTCCACGAGCCTTGCAGCGTCGGGGCTGGTCAGCCGATCCTTGGTCTGGCTTTGAAACTGGGGTTCGCGGATGAACACGGATAGCATGATTTCCGATGACGTCATGATGTCGTCGGCAGTGATGTCCTTCGCCTTCTTCTGCCCGATCAGATCGGCAAAGGCACGGATGCCCTTCACCAGCGCCGCGCGCATCCCCGCTTCATGGGTGCCACCGTCGGGGGTGGGGATGGTGTTGCAATACCAGCTATAGCTGCCATCCGACCAGAGCGGCCAGGCGACGGCCCATTCGACGCGCCCTGCTTCCGCCGGAAAATCCTGATTGCCGGAAAAGAACACGCTGGTGGCACATTCGCGGTCGCTCACCTGTTCCTTGAGATGATCGGCCAGCCCGCCGGGAAACTGGAACACGGCCTCGACCGGCGTATCGTCGCTGATGAGTTCCGCCGCGCATTTCCAGCGGATTTCCACCCCCGCGAACAAATAGGCCTTCGACCGGGCAAGACGGTGGAGGCGCGCGGGCTTGAACTTCTGTTCGCCGAAGATTTCGGTGTCGGGAATGAAGGTGACGGACGTGCCGCGCCGGTTGGGGGCCGCGCCGACCTTTTCCAGCGGCGTGACCGGCAAGCCCTGCGAGAAGCTCTGCCGGAACAATTCCTTGTTACGGGCAACCTCTACAATGGTGGTGATCGACAGGGCGTTGACCACGCTGATGCCCACGCCATGCAGGCCGCCCGACGTGGCATAGGCCTTGCCCGTGAATTTGCCGCCCGAATGGAGCGTGGTCATGATGACTTCCAGCGCCGATTTGCCGGGGAATTTGGGGTGCGGATCGACCGGGATGCCGCGCCCATTATCCGTGATGGTCAGGCGATTGCCCGGTTCCAGCGTGATTTCGATGCGCGTGGCATGACCCGCCACGGCCTCGTCCATGCTGTTGTCCAGCACTTCGGACGCCAGATGGTGCAGCGCACGCTCGTCCGTGCCACCGATATACATGCCCGGCCGACGCCGGACCGGCTCCAGCCCCTCCAGCACTTCGATGGCCGAGGCGTCATAGCCGGGGGAGGATGTGGGCTGGGCAGCAAACAGGTCATCAGGCATGGCGACAAGCTATAGGCGGGCGGGCGGCGGGCGCAAGCACTGTGGTGCAAATGCAACAGACATGAAATGTTACATCGGCCAGTGAAACAAAAGCGTCCGCCGGGCCGTTTGCGAAGCGCAGTTGGGTTTAGATACCCGATCAGGCCAGGAGATTTATTCAATGCAATTCAACCGTATCGCGCCGATTGGCGCCGCTCTGGCGTTCGCGCTGGCAACCCCCGCCTTCGCGCAAGACAGCGGCACGACCGACTGGACCGGCCCCTATGTCGGTGGCTCGTTCGGCTATAACTGGCAGAAAAGCGATCAGGGCGAACATCTGCGTTTCGACACCAACGCCGATGGCACCTATAATGACACGATCCGCACGACGACCGGCGCAAATGCCTTTTCGCCCGGCACCTGCGGCGGTTCGGCACGCGGCGCGACTCCGGCTGCTGGCTGTAACGATGACAAGGACGCGATCGGCTGGATGGGTCATGTCGGTTACGACATGCAGTTCGGCAGCATCGTTGCTGGTGTCGTCGCCGAAGCGGGTAAGGCATATATCAGCGACAGCGTGAGCGAATATTCGACCACGCCAGCCTTTTATGAAATGACGCGCCGGATCGACTGGAACGGTAACCTGCGCGCCCGTCTGGGTTACACGACGCCGGGCGGCATCATGCCCTACATCACCGGCGGTCTGGCCTATGCGAAGGTCGAGAACAGCTTTGCCACCAACAATGCGGCAAACAGCTTCACGCAGTTCGACAATAAGGAAGACGCCTGGGGTTACACCATGGGCGGCGGTGTGGAAGCCAAGGTTTCCGACAATTTCTCCATCGGTGCGCGCTATTTGTGGACCCGCTATAATGTCGGCGACTATCGCGTCGATGTCGGCGCGGGCAGCGCCCCTGCGACCAACCCGTTCCGCATCACCCCGTCGGGCGGCGCGAGCATCAACCGTGGCGACAAGTTCGACACGCAGAGCGTGATGGTCACGACCAGCTTCCGCTTCTGATCCAGAATGATGTCCGGTCAGGTGGTAGTGCCTGATCGGACATCGGCTGCGCCAGACATGAAAAAGGCCCGGTTCCTGCGCAGGAACCGGGCCTTTTTTCGTAACAGGTCGAACGCGATCAGCGCACGCGCGGACCGCCGAAGGGCAGCGGCGGGGGCGGGCGGCGGGTGCCGCGCGGCAATTGCGCCTGATAGGCGCGACCGCAATGTTCGACGCAATAGGGGAAGCCGGGGTTCACCGTTTCACCGCAGAAATGGAAGTCCGGCTCGCCCGGATGGCCCATCGGCCATTTGCAGATCCGTTCGGTCAGGTCGAGCAGCGACGTCTTGCCCGCAATGTCCGCGCTAGGCTTGGCCGGGACCAGGCGGCGGGGCGGGGCGGGCGGGATCGGCGCCTGCTGATCGCCCGGACCCTGACGCAGGAAGCCGCCCGGACCGACCGACACGATGCGCGGCTGGGGTGGGCGCACGGGCTGTTCGTCGCTGGCACCGACAGGTGCTGCGGCAGGGGCAGCCGCCACCGGAGCGGCAGGTGCTGGCGCGCGCACGGGCGCGGCGGGAGCTTCGACCACGGGTGCGGCGGCGCGGGGCGCTTCTGCTTCCGGCGCAGCGGCGGCGGGCGCAGGCTTGCGCACGGGCGCGGCGACGGCGGGCTTTTTGCTGCTATCGTTCGCCTTCACTGGCGAAGGGCGGGATTGCAGGCCCAGGCGATGCGCCTTGCCGATCACCGCATTGCGGCTGACCCCGCCCAGTTCTTCGGCGATCTGGCTGGCGGTCAGGCCGCGCTCCCACATCCCTTTGAGCTGGTCGATACGCTCGTCGGTCCAGGACAATGAAACACTCCTCAAAAAACAGGCATGGCTTCCTATATAAGAAGCGGGCGCGCAGGTTCAAATGTCACGACACAGGAATGAACTGCGCGCTTGCAGCACAACGTCCCAGCCGATAGTCGATCCAGTCATGAACGACCAGCCCAAAATTACCGCCGCGCCTTCGACGCCCGCACCCTTCGCCGAACCGGGCGTGCCACAGATTCGCAACATCAACTGGGCAGGCACCTGGGCGCTCTATACCAAGGAAGTGCGCCGTTTCATGAAGGTGCAGTTACAGACCGTGTGGGGACCGGCAATCACCACTTTGCTGTTTCTGGTCATCTTCATCGTCGCGCTGGGGGGCAGCGGGCGCGTGGTGATGTTGCGTGGACAGGCGGTGCCATTCGCCGATTTCGTTGCGCCCGGCCTTATCATCATGGGCATGATCAACGCCTGCTTCGCCAATGCCAGCTTCCCGCTGATGGTCGGCAAGTTGCAGGGAACGCTGGTCGATTATCTGATGCCGCCGATTTCAGTCGGCGAATTACTGGGCGCGCTGATTGCTTCATCGGTCACGCGCGCGCTGTTCGTGGGCGGGGCGCTGTGGGGGGCAATGGCACTGTGGCCGGGCGTCCATGTCACGCCCGCGCATCTGTGGGCAGTGCTGTGGTTCGGCGTGATCGGCACCAGCTTCATTGCGTTTCTGGGGGTGTTGACCTCCATCTGGTCGGACAAGTTCGATCATAACGCAGCCGTTACGAATTTCGTCATCGGGCCGCTGGCGCTGCTGTCCGGCACTTTTTATTCCATCGACCGGCTGCCCCCTTTCTTTCAGGGGATCAGCCATGCCAATCCCTTCTTCTACATGATTTCCGGTTTCCGCTATGGCTTCGTCGCGGCGGCGGACATCAATGTGCTGGTGGGCAGCAGCGTGCTGCTGGCGCTCAACATCCTGCTGGGGACCGCTTGCTACATGCTCCTGAAACGCGGCTGGAAGATCAAGGCCTAAGCCTTTAGATAAAGGCGGCGAATATCGGCACGAATGTCCGCAGGATGATCAGCGTCACCAGCGCGATCAGCCAGTGCCACCAGCGGGGCAGGGCGTTGTCCGCCTGATCGAGCCATGGCCAGTTCATCGGGCTTCCCGGTTCTGCTCTGTCATGGCGCGGCGCATGGCATTGGTTCCTAACCCTGCCCACACTTCATTGCAAATCGGCGCGCTTGTTCAGGCGATGGTTACGATTTTCTGCCAGTGCGTTCGGCGCAACGGCATAATCGAAAGACCCGAATGAAAATCGCGCACCAGAAGATCGCCATCGTGTTCGGTACGCGGCCCGAAGCGATCAAGATGTTTCCGGTCATCCACGCCCTGCGCGCGATGCCGGGCGTGGACACGCGCGTCATCGTGACGGCGCAGCATCGCGGGCTGCTGGATCAGGTGCTGGACATTGCCGGAATCACGCCCGACATCGACCTGGACGTGATGGTGCCGAACCAGACGCTGGACGGGCTGACTGCCAAGCTGATCTTGGAACTGGGCAAGGCGTTCGACATGGAACGGCCCGACCGGGTGGTGGTGCATGGCGACACGCTGACGACCATGGTGGCCAGCCTGGCGGCCTATTATCGCAAGATCCCGGTCGCCCATGTCGAAGCGGGGCTACGCAGCGGCGACATTCACCACCCCTGGCCGGAGGAAGTGAACCGCCGCGTCGTTGCCTGCATCGCCGACATGAATTTCGCGCCCACGCAGGCCGCCGCCGACGCGCTGCTGCGTGAAAGCCGGGACGCGGCGGGCATATATGTCACGGGCAATACCGTGATCGACGCGCTGCTGGCGACGCGCGACCGGGTGCTGGCCGATCCGTCGCTGGCCAGCGGCCTCGACGATCTGGCCATGCGTTTCGCGGGCAAGCGGATCATTGCCGTCACCAGCCACCGGCGCGAAAATTTCGGCGGGGGGATGGAAGCGATCGCCCGTTCCATTGCGGACATCGCGGCGCGGCCCGACGTGGCGGTGATTTTCCCCGTCCACCCCAACCCCAATGTCCGTCCGGTTATGGATGCCGTGCTGGGCGACCTGCCCAATGTCGCGATGATCGAACCGCTCGACTATCCCCATTTCGTCCGCCTGCTCGACATGTGCCATCTGGTTCTGACCGACAGTGGCGGGGTGCAGGAAGAAGCGCCTTCACTGGGCAAACCCGTGCTGGTGATGCGCGAAACGACCGAGCGACCCGAAGGGGTGGAGGCCGGGACCGCCAGGCTGGTCGGCGCGGATCGCGACAGGATCGTGGCGCAAGTGCTGGCATTGCTCGACGACGATGCGGCCTATGACGCCATGGCGCGCGCGCATAATCCCTTTGGCGATGGCAAGGCGGCGCAGCGGATCGCGCGGGTCATCGCAACGGGGGCGGAATAAAAGCGGCGACGCCATGGGGCGGACCTGTTAGGGGACGGCATCGCCGCGAACCCTGCCCGCAAGCATTCGCCGTGACCGAGAGACAGATCGCGCTCCCGCTTGCCAGGCAAGGCGCGTTTTATGTCCTTTATCACCCTTTCATCACTGTCCATCTCGGTGTCGCGCGCATGAGCCGGGCCATCAACGTCAACGCCGAAGTCAAGGACGTGCAGGCCTTATGCGCCAAGCATGACATCGCCATTTCGACGATCGAGCCGCTGACGTCGGGCGGCACCCGTGTCGTCCTGCTCAACCCCATCGGGGCCGATCGCATCCGCGAATTGCTGAGCAAGAAGATCATCACCGAAGCCATCGTGCGTTCCCCCCTGCACATGGCGCGCCAGCCCGCGCCGCGCTACCGCTAAAAAGCGCAGCTTCCGCCCCCGCTTCGGACGATATCTGTCCGTCGCGTGGGGGAGCGTTACCGAAATCTTCAGCATTTCCGGGCAGAAAACGGTCGACTTTACCGTTTGAAGGATTGCCCGACCCATGCCCGTCGATGCCAAGCAGAAGGTTTCCGTCATTGGCCTGGGCTATATCGGCCTGCCTACCGCTGCGTTGATCGCCCGTGGCGGCGCGCAGGTGGTGGGGGTCGATGTGTCCGCCCATGTGGTGGAAACCGTCAATTCGGGCCGGGTCCATATCGAGGAAGTCGATCTCGACGGACTGGTGCAGGGCGTTGTCGCACGCGGCAATTTGCGCGCCAGCCTGACCGTCGAGGATAGCGACGTGTTCATCATTGCGGTGCCGACCCCGGTATCGGAAGATCGCGCGCCTGACATCAGCTATGTCCTGAAAGCCGCCCGCACCATCGCGCCGGTATTGAAGGCGGGCGACACCGTTATCCTTGAATCCACCTCGCCGGTCGGCACGACCGAAGCGATGCGCGACGTGATCGGCGGGATGCGCCCCGACCTCAAAATGCCCGCCAAGGGCGTGGCAGGCGACATCGCCATCGCCTATTGTCCTGAGCGGGTTTTGCCCGGTCGCATATTGGTCGAGCTGATCGACAATGATCGCTGCATTGGTGGCATCACCCCCCGTTGCGCCCGCAAGGCGCTGGGATTCTACCGTCAATTCGTGCGCGGCGCGTGCATCACCACCACCGCCCGCGCGGCGGAAATGGTCAAGCTGGTCGAAAACAGCTTCCGCGACGTCAACATCGCATTTGCCAATGAATTGTCGGTGATCGCGGAAAATATGGACATCGACGTGTGGGAAGTGATCCGGCTGGCCAACCGCCATCCGCGCGTCAACATCCTGTCGCCCGGTCCCGGCGTCGGCGGCCATTGTATCGCGGTCGATCCGTGGTTCATCGTCCATGGCGACCCGGAAAATGCCCGCATCATCCGCACCGCGCGCGAAGTGAATGACGGCAAGACCGACTATGTTGTGGCCAAGGCGTCCGACATGATCGACGCTTTCGCTGGTGAGGACGTCGCCTGCCTGGGCCTCGCGTTCAAGGCGAATATCGACGATTTCCGCGAAAGCCCGGCAGTCAAGGTCGCCGCGCGCCTCGCGCGTCGCTATGGTCGCCGTATCAAGCTGGTCGAACCCTATGCCCATGCGGTGCCGATGGAGTTTGCCGGCACCGGCGCGGAACTGGTCGATCTCGATACGGCTCTGGAACAATGTGGCGTGTTCATCATTCTTGTCGATCATGACATGTTCAAATCTGTCCCCGTCGACGAACGCGCCGACAAGGCTGTCTATGATACGCGCGGCATCTGGCCCGACCAGCCGCGCCGCGCCATTGAGACAGCGCCCGGCCGACTGGCGGTGTAATGCGCGGGCCTTTGGCCCACGCTTCGCCGCGCTTTGCCGCGCAAATGGTTGCCATGGCGCTGCCCCCCGGTTAACCGCCAAAGCGGGCGGCGTTTCGTCGCACGCGGTTTGGGCGATCATGGGGGATATTGGCGCATGACGTGCGGCGCACGATGGCGTTACGCTCTGGTTGCAACAGTGGCGATGCTGGCAGGCTGCGCCAGCGTGGACGAAGCGCCGCGCGGGCAGGCGGCCTATATGCTCATTCCGCCAGCGCCCGCGATCGGCGCGGATTATCGCATCGGCCCCGACGATGTGCTGCGCATTTCCATCTATCATGAGCCGGGCCTGTCGCTGGAGGATGCGCAGGTCAGCGCCGCTGGCACGGTGCGTATGCCGTTGATCGGTGACGTGCCGGTCGCTGGAATGTCCGCCAATGAAGCGGCAGACGCCATTGCCGGGCGACTGGGCGAGCGCATATTGGTGTCGCCCCAGGTCACGATCTTCGTCAAAAAGGCCGTGGGTCGCCGCATCACCGTGGACGGCGAAGTGCGCGAACCGGGCCTGTTCCCGGTCGATGGCCGCATGACGCTCAGCCAGGCGGTGGCGATGGCCAAGGGACCAAGCCGGATCGCCAGCCTGAGCCAGATCCTGGTCGTGCGGCAGGTCGAAGGACAAAGGCAGGCCGCAATGTTCGACCTGTCCGCCATTCGCCGGGGCAGGGCGCCAGATCCTGAAATCCTGCCGGGTGACAGCATCATCGTCGGCCTGTCGCGCGCAAAGGCTATATTGGGCGGCGCGATATTGGCCGGGCCTGCGCTGGCCGCTGGCTTCGTCGCGCTGGACGGCAATCGGTGATGGGGTCCGTGGACATGCTTTTGCCCGTCGAAACGCAGGTGCCGCGCGCTGGCCGCTTCGTTGCGGCGGCGCGCCATAGCTGGGCGGTCCTGCGCCGCCATCGCGTCATCCTGTTCGTCACCATGGCGCTGTGCCTGCTTGCCGGGCTGATCTTCATCCTGATGTCGACGCCCGATTACCGGGCGACGGCATCGGTCGAGGTGCAGGATGTGCCAGCGGGCGCAGCCGGTGCCGGATCGACCGGGCGCCCGACGCCTGAAAGCACCGAAACGCTGATGCAGACCGAACTGGAAGTGTTGCGCACCCGCGCCCTTGCAGACGAAGTCGCGCGCGACCTGGCGCTGGTCGGCACGCCAACTTTCTTTCAGGGCATGGGGCATGACCGCCCGGTCGGCGGCAAGGGCAGCCAAAGCCAGCGGCAGGTGGAGCAGGATATGGTCGCGCGGTTGCTGCGCGACAATCTGGAAGTCGAACTGCCCGGCAAGTCGCGCGTGTTGCGCATCAGCTTCGTCAGTGCCGATCCCGTCCTGTCTGCGCGAGTCGCCAACAGCTATGCCGACAGCCTGATTCGCACCGACCTGAAACGTGGCTTTGAATCCGGGGTGCAGGCGCGTCGTTTCCTGCTGGGCGAACTGGACGGCGCACGGCGCGATCTGGCGCGGGCGGAGCGCGATCTGGCGGTCTATGCCACCCAAACCGCATCGCATGACGGGGCTGCCCCGGCACTCGACGGCAGCGTCCCGGCCCGGCTGGCACAGCTTAACGGTTATCGCACGCAGGCGCTGACCGATCGCATCGCCGCGCAAAAACGCTGGGAAAGCGCGCGCCGCGCCAGCGCGGAAACGCTGCCCGAAGTGCTGGGCAATGGCGCGATGCAGGCATTGATGACACAGCGCGCCAATGCCCGCGCGATGGTGGTGCAGGAACGGCAGTTTCGCAAGGATGGCCACCCCGAAATGCGGGAGGCCCGCGCCCGGCTGGCGGTGCTGGACGATCAGGCGGAATCGATGGCCAATGGCATCCGCGCGTCGCTGAAAGAAGAATATGATGTCGCCGTCCATGGCGAACGACAGATTGCGGCGGAAATCACGGCGCTGGAACGACAGGCGCAGGCGGCGCAGGGCCATGACGTGCAGCGCGGCATATTGGCGCGGCAGGCCGACACGTACCGGATGCTGCACGACAGCCTGCTCCAGCGGTATCGCGACATGGCGTCGCAGGCGGGGTTTCAGGCCGGGCGCATCCAGCCACTCGATCGCGCGGCAGTGCCGGACCGGCCCTTTTCCCCGCGCATCGGGCTGATCCTGCTGGTCGCGGCGCTGGGTGGCATGGCGCTGGGCATCCTGCTGGTGGCGGCGCGCCATATATTCGATGATGCCGTTACCTCCGCTGATACGCTGGCCGAACGGGTGGGCCTGCCGCTGATCGGCGCAGTGCCGGTGACGGGCGACAATGTGCAACCGCCCGACATCTTCGCGCCGATAGCCTCGTCTCTGTTGCTCGCATCGGTCGATGGCTTGCCTCGCTCCCTGCTCGTCACCAGCGCGCAGGAAGGGGAGGGCAAGTCGCTCACCGTCCATGCGCTGGCGCTGGCGCTGGCGCGATTGGGCAAGCGCGTGCTGGTGATCGACGCCGACATGCGCCGACCCGCGCAGCACCGTCTGTTCCGCCTGACGCCCACGCATGGCATCAGCGAAGTGCTGACCGGGCAGGCGCAGGTGCGCGACGTCATCATGGACAGCGGCGTTGCGGGCGTAGCGCTGCTGCCCTGTGGCGCGGTGCCGCCCAATCCCGCCGAACTGCTGTCCACGCGCGCGCTGGACATGTTACTGGCGTCGGTGCGCGACGATTATGACACGCTGCTGATCGACGCGCCGCCGATCCTGGGGCTGGACGACACGCCGTTGCTGGCGGCCAAGGCGCAGGCCAGCCTGCTTGTGGTCGAATGGGGCCGTAACCATCATGGCGGGTTGCGCACCGCTGTCGATCGGCTGCGCCGATCCGGCGCAGCGATCGTCGGCGCTATCCTGACCAAGCAGCAGGGCAGGGCGTTCGACTATGATTACCACCGGGGCGGGTGAGGGGTAGGGACAAAAAAAGGGAGCGCCATCCCAGCGGAGGCGCTCCCTTTTACATCCCAGGTCGGACGAAGGCGTTACGCCTGCGCCATCAACCCTTCGACCAGCCCGTCGAACAGGCGCTTGCCATCGGTCGCGCCATGGGCGGCTTCTATGACCCGTTCGGGGTGCGGCATCATGCCCAGCACATTGCCCTTGTCGTTCAATATGCCCGCAATGTTGCGGGCCGATCCGTTGACATTTTCGGCATAGCGCAGCGCGACCCGGCCTTCGCCTTCCAGCCGGTCGAGCGTCGCATCGTCGGCGAAATAATTGCCGTCATGATGGGCGACCGGATAGGAAATCGCTTCCCCCGCTGCATAGCGACTGGTGAAGGCGCTCTGCGCATTGTCCACCGTCAGCGCGACGTCGCGACACACGAAATGCCCGCCGGCATTGCGCAGCAGCGCGCCCGGCAGCAGGCCGCTTTCCGTCAACACCTGAAACCCGTTGCAGATGCCCAGCACGAATGCGCCACGGTCAGCCGCCTGCGCCACGGACGCCATCACTGGCGAACGCGCGGCCATCGCGCCGGAACGCAGATAGTCGCCATAGGAAAAGCCGCCCGGTACGCCGATCAGGTCGATGTCGTCGGGCAACTCCGTATCGCGATGCCACACCATGACCGGCTTTGCGCCAGTCGCCGCTTCGAACGCCACCGCCAGGTCGCGGTCGCAATTGCTGCCCGGAAAGACGATGACCGCGCTTTTCATGGCTCAGGCGACCTTTTCGATGCGGTAGTTTTCGATCACGGTATTGGCCAGCAGCTTGCGGCACATCGCGTCGATATCATCGTCGCTGGTGCCGTCGGCCAGGTCCAGTTCGATCAGCTTGCCCGCGCGCACGTCATTGACGCCGTCAAAGCCCAGACCTTCCAGCGCATGGTGGATTGCCCGCCCCTGAGGATCGAGGACACCGCCCTTGAGAGTGACGAAAATGCGGGCTTTCATGAGGGGGCGAACTCCTTGACAACGACAGGACCGAGCCTTGTGGCGCGGGCGGATCGACTTTGCCGTCCCCCTAGTCCCGGTGCGGCGGGGAGGCAAGCCATTATGCCTTTGTTAGCGACTATCGCCTCATTGTGCCGCATCGTAATCGAGGATGAATGGCGTGTCCGGGTTGGCGTTGGCGATGTTTGTCGGGCTGTTCGCATGGGGACAGCAGATTATGGGCTATGAAGACCCGCATGGCCGGGTCCAGCTCGCGCTGCTGGCGACCTTTTGCTTCGGCCTGCTGATCGGCTATCGCGCCAATAATTGATCCTCGTTTCTTTCTGCCTGCATATTTCCTAAACGCGGGCGATGAACCCTGACACACTCTATTATGCCTGCGCGATCGTCGCTGTATTCGTCGCTGGCCTGGCCAAGGGCGGCTTTGCAGGCGTAGGAGCGCTGGCGATGCCGATTATGGCGCTGGGCGTCGATCCCGTGCGCGGCGCCGCGATCCTGCTGCCCATACTGATCCTTCAGGATGCGGTGAGCGTCTGGGTATATCGCCACAGTTGGGACGGGGGCATATTGAAGGTCATATTGCCCGGCGCGGCGGTCGGCATCGGCGCGGGCTATCTGTTTGCAGCGCAAGTGTCGGAAACGGCGGTGCTGGGCGTATTGGGCGGCATCTCCATTCTGTTCGGCCTGCACCGGCTATGGATCGAGCGGCGCAAAGGCGCGGTGCTGCCATCGGATTCGCCCGGCTGGGTCGGCATTCTGTTCGGCATCGCCAGCGGCTTTACCAGCCATATCGCCCATGCCGGTTCCCCGCCGTTCCAGATGTGGGTGCTGCCCAAGCGTTTGCCGCGCGACATGCTGGTGGGGACGACGGCATTCGCCTTTGCCGCGATGAACTGGATGAAGCTGCCTGCCTATGCCGCGCTGGGGCAATTTACCCGCGCCAACCTGATGGCGACGACGATGCTGGTGCCTGTGGCAATCGTTTCGACGCTGGCGGGCGTCGCGCTGGTGCGCCGGGTCGATCCGGCGCGATTCTACACGCTGATCTATGGCCTGATGGTATTGTTGGGCATCAAGCTGGTCGCCGACGCGCTGATCGCCTGAAATCAGATCGGATACGAAAAGCCCGGCGGAAGCGGATGCTTGCGCCGGGCTTTTTGCGTTCAGGCCGAAAGGATCAGCCTTCTTCCTTCTCGCGCTTCTTGCGATGGGTGTCGAGGTCAAGGACCGTGGTGTCCAGCCCTTCGGGCAGCAGGCCAAGGCGGCGTGCCACTTCCTGATAGGCTTCGACTTCGCCGCCTAGGTCGCGGCGGAACCTGTCCTTGTCCAGCTTTTCGTTGGTCACCATGTCCCACAGGCGGCAACCATCGGGGCTGATTTCGTCGGCCAGGATGATGCGGCTGTAATCGCCGTCATAAAGCCGCCCGAACTCCAGCTTGAAGTCGATCAGGCGGATGCCGATGCCCGCAAAAAGCCCGCACATGAAATCGTTCACGCGGATCGCCATGTCGGCGATGTCGTGCATTTCTTCCTGCGTCGCCCAGCCAAAGCAGGCGATATGCTCTTCGGAAATCAGCGGGTCGCCCAGCGCGTCATCCTTGTAGCAATATTCGATCAGCGTGCGGGGCAGCTGCGTGCCTTCCTCGATGCCCAGCTTCTTGCTGAGCGATCCGGCGGCGACGTTGCGCACGACGACTTCGATCGGCACGATTTCCACCTGGCGGACCAGCTGTTCGCGCATATTGAGGCGGCGGATGAAGTGGGTGGGGATGCCGATCTGGCCGAGCAGGGTGAAGATATGCTCGGAAATCCGGTTGTTCAGCACGCCCTTGCCGGAAATCGTGCCTTTCTTCTGCGCGTTGAAAGCCGTGGCGTCATCCTTGAAATATTGGATGATCGTGCCCGGTTCCGGGCCTTCATAAAGGATCTTTGCCTTGCCTTCGTAAATCTGGCGGCGACGGGCCATGCGCGTTCCTGACTTATCTTCTGAAAACAGTTTGCCCCGGCAAACGCGAATCGGAAAGGATCAGCGGGTGCCGGGGCTGCTTCGCCCTGCCCATAACGCAATAACGGCAGGGGTGCAATTAGCCGCGCTTCACAGCACGTCGCCGAACATCGCCCATAATAAAGCGATCCACGCGACCAACCCAATCAAAGCGATGACGACGCCCGACCGGGCGCGCAGGGCAGCGGCAATGCCGTGCGGTTCGTCATGCTGATCGTCCATGCCGTGTCGCTTACCCTGCCGCAGGCTCCGGCTCAACCCGCGCGGTGTCACGCTCGACCGCCATCAGGCGCCCGGTGAAACATTGCCGCCACCAGCTGATATCCTGCCCCTCGACACTGTCCATCATCGCGCGCCAGCGCCGTTTGCGTTCGTCCAGCGGCATGGCCAGCGCGCGCAGGATCGCGTCGGACATTTCCTCCGGGCTGTAGGGGTTGATGAGCAGCGCGTCCTTGAGCTGCATCGCCGCGCCGGCAAAGCGCGACAATATAAGGACGCCCGGATCGTCCGGGTCTTGGGCCGCGACATATTCCTTCGCGACCAGGTTCATGCCGTCGCGCAATGGCGTCACAAGGCCGATTTTCGCGCCGCGATAGATGCCCGCCAGCTTGTCACGCGGATAGCCCTGATTGACGTAGCGGATCGGGGTCCAGTCCACATCGCTATATTCGCCGTTGATCCGCCCCGCGAGCGCATCCAGCGTCGCGCGGATCTGCTGATAGCTTTCCACTTCGCCCCGCGATGGCGGCGCAATCTGGGTCAGCAACACCTTGCGATGATGTTCGGGATGGTCCTTCAGGAACCGGGCATAGCCGTTGAAGCGTTCTTCCAGCCCCTTGCTATAGTCAAGCCGGTCGACGCCGACGATCATTGCCCGGTCCTGCAAGGATGCGCGGACGAGGTTGAGCATGTCGTGCGCCGCTTCGCTTTCGGCGGCCTCGGCAAATTCGCGGGCGTTGATGCCGATCGGGCAGGCAACGGCCTGAATCGTGCGATCGCCCACGGTCACGAAATCGCCGTTCACGCTGCCGCCCATTTCCCGTTCGACATAGTGGCGGAAGGATTCGAGCCATTCCTCGGTATGGAAACCCACCACGTCATAGGCGAAAAGCGTGCTGACCAGCTTGCTGTGATGGGGCAGCGACACCAGCAGGCGCGTGGGTGGCCAGGGGATGTGCAGGAAGAAGCCCATCTTGTTGCGATGGCCCCGGTCGCGCAGCATCTGGCCCAGCGGGATCATATGATAATCATGGACCCAGATGACATCCTCCGGCTCGATCAGCGGCGCGGCAGTATCGGCAAAACGCTGGTTGACGCGGTTATAGCCACCTTCGAAATCGCGCGCATATTCGGCCAGGTCGATGCGGAAATGGAACAGCGGCCACAGCGTCTTGTTGGCGTAGCCATTATAATATTCGTCCACATCCTGTTCTTCCAGGTCGATGGTCGCCGTCTTGACGCCGTCATCTTCCGAAAAGCCGATATGGCCGGTAAAATTGTCGGTGACTTCGCCCGACCAGCCGATCCAGGTGCCACGGCTTTCGCGCAATGCCTGCGCCAGCGCCACGGCCAGCCCGCCCTGATTGCCCGATTTGTTGGGGCGGGACACCCGGTTGGAAATGACTATAAGGCGGCTCATCGCATCGCGCTCCACGGTTTGCTCAGCAGGACGGCGCAATTGATGATGCCGACCAATGAGTAGGTCTGGGGGTAATTGCCCCACAATTCCCCGGTCGCAGGGTCGATATCCTCCGACAACAGCCCGGCGGCGGTGCGGCGAGTCAGCATCTCCTCGAACAATTCTCGCGCTTCGGCCGTCCGCCCGGTGCGATGCAGCGCCTCGATCAGCCAGAAGGTGCAGACGTTGAACGCGGTCACCGGCTCGCCGAAATCGTCGGGCGCGCTATACCGCAGCATGTCGTTGCCCCGCCGCAGGTCGGTTTCCAGCGCCGCGAGCGTGCCGATGAACATCGGATCGTCCGCCGTCAAAAAGCGCAGGTCGAGCAACTGGAGCAGTGAAGCGTCGCGCGAATCATCCTCGAAATTGGCGGAGATCGCCTGACTGCCGTCGCGCCATGCCGCCTCCAATATCCGCGCCTTCATCGTTTCGGCGCGGTTCTGCCAATGCGCCGCGCGCAGCGGCAGGGCGAGGGCGGTGGCCGCATGAGCCAGCCGGTCGCACGCCGCCCAGCACATCACTGCGCTGTAACTGTGAACATGCGCGCGGGTGCGCAATTCCCACAGGCCAGCGTCAGGCTGGTCATAGACTGCCCAGGCCCGTTCGCCGACAGCCTCCAAAGCCTCGAAATCGGCATGGCCCGCCATGCGCAACAGCCGCTGGTCGATAAAGCCCTGCACCGACGACAGCACGATCTGGCCATAGGCGTCATGCTGTATCTGTTCATAGGCGGCATTACCCACCCGCACCGGACCCATGCCGCGATAGCCGGGCAGGCTATCGGCCTCCCACTCGGTCAGCGTCGCATTGCCGCGCACGTCATAGAGCGGCTGAATATGCCCGCCCTTCGCGCCATCGACGATGTTGCGCAGATAGACGAGATAGCTTTCCAGCACATCGAGCGCGCCCAGCCGGTTGAGCGCTTCGACGGTATAATAAGCGTCCCGCACCCAGCAATAACGATAGTCCCAGTTCCGCCCGCTGTCGGCATGTTCGGGAATGGATGTGGTCAGCGCCGCGACGATCGCGCCGGTTTCCTCATGCTGGCATAGTTTCAGCGTAATGGCGGAACGGATCACTGCTTCCTGCCACTCGGCGGGAATGGCCAGCCCACGAACCCACAGCCGCCACTCCTCCACCGTGTCGTCCAGCATCCGTTCGATCGCCGGGCGCAGCGCGTCGGAAAAACCCTCGTCCGGTCCCATGAAGAAATGCACGTCACTTTCCAGCCGGAACCAGCTTTCCTGTGCGATCAGGCCGATCGGCGCGTTGGTCGACACCCGCATCGCCATATAGGACAGCACCATACGGATATGGTTGGAGCCATAGCTGATCGGCACATGATCGCCATTCCAGCTGGTCGTCGGACGCAAACGGACGCGGATGCGTGGGCTGCCCGACACCGGCCGGACGATGCGGATGAACGCGACCGGGCGATAGATGCGCCCTTTGTGCCGGTGGCGCGGGCAGAAATCGAGTGTCTCGATCGCATTGCCCTGCGCATCGCTCTGCCGCGTGACCAGCACCGGCGTGTTACGCAGATAATATTGTTCGACCGCGACGACATTTTCCAGCTCGATGGCCCAGAAACCGCGCGCCTGTGGGTCGTCCCACTGCTTGTTGTCCAGCAGGGCGGAAAAGACCGGGTCGCCATCGACGCGCGGAACGCAGCCCCACACCATCCGCCCTGCGCGGTCGATCAGGGCCGAAGCCTGACAATTGCCGATGGGCCAAAGGTCGAGCGAACGCTCATGTCCGGCCGGAATAGTATCGCGGTGATCGCTGATCTGTCTGTCCCCCGTGTCTGGATGAAACAACGAGGGCAGCGTTCCGTCAGCGCGGACTTGCAGCCCCCTCAGCCAGATAATGCCTGACGGCGGCAACCTGTTCCAAAGAGAATGACGCCAGCGTCGATCGTTGCGGCCCGACCAATATGCCCGCCCCGCCAAGGTCGGCCGCAACCGCGAAGCCTTCCTCATCCGTCACATCGTCGCCGATGAACACCGGCACCCCGCCCGCCATGGGCGATTGCTTCATCAGCGCCGTGACCGCGCTGCCCTTGTCCGCGCCGCCGGGGCGCAGTTCATACAGCATCTTGCCATGCTGGATCGTCAGGCCATGTTGCGCCGCCAGCGTAGCGGCCAGCGCGCCCGCCGCCTCGCCCCACTCCGGCGCGCGCCGGAAATGCAGGCCCACGCTGATCGTCTTGCGCTCGACCAACAGGCCCGGCTTGTCGGCGATAAAGGCGTGGAAGGCCGCCTCCACTGCGTCGATCGCGGGCAGGCGCGGCGGTGCTTGCGCGGCCTCGCCGGGCCGCGCAAACTCCAGCCCATGGGTGCCTGCCAACAGAAAATCGCCAAAGCCCAGATCGCGCAGCGTCGCCACCGACCGGCCGCTGACGATCGCCAGCCGCCCGTCCAGCTTCGCCCGCAACGCCAAGAGCATCGCGATCAGGTCCGGCCCGACATCGACATCGTCCGGCGTATCGACGATCGGCGTCAGCGTTCCGTCGAAATCGAGGAACAGTGCCGCGCCGGTCAGCAGCGCGAGCGGGGGGGAGGGCAGGGCGGATTGGGAAAGGGCGGGTTCGAACACGGCGGTAAAGTGGCGCGTCGTGCGAAATGTGCAACCCCTTGCTGTGTCTTTCCGAACGGGAAAAGCGCTTGCCGTGCGCATGATCATGCGTATGATGATGCGCATGTCCGGTAAAGGAGCCACCCATGACCCGCCATGATCGTACCGGCTTCAAAACCCGCAAGGCGACCAACCTGTCACTGGACAGCGCATTGGTGGAGGACGCCCGCGCACTCGGCATAAACCTTTCGCGCGCCTGCGAGGAAGGATTGCGCAAGGAAATAGCGGCGGAACGCGGTCGCCAGTGGCAGGAAGAGAATGCAGAGGCGATAGCGGCATGGAATATCTATGATAGCGAACATGGTTCGCCGCTCGATCAATATCGGGCCTTTTAATGGCACGGTTCGACCTCTATCGACTGGGTGACGTGCTGGTCATTGATTGCCAGGCCGATGTGCTCAATCATGTGTCGCGGCGCGTCGTCGTGCCATTAGTCGCCCCTGATGAAGTGCCTGCGCCGATCGCGCGATTGCATCCATTGCTGCAAGTTGATCGCCAAACCTATGTCATGGCCACTCACCAGATCGCTTCGGTCCCCGTCCGGTTCCTGGGCAAGCCGGTCGGCTCCGTTCGGGAACATCAGGACAATATTGCTGCGGCATTGGAGATGCTTCTGATCGGCTTCTGAGCAAATCCGTTTCCGTTTCGTATCCATCCTGCTATCCCGCCTGCGATGACCGATTTTCGCGATCCCTTTGACGATATCAAGGACCATCCGTTCGACGCGGCGCTGTCGCAACGCTATCTGGTCTATGCCCTGTCCACCATCACCGCGCGCTCGCTGCCGGATCTGCGCGATGGATTGAAACCCGTGCATCGCCGCCTGTTATGGGCGATGCGCCTGCTCAAGATGGAGCCGGGCGGCGCGTCGCCCGATGTGCTGGTCGCCAATCCCGCGCGCAACACCACCAGTTACAAGAAATGCGCCCGCGTCGTCGGCGACGTCATCGGCAAATATCACCCCCATGGCGACCAGTCGGTCTATGACGCCATGGTGCGGCTGGCGCAGGAATTTTCACTCCGCACCCCGCTGGTCGATGGGCAGGGCAATTTCGGCAATATCGACGGCGATAATGCAGCCGCCATGCGCTATACCGAAGCGCGTCTGACACAGGCCGCCGCCGACCTGATGGAGGGTCTGGACGAAGGCACGGTCGATTATCGCCCGACCTATAATGGCGAGGATGAGGAGCCGGAGGTTTTTCCAGGCCTGTTCCCCAACCTGCTGGCCAATGGCGCGACTGGCATCGCCGTCGGCATGGCGACCAGCATTCCGCCGCACAATGTCACCGAATTGCTGGATGCCGCCAGCCTGCTGATCGACGATCCCGATACCGATCATGCCGCCCTGATGCAGGTCGTGGGCGGGCCGGACTTTCCCACCGGCGGCGTGCTGGTCGATAATCCGGCGATCATTGCCGAAGCCTATGTGACCGGGCGCGGCGCGTTTCGCACCCGTGCGCGCTGGCACAAGGAAGAGGGCGGGCGCGGCACCTGGGTCGCGATCGTGACCGAAATTCCCTATCAGGTGCAGAAATCCAAGCTGATCGAACAGATTGCCGGGATCATCAACGACCGCAAGCTGCCGATCCTGGCCGATGTACGCGATGAGAGCGACACCGAAATCCGCATCGTCATCGAACCGCGCGCCCGCACGGTCGATCCGCAGATGCTGATGGACAGCCTGTTCCGGCTGACCGACCTTGAAAATCGCTTTCCGCTGAACCTCAACGTGCTGGACGCCAGCCACACGCCGCGCGTGATGGGGCTTAAAGCGGTTCTCATCGAATGGTTGAAGCATCAGATCGATGTGCTGGTCCGGCGCGCACAGCACCGGCTGGAAAAGATCGCGTCACGGCTGGACCTGCTCGACGGCTATATCATCGCCTATCTCAACCTCGACCGGGTGATCGAAATCATCCGCACCGAAGATGAGCCTAAAACGGTGATGATGGAGGAATTCGGCCTGAACGACCGTCAGGTCGAGGCGATCCTGAACATGCGGCTGCGCTCCCTGCGCAAGCTGGAGGAAATGGAGCTGCGCGGCGAACATGCCGATCTGGTCAAGGAAAAGGCCGATCTGGAAAAGCTGGTCGGCGACCCCGGCCTTCAGCGCAAGCGCCTGAAGCGCGACATCGCGGCGTTGCGCAAACGCTATGGTCCCGAAACCGACATGGGCCGCCGCCGCACGCTGGTGGAGGAAGCTGCGATCGCGCGCGAAATCCCGCTGGAAGCGATGATCGAGCGCGAACCGATTACCGTGATCCTGTCCGAACGCGGCTGGATCCGCGCCATGAGCGGCCATCGCGATCTTGCCGCTGCCGACACGCTGAAATTCAAGGAAGGCGACGGCCCGCAATTCGCCTTCCACGCCTATACTACCGACAAGCTGCTGCTGGCGACGGCCACCGGGCGCATCTACACTCTGGGGTCGGACAAGTTGCCGGGCGGGCGAGGCTTTGGCGATCCGGTGCGGTCGTTGCTGGACATGGATAATGAAGGGACGATCCTGTCGTTGATGCCCGCGCGGATCGGCACCGATTTGCTGCTGGCGTCGTCGGACGGGCGCGGTTTCCTGGCCGCCGTCAGCGACCTGATCGCCGAAACGCGCAAGGGCAAGCAGGTTGTCAATGTGCGCGCCGGAGCGAAGCTGTCGATCATCCGCCCGGTCCCGGCCGGGGCGGACAGCATCGCCGTGATTGGCGAAAACCGCAAATTGCTGGTCTTTGCGCTCAGCGAAATGCCCAAAATGTCGCGCGGGCAGGGCGTTCAGATGCAGCGCTATCGCGATGGCGGCATGTCCGATGCCATCGCGTTTACGCTGGCCGATGGCCTTAGCTGGACGATGGGCGGGGGCAGTGGGCGCACCCGCACCGAAAGCGATATGACGCCATGGCGCGTCGCGCGCGGCGCGGCGGGACGGATGCCACCCAATGGCTTTCCGCGCGACAATCGCTTCTGAACGGCACCACTGACAGGCTTGTCACGACGGGTCTGAGTGGATTTTTGGCAAATAGCGTTTCCTGAATATTTACCGCTCCCCCTTATGGCGGGGGTATGGAATCTGTTCCGGCGTGCAATCAGTCGGTCGAAAAGGCCAGTCGCGCCCCGCAAATCGCGGGCGATGACGCACGTCCTGCGAAATTGCATGAATATGGCGACTGGCTGAACGCGCTTGCGAATATAGCCGCGATTTTTTCCTATGATAACAATGAAACAGTCCTGATTTGCGGCAATGATGGCTTTCGTCAGGCGCAACGGGATTTTCTGGAAAACAGTGCGGCCCATGCCGGCATCGGCATGGATTGGCGCACGCATTTTGAGGCGTTCGTCCAGTCGAATCGCCCCCACCGCAATTTCGAACTACGCCGCGACGGAAAATTGGGACCGGAATATTTTTCCTGCGCTTTTGGACGATTGACCGCCGAAAACGGGCAGGGCGAACATTATCTCTTTACCGCTGCCGACCGCACCAGCGAACGGACGATCGAAAAGAATCTGCGCCGGGAACTGCTGTCGGACGGATTGACCGCGCTGCCGAACCGTTCGGGTTTTGGCGAAGAAATCGAAGACCGGCTGGCCAATATGGTTTGGCCCGACAATGCCCAATTCGGCATCATCGCCATCGATCTTAGCCGGTTCAGCCGTGTGAATGAATCGCTGGGTCCGATGGCCGGCGACGAATTGTTGATCACCGTTGCCAAGCGGCTGAAATCCAGCCTGCGTCAGGGCGATGTGCTGGCCCGGATCGGCGGCAATGACTTCGCCATTTTCGCACGCCTTAACAATGGCCTGTCGGATGCCCTTCATATCGTTCAGCGGATCAAGGAAGCGCTCAGTTCGCCCATTCGCCTGTCCGACCTTCAGATCAGGGTCGATTGTGCGATCGGTTGCGCCTTGTCGACGACGCTGGATGATGACCCGGAAGATGTGGTGCGCAAGGCGCAGGCCGCCGTGAAGATCGCCAAGCGCAGCGGCAAAGTGGAAATCTATCGCAACGGCGTGTTGAAAGAAGCGCAGCGCCGCTTCTCGATCGAAAGCCGCCTGCGCGACGCACTGGCGCAGGGTGGGCTGACGCTGGCCTATCAACCGCTGATCCACCTGCAAACCGGCGAAATTACCGGGTTTGAAGCATTGGCGCGCTGGGACGACCCGAACCTTGGCTCGGTGCCGCCGGTCGAGTTCATCGCGGTCGCGGAGGAAAGCGGCCTCATTACCCCGCTGGGGCGCTGGGCCGCTTATGAAGCGGCGCAGGCACTGTCGCGCTGGGACATGAAATTCGGGCAACCGCTGCCGGTCAGCGTGAACGTCAATCTGTCGCCCATCCAGATGGCGCGCGACGACGTCGCCTCGATCTTTGAGGAAGCGCTGCGCTATTCCGGCATCGTGGGCAGCCGCATGACCGCCGAACTGACCGAAAGCGCAATCATTGCCGATCCTGACAAGGCGCGCAAATTGCTGTTCGCTCTAAAAGATCTGAAGATGTCGATCGCGATGGACGATTTTGGCACCGGCTTTTCCAACCTGGCCAGCCTGCACAGCCTGCCGATCGACATATTGAAGATCGACCGCAGCTTCGTGTCCAACATGATGGAGGATCGCGACAAGCAGGTGATCGTCCGCACCATCCTGTCGCTCGCCGAATCGCTCAACCTGAAAGTCACGGCCGAAGGGATAGAGACGCAGGAACTGGCCCATGCGCTTCAGCAACTGGGCTGCTGGCAGGGGCAGGGCTATCATTTCTCAAAGCCGATGAACGAAAATGATGCGTTCGATTACTGGCGCGCGCGCTGGAATTTCGAAACGATCTGATCCGCCAGGGCGGCGACGCGGCCTGCGTCGGGGAAGCCTTCCGTCACCCACATCTGCTGCACCGCCTGCAACGCTTTCGCCACGTCCGGTCCCGGCTGCAACCCACGCTGGATCAGCGCGCCGCCGCCGATCGGCAGGGTAGGCGGGGTCCAGCCGCGAATCGCCTCCAGCGCCTCCAGCGGCACATGTGGCTCCAACAGCATCCGGTCGAACGCCCCCTCCACCCCGATCCTGTAAGCCAGCGCGCGTGGGCTTTCGTCCAGCCCGCCCGGCTCCAGCGCGATGCTCAATCGCTTGCGCGCCTTGTTCGATAGTTTCAACCGCGCGGCGATCCCGTCCGCGATGGCCGCGTCCGGCGGCAGCAACGAGGCCAGCCGTCGCACGGGCGCAGGCGTCACCCCCGCCGCCGCCTCCCGCGCGATCAGCTGCTCCAGCCGGGCGATACCTGCGCCATCGACTTCGGGCAGCACTGCCCGCAAAATGCCGCCATCGACCATCAGTCGCAGCGCATGGAGCGGCGCGGCAACGACGATCAGCTTGAGCAATTCATCGGCAATCCGCTCCCGCGACAACGCCATCAGGCTGTTGGCCGCCGCCCGGCACGCTTCATAGGCATCCGCGTCCAGTACATCCCCGCCATAGCGCGCCAGGAACCGGAAATAGCGCAATATGCGCAGATGATCCTCGGCAATCCGCGCGCTCGCGTCCCCAATGAAGCGCAACCGTCGCGCCTCCAGGTCCGCCACGCCACCGAAATAATCGGTCACTTCGCGCGTCAGCGGGTCGGCATATAGCGCGTTGATCGTGAAGTCGCGCCGCGCCGCATCCTCGCGCCAGTCGTCAGTATAGGCAATGGTCGCACGCCGCCCGTCGGTGCTGACATCGCGGCGCAACGTGGTGATTTCCACAGGCCATCCGCCAATGACGGCAGTGATCGTGCCATGGTCGATCCCGGTCGGCACCGCCTTTATCCCCGCCGTTTTCAGCCGGTCGACCACCTCATGCGGATCGATCGTCGTGGCAATGTCCAGGTCGTTGACGCGCAGGCCCAGCAATCCGTCGCGCACCGCGCCACCGACAAAACGCGCCTTGCCGCCCGCCGCATCCAGCGCGTCGAGCAGGGCGTCGAGGCCGGGACGATGCCGCCAGTCGGCGTCAGGCAACAAGACGGTCATGGCCCAGCCTGCGTGAAAGATTGGTGAGAATGGCAGCGGTAATCCCCCAGATACGGCGGTCCTGCCACATGATTTCGTAAAAGTGCCGGGTCGCACCTTCAAACTCCATTGCCTGCCGCACCCGGTTGGCGGGGTCCAGCGCATAGGCCAACGGCACTTCGAACCAGTCGGCCACTTCGCTTTCCTGCGCGCGCAGCGGCAGGTCGGGCGGAATGACGGCAACCACCGGCACGATGTCGAACCCGGTGAAGGTATGATAGCGGTCGGTCACGCCGACGATTTGCGCGACATGCGGGGGCAGGGCGATTTCCTCCTCCGCTTCCCGCAACGCACCGGCAATTTCGTCCGCATCGCTGGCATCCACCCGGCCGCCGGGAAAGGCGATCTGCCCGGCATGTTTGCGCAATCGGTCGGACCGCCGGGTCAGGATCAGGCCGGGTTCGGGCCGGTCGGTAATTGCCACCAGCACCGCCGCCGGGGCAAGCGGGATGGCTCCGTCGATGCGCGGGTCGCGCGTTTCGGACGGCTCCAAAGTCTCCGCCCGCGCATGGCCGTCCGCCAATGCCGCGCGCAGCCGGTCGACCAGCGTCATGTCGCCCCGTCCAGCGGGAAGAACGCCCCGCCACTCCACAGGCCAACGCGCGCATTGCCGGCTTCGTCCAGCGCCAGGTTCATCAACTCATAATAGACGCTGCGCGCTACCAGTGCCTCCAGCCCGCCCCGGACGTGCAGATAGGGATGCGGACCGTCCGCCGTCTCGCGAATCATCAACCCATTGTCCGGCCCGGCGGTGACGAAATCGCCAGTGTTCAGCCGGAACGCCAGCACCCGGTCGCGCCCTTCGCCCTCATTCTTGAGTTCCACCGCGACGAAGGGCGCATCGTCGACGGCAATGCTCAGCTTTTCGACCGGCGTGACCAGCACATAGCTGCCATCGGCTTCGCGCCGCAATATGGTGGAAAACAGCCGCACCATCGCTTCGCGCCCGATCGGCGAACCCTGATGAAACCATGTGCCGTCGCGCGCGATCCGCATCTCGCTGTCGCCGCAATGGTCCGGGTTCCATTTCTCGACCGGCGGCAACCGCTTTTCAGCCAGCAACCGCGCAATATCGGCAAGGGACAGGTCGGCCAGGTGAGGGATGGGGGGCATGGGCATGGAATAGCAGATAGGATCGCCCCGCCCCGATGGCAAAGGGGTTTCGTGCGTTCAGGCCGAAACAGCGATTCGCGGACCCAGCATTCCTGTGCCATCAACCGAGCGGCCATCGACCGACAGTGCCAGCAGCCGGTGTTTTTCGAACGGACCCGGCGCATCCCATCCACCCGTGCCATCGGCGGAAAAGCCCCAGAAACGGCCATAATATTCGGGATCACCAATCATCATCAACGGCGCGCTGCCCTGAACATCGGCCTGCGCGCGGGCGGCAGCGACCACTGCGTCCATCATCGCGCGGCCATGGCCGCCGCCCTGATGGGCAGGATCGACCGCCACCGGGCCGACCATGGTCAGCGGCATCTGCGTCCCGTCCGCTTGCACCAGCGCCACGGGCCAGCTTTGCAACGTGCCAATCAGCGCGCCGTCTGCATCCAGCGTGGCAAAGGACAAGGCAGGCAGCCATGGCATGGCGTCGCGGATCAGATAGGCGGTGCGGCCATGCCGCGCAGGTCCAAAAGCGGCATCCAGCAACCGCTCGATCGCGTCGGCAGGCTGGCTTTCGAGAGGCACAATCATAGACACGTCTTGCCGATCCGCCATCAATGGCGCATGGACCGCGCCGGGAGCGGCGGGCTTTAGCGCGCGCTTTGCAAAATGAAAGACTAAACTGGCCCATCCTGACAGCAGGAACCGGCCTTAGATGGCGAACTATGCAGACTGGATTTGACGATTTTCTGACGTTGGAGGTCAACGACCTGCATGTCGACGTGCTGACCGGCATTTATTCGGAGGAGACGCATCTCCCCCAGCCGCTGCGCATATCCATTCGCGCACGACTGAAAATCGCGGACCATTATGATCCTGCGACGCCGCTGTCCCGCTCGAAAAATTATATGGACCTCAAGCACGCGGCATCGACCGCGCTGCCGCAAGGGGTGCATTTCACGCTGATCGAAGCCGTCGCCGACCATGTCATCGACACCATCTTCCTTCAGGGCGACGATGTCAGCCATGTCGAAGTGAAGATCGTCAAGCTGGCCCTGTCCGAACGGGGCGAGGAAATCGGCATCACCCTGGGGCGCGTCCGCAAATAACGGCACAAGGTAAGGCGACGTTCTCCCGCGCAGGCGGGAGTCCAGTCGATACGCCGGAACTGGACTCCCGCCTGCGCGGGAGAAGGTGATTTTACTTCTTGATCAGCCCGATTTCGATCAGCCGCTCGGTCAGATAATCATGTGCGCTGATCGGCGGATTGCGACGCGGATTATCTACGCTCACGCATTGGGGCAGCGCATCGATCATGAAATCGGGGCGCAGGTGCAGGAAAAACGGCATCGAATAGCGCGAATGACCGCGCCGCTCCGGCGGCGGATTGACCACGCGGTGGCTGGTCGATGGCAGCACATGGTTGCTCAGCCGCTGGAGCATGTCGCCGACATTGATCGCCAGCGCACCCGGCGGCGGCACCACGGGCAGCCAGTTGCCATCGCGATCCTTCAACTCCAGCCCGCCTTCTTCAGCCCCCAGCAACAGGGTGATGAGGTTGATATCCTCATGCGCGCCCGCCCGGATGCCCGGCGCCTGCGGCGATACCGGCGGATAATGCAGCAGCCGCAGGATCGAATTGCCATTTTCGACCGGCTTGTCGAACCAGCGCTCCTCCAGCCCTAGATAGAGGGCGATGGCGGACAGCAATTCCGCGCCGACCCGGTCGAACTCGGCATAGAGTCGGGCGAACACGGGTTTGAACTCCGGCATTTCGGCCGGCCAGATGTTGGGCGGCATCGTTTCGGCCAGCGGATCGCCTGCGGGCAGGTCGCGCCCGACATGCCAGAATTCCTTCAGGTCATTCTCGCTCGCGCCTTTGGCTATTTCGGTGCCGAACGCAGTATAGCCGCGCTGGCCGCCGTTGAATTTGGCGTCATAGGCGCGCTTCGTTTCTTCCGGCAGGGCAAAGAAAGCGCGGGCCAGCGCCCATCCTTCGTCCAACAACGCCTGATCCATGCCATGGTCGCGCACCATGGCAAAGCCGAAGCGCTGAAAGGATTGGCCGAACGCGCGGGAAAAATCCGCCTTGCTCAACTCTGCCATGGACAGGACAGGCACCTGATCCAAAACCGTTTGCGACACGTCGATCTTCTCCAAGCAAGCTAAGGGGCGCGCCATCCTATATGGGGTCACCCGCTGATGTTCCCATCCTTGATCGCGGCGGGGCGGTGATGCAAGGAGGCAAAATGAACTACTGGCTGATGAAATCGGAACCGGACGCCTTTTCCTATGACGATCTGGTCGCGAAGGGGAAAGCGGAGTGGGACGGCGTGCGCAATCATGCGGCGCAGGGGCATATGCGCGCCATGCGCCTGGGCGACCTGGCCTTCTTCTATCACAGCAACATCGGCGTGGAAGCCGTCGGCATCATAGAAATCGTCGGGGAAGCCGCGCCAGACAGCACTGATGACAGCGGCAAGTGGATCGCGGTGCATGTCGCGCCGCGCGAAAAGCTGGCCAAACCCGTGTCGCTCAAGGTGATGAAAGCCGATTCGGCCCTGGCCAACATGCTCATGCTGCGCCAATCGCGCCTTTCGGTCGCGCCGCTGACGGCCGCAGAGTTCGATCATATCGTTGCACTATCAAAGGCTTGAGTGGCATGATCCGTTTCGGTTGCGTTCCGCGCAACTGTGCGCGCACTTTTTGCGATTGTCGCCATGCCGCACTGCAACATAGAGACGCTCTCAACAGAACAAGAATATACAGAGGTGTTTGATCGGCATTCACAAGGAGTTTACCCATGCGAATGCTGTCCAAGTTTGTTGCCGCCAGCGCCCTGAGCGCTATCATTGCCATCGCCGCCCCTGCCCAGGCTGAAGAAGCCGGCAAGCAGCGCTTCACGCACGAAGGTTATACCTATGTGTATGAAGTCAAGGATTCCAAGACTGGCAAGGTCATTTCCGGCCGTCGCTTCCCCGACGCCGTAGCGTTCAACCTGTCGGTCAAGAACGGCAAGGTTTCGGGCGTATCGGGCGGCCAGCCAGTGTCGTTCAATGTTGACGAAGCACGCGGCGCTGCTACGAACTGATCGTCAGACCCGTTACGCAAAAAGGGGCGGCATCCGACGGGATGCCGCCCCTTTTTTGCTTCAAATGCCTCAGCGGCAGGTGCGCTTGCTGTCGATCGCCTTGCCCAGCAACGCGCCACCGGCCGCACCCAGGATCGTGCCGGTCGCCCGGTCGCCGCGCGTATCGATCGCCCGGCCCGCCAGCGCGCCGCCGACGCCGCCCACGATCATGCCGGTCGTGCCATTCGACTTGCGGCAATAGGTCCGGCCATCGCGACCGCGCCATTCCTTGTAACGATAATCCTTGCGCGCCTGCGCACCGTCGGTCGGCACGGCCATGGACAGCGGAACGGCGAGCGAGACGGCGGCCAGGGCCATAAGAGCTTTACGCATGAATTTTTCCTCCGATTGCAATGATTTGATGGCAGAACCCCTATATCTTGATTCAAGTTGCATGAACCTGAGGCAACAAATTAAGCCATTGTTTCTAAAGCAATAAAATTTGCGACGGATGGAATATTCGCTGCGTTCAACTGGCCAGCGCCGGTCGGCTGTAACGCCCGTTACAAACTTATCCACACTTATCCACAGCTATGTCCATGTCGCTGTCGCCAAAGTGCAAGAATCCGCTTTGCGCGACTCGCAATCGGTGAGAGCATGATGGCATCGGAACAGACGAAGCGGCGAAATCCGGTTCGGAAAATCGGCGAGAAATCAACGATTTGAACCTGTTCTGCTGATCCGATGGAAGGGGCCATTCGCAAGGATGGCGTCAACCGCCGGATCGGTCCCCAAAGGCCGCTGCCGGGTACGCGCGAAAGTGAACGTCGGGCTGCGGAAAGCAGGGATCAACACCGGGATGGCTGCCCTTGGCCCGCCCCGGTTCCGCCGATGCGGCGGCCCTTGTGGCTGGTGCAGGAGCAAACGCCGGGCCGATGATCGCCTCTCCACCGGAGAAGCGGATCGCATGACCCGACGGAAGTGGGGACCGGCAGCAATGCTGGTCCCCATTTTGCGTTTGGGTTTGTCCCGCTCTTGGGGATCGCTGGCGCTGTTGTTTGAAAATGGTGCCGGATGCAGGATTTGAACCCGCGACCTTCGGTTTACAAAACCGCTGCACTACCACTGTGCTAATCCGGCGCGCCGTTTCGGCTGGGCCAAGCCCTTACTATCAGATGACGCCGAACGTCCAGCCCTCAGTTTGCCCAATATGGGCGTCGAGCGCGACCGGGTTCCACAACGCGGCATCATGCGCAACGCCTCGCAACCAGGCGCATGTCAAAATCGCATCGGTGGCATGGTCGTTATAGCGGGGCAGGGGCGCGTGCGGCGCAACCCCCAACGCCGCCAGCGCCATGTCCAGCGCCGCGCCATCCCGCATCTTAGACCGGCCCTTGGGCATCCCCGCTGCCCGCGCCGCCAGCGATGTATAGATTTCCACGATCAGCGGCCCGTCATCTGGCACCGGATCGAACGGCCACACCGGCACTACTCCGCGCAGACGATGGAGCGATCGCATCGCCGTCAGGCTGGATTTGCCCACCTGCGCCGCGCCGACCAGATTGAAACAGCTATAGGGCGACAGGCCCATCGCCGCCTGTCCCAACTCGCACACCCGCAACCGCCCGCGCCCTGCCGCAAAGCGATCGCCACAATCGCCGATCTGCCGGAAATGCCGCCGCACTTCGCCATGGCCCAGCATAGTGCCGACCGACAGATGCAGATCCGCGTCGGCCATCGCGTCGACCATCGCCCATAATTTTTTGGCATTGGCGGGCGATTCGGCCCAGCCGGGAAAATAGCCGCCCGCATCGACAAAGGGCAGGGCAGGGGACAGGTCCATGCCAATCAGCATCCGGCGTTTCGCGCGTCCCTGATCGGCGATCCATTCCGTTATCGTCGCCCGGCTCCACCCGTCCTCCGGCGCGACCATCACCGGCGGCGCATCATCCCGCCCGGCCCATGCCAGCGCCAGCCCTTTGGGCCGCGCCACGGCCTGTCCCGACCAGTCGATGACGGCAAACTGGTCGAACGGCCTCACGCCCCGCCACGTTCGGCGCGCAGCCGGTTCCAATAGGCGATCCGCTCGGCAATCCGCGCCTCATATCCCCGGTCGGTCGGCGCATAGAAGGTCTGCGCCTCCATCTCCTCCGGCCAGTAATCCGCGCCGGAAAAGCCATCCACCGCGTCATGATCATATTGATAGCCTTTGCCGTAACCGACATCCTTCATCAGCTTGGTCGGCGCGTTCAGGATGTTTTGCGGCGGCATCAGCGACCCGGTGTCGCGCGCCGATTTGAACGACGCTTTCATCGCCATATAGGCCGCGTTGGATTTGGGCGCGGTCGCGCAATATAGGCAGGCCTGCACGATCGCGACTTCGCCTTCGGGCGAACCCAGAAAATCATAGGCATCTTTGGCGGCCAGACACTGGATCAGCGCCTGCGGATCGGCGAGGCCAATATCTTCCGCTGCAAAGCGCACCAACCGGCGCAGCACATAAAGCGGCTGTTCCCCCGCCACCAGCATCCGCGCCATATAATAAAGCGCGGCCTGCGGATCGGACCCGCGCAGCGACTTATGCAGCGCGGAAATCAGGTTATAATGCCCCTCCCGATCCTTGTCATACACCGCGACCCGGCGGTGGAGCAGGGCGGACAGCGCAGCCGGATCGAGCGGCACCGGGATCGCAATCGAATAGAGCGTCTCGACCTGATTGAGCAGGAAACGCCCGTCGCCATCGGCACTGGCCACCAGCGCTTCGCGCGCCGCAGGAGTGAGCGGCAGGGCGCGTCCCGTCTCCGCTTCCGCCCGGTCGATCAACTGCTCCAGCGCCGCCGCGTCCAGCCGTCGCAGGATCAACACCTGCGCCCGCGACAGCAAAGCCGCGTTCAACTCGAAACTGGGATTTTCGGTCGTCGCCCCGACCAGAGTGACAGTGCCATTTTCGACAAAGGGCAGGAAACTGTCCTGCTGCGCCCGGTTGAAGCGGTGGATCTCATCCACGAATAACAAGGTCTTGTTACCGCGCCGGGCATGATCCTTGGCTGTGGCAAAGACTTTCTTGAGGTCGGCGACGCCCGAAAACACGGCGGAAATCGCCATGAATTCCATCCCCACCGCATCGGCCAGCAACCGCGCGGTGGTTGTCTTGCCGGTGCCGGGCGGTCCCCACAGGATGATCGACGACAGCCGCCCCGCCGCCACCATCCGCCCGATCGCGCCTTCCGGTCCGGTCAGATGTTCCTGACCCACCACCTGCGCCAGCGTGCGCGGGCGCAGCCGGTCGGCCAGCGGAGCGCTGTCTGCTGGCGCATCGGCGCCAGCGGCATCATCGGGAGCGAAAAGATCAGCCATCGGTCCCGATATAGGGATGAAAGGACGTTCAGGGAACCGGGCTGGAACGGGGCATCGTGCCCTGTTCGCGCTGGCGGATGATGCGCAGATAGGTATCGACCAGCGCCTGATTGACCTGATCCCACCCATTGCGTTCGGCCCGTGCCTGTGCCGCGACACCAGCATGGCCGCGCGCGTCGGCGTCCGTGCAATAATCGGCCAGTGCATCAGCGAAAGACCCGATCGCGCCGGGGCGGATCAGACGGCCAGTGACGCGATCGACCAACAGGCTTTCGCTGCCCGTTGCCCGCGCTGCCACGGTCGGCAGGGCGCACGCCATCGCTTCCAGCGTCACATTGCCGAACGTCTCGGTGACGGACGGGTTGAACAGCATGTCCATGCTGGCGACTGCCCGGCCCAGATCCTGCCCCTGCTGGAACCCGGTAAAGACCGCGCCGGGCAAGCGGTTCTGGAACCATTCGCGTGCCGGGCCTTCGCCCACGACCAGCACCTTGTGCGGCACCTGTCGGCTCGTCAGCTGGTCGATCGTGTCGGAAAACACGTCCAGCCCCTTTTCCATCACCAACCGGCCGATGAAGCCAATCGTCGGCATGTCATCGGCGATGCCGACCGAGCGCCGCCAGTCCAGATCGCGACGACCCGGATTGAAAATCTCCCGGTCGATGCCGCGTGTCCAGATACCGACATCATAGCTCATCCGCTGTTCGCGCAGCAGTTGCGCCATCGATTCGGACGGCGCGACAATGGCGTCGCAGCGGCGATAGAAGCGCCGCAATATGCCCTCTATCACTGGCTCCAGAAAGGCCAGACCATAATAGCGGGGATAGGTTTCGAACCGTGTATGCACCGATGCCACCGTCGGCAATCCATGCGCCCGCGCCCAGCTGAGCGCGCGATGGCCCAGCGGATCGGGGCTGGACAGGTGGACCAGATTGGGTGCGAACGCCTTGAGATCGCGGCGAACATGCGCCGACATGGCATAGGGTATGCGATATTCCTTGCGCCCTGGCACCGGCACCGACGGCGTGCTGACCAGATCGCCTGCGGGGGCAAAGGCGGGCGTGTCGGTGGTCGGCGAATAGACCCGCACGCTTGCCCCCTGCCGCAGCAAATAGCCCACGAAGCGGTTGAGCGCCTGATTGGCCCCATCGCGCACATAATTATAATTGCCGCTGAACAGCGCAACGCGAAGGCCGGTAGCATCCATGCGCGCCCTTTAGCGCAAGAGTTGCCAAAACCCAAGGGAACCAGTCAAGCCGTTGGGATTTATGCCTTTCGTTGGCAAGGATGCACCGGCTGGCGCAGTTGCGCCCAAAATAGGAGAGGATGCCCCAATGGCTCAGACATTCCGTACAGGAACGCGGGTCAGGTGGAATTGGGGGCAGGGCGTCGGCCGGGGACGCATTACGGAGCGATTCGAACATCCTGTCGAACGCACGATCGAAGGCGCGCTGATCCGCCGCAACGGATCGCACGATGACCCGGCCTTTCTGATCGAAACCGACAATGGCGGAAAGGTGCTGAAACTGCGTTCGGAAATCGACGCCGGGTAAAGCCAGCCACCGTCAACCGACCCCTCGCCTCCGCCGCGCCGCCATGGCATGAAGGCGGGCATGGACACGCCCTTCATGACCATCGACGCGCTGCTGGTCGGCACGCCCGTTCCGTTTCGCGGCGACGATTATAGCGCCATCGCCAAACGCCCGGTGGACGGCCCGGTGCAAATCACATGGGATGGCTTTGTCGGCAATCAGGTCGCTGACCCGATCCACCATGGCGGCTGGGACAAGGCGATACACCTCTACCCGCAAGATCATTATGACTGGTGGCGCGCGGCAAGGTCGGGCCATCCGTTACTGGACGCACCCGGCGCATTCGGCGAAAATATCGCCTCGCGCGGCATGACGGAGGCTGACCTGTGCCTGGGCGACCGCTTCACTCTGGGCAGCGCCATCGTGGAGGTCAGCCATGGTCGCCAGCCCTGCTGGAAACTCGACCATCGCTTCGGCGCGCGCGACGTCATGGCGACGATCGTCAAGACCGCCCGCTGCGGCATCTATTTCCGGGTCATCCGCGAAGGGGAGGCGGCGGCGGGTACGCGCATGGAACTGATCGATCGCCCGCTGCCCGACTGGAACATCGATCGTATCTTCCGCCTGCTGATCGGCGGTGGCCACAAGCGCGATCCTCACGCCGTGCGCGCGCTGGCGGACATGCCGTTGCTGGCCGAAGCATGGCGCGACCGCGCGCGCAAATTGGCGGGTTAGGGCGTTCCGGCCTGCGGCGCCTCTGTCCGGTCGCCATGGCTCTTGGGTGTCGAATTGACGATGATGTCTACCGGCGCGGCACTCCGATTCTGCGCCTGATGCGCGATGCCAGGCGCTATTTCGATCCCCTGACCCGCGTGCAGCACACGGGTCGTCCCGCCGACCTCCATCGTCAGTTCGCCCGCCAGCACATAGAAAAATTGCCGCGCCCGCGCATGAACATGCCGCACCTCGCTTGCCCCCGGCGCGATCCGTTCGGCGATGACCGACATGTCGTCGCGCTTCACAAGATGCCAGCCGTCATTGACCCCACCCCAGACATAATGTTCGCCCGTGGCCCGGTCGATCGGAACCGGCTGTTGCGCGGCGGCGGCAAGGAGGAGCAGGAGCATCATGCCCCCTTGAACGATCCGCAACTGCCGTCCCGCCATGCCACTGGCGCGCGCCCCGCCGCCCCCCTATAGCCATGACATGACATCCAACGACAAAAAGGCGCCCACGCCAAAGCGCCCCGCCCGCGACCGCGTGCGCCCCGCCGGTTTCCCGACCCGCACCGAAATCATGGACTTCATCACCACGTCCGACCAGCCAGCGGGCAAGCGCGAAATCGCCAAGGCTTTCGGCCTCAAGGGCCAGGAAAAGATCGCGTTGAAAGCCTTGCTCAAGGACATGGCCGACGAAGGCATGATCGACCTTGGCCCCGCCCGTGCTTTCCACAAGCTGGGCGGCGTCCCCAAAGTCACTGTGCTGCGCATCGTCGATGTCAACGACACGACCCTGATCGCCATCCCCGAACGGTGGGAAGCCGAAGGCCAGCCCGCGCCCCGCCTGCGCGTCATGGAGCGCGGCAAACGCGGCGCACTCACCGTCGGCGACCGCATCCTCGCCCGGACGGAGGAGGCCGGCAACGGCTGGGTCGCGCACCCGATGAAGAAGCTCGAAAAATCGACCGAGATGCTGCTCGGCGTGGTCGAGGAAATGGCCGATGGCAAGCTGTGGCTGCGCCCGGTGGACAAGCGCATCCGCAAGGATACGCCGATCAGCGACGCAGGCAACGCCAAGAAGGGCGATCTGGTGCTGGCCGAACCCACCGGCCGCCCGCCGCGCATTTCCGCGCGCGTCACCGACATTTTGGGCGATCCCTTCGCCCCGCGCAGTTTCAGCCTGATTGCCATCCACAAACATGGCATTCCCAACGTCTTCCCCGAAGCGGTGGAGGAAGAAGCGCTCGCCGCGTCCGCGCTGCCGCTGCATGAGGAAAAGCGCGAGGATCTGCGCCACCTTCCCATCGTGGCGATCGATCCGTCCGACGCGCGCGACCATGACGATGCGGTCTGGGCTACGCCCGACGCGGACGAAGCCAATCCCGGCGGCTTCCGCGCCATCGTCGCCATCGCCGATGTCAGCTATTATGTCCGCCCCGGCAGCGCGCTGGACCGCGAAGCGCGCAAGCGCGGCAACAGCGTCTATTTCCCCGACCTCGTCGTCCCCATGCTGCCGCATCAATTGTCGTCCGACATGTGTTCGCTGCGCGCGGGGCAGGATCGTGCGGCTATGGCCTGCCACCTCGTCCTCAACGCGGCGGGCAAGGTCATATCATGGCGCTTTTCCCGCGCCATCATCCGCGTCGCTGCCGTGCTGGCTTATGAAGACGCACAGGCCGCGATCGACGGCACGCGCGATCATCCCCTGCTCGAAACCGCGCTCAAGCCGCTCTGGGCCTGTTGGGACTTGCTGCACAAGGCGCGGCTGGCGCGCGAGCCGCTGGCGCTCGACCTGCCCGAACGGCGCGTGGTGCTGGACGAATGGGGCAAGATCGTCAGCGTCGCGATACGCGAACGGCTCGACGCGCATATGCTGATCGAAGATTATATGATCGCCGCCAACGTCGCGGCTGCCAAGGCGCTGGAACAGAAGAAAGCGCCGGTCATGTATCGCGTCCATGAACCGCCCAGCCGCGACAAGCTGGTCGCGCTCAAGGAATATCTGGCGACCTTCGACATCGACTTCGCCCTGGGTCAGGTGGTGCGCCCCGCGACCTTCAACCACCTCATCAAGCGGGTGGGGGAGGCGGAGGAAAAGCCCCAGATCATGGAGCAGATCCTGCGCAGCCAGACGCAGGCTTATTACAGCCCGGTCAATATGGGCCATTTCGGCCTGGCGCTTGGCTCCTACGGCCATTTCACTTCGCCCATTCGCCGCTATGCCGACCTTCTGGTCCATCGCGCGCTCGTCGGCGCGCACGGGCTGGAACTGCCCGCGCCCAAGGGAAATGTCATCCCCGCCAAATCCTCGCTCAGTGTCGCTGATTATGAGAATATGGGCAAGGTCGGCGAAATGATCAGCCAGTTCGAGCGCCGCGCGATGGAAGCGGAGCGTGAGACGGTGGACCGCTATGTCGCCGCCTATCTTGCTGCCCATGTCGGCGAAATCGTCCATGCGCGCATCACCGGCGTCCAGAATTTCGGCTTCTTCGCCACGGTGGAGGGGTTGGGCGGCGATGGCCTCGTCCATATCTCGACGCTGGGCCGCGAACGCTTCTTCCATGACGAAGCGGGCCGGGCCTTGGAGGGCGTGGAAAGCGGCGATCGCTACACCGTCGGCCAGCGGCTCGACCTGCGACTGGCCGAAGCCGACCCGATCAACGGCGTGCTACGCTTCGAACTGCCCGACTCGCCCCCGTCGCGCGGTGGACCGGGCAGGCAGGACCGCACCCGTCCGGGCAACTCCCGCTCCATCACCCATCGCGGCCGCCCCGCCAATGTCCGTCATATCGGCGGCAAAAGGGGTAAGCATAAGCGGTAGTGCATCTCGTCATTGCGAGCGTAGCGAAGCAATCCATGGTGGCGCGATGGATTGCTTCGCTACGCTCGCAATGACGCTGGGTTCTCAACTCAACCGATCAATCGCCTCTGCGTCCAGCCCGCCGGGAATGACCATGATGGGGCAGGGCATCTTGCCCGCGTCCGCGCCCGCAAAGTGCGACACCAAGGCACCGGGCGGCCCGCTTGCCGCCGCGCCCAGCACCAGTGCGGCGACATCGTCCATTTCATCGAGCGTGCGCCGCACCACCGTCACTGCGTCGCCCTGCCGCACGGTAATGCTCGGACGGATGCCGGACTCATCGGTCAGCGTGCCTGCCGCGCTGGTCACCAGCGCCTCGGCGCGTTGCAGCGCTTCATCCTCCATCGTCGCCTGCACGCCGCCCCACTGGACGAACTCTGCGGGCGGGATAAGGGCGAGGATGCGGACCGATCCGCCGGTCTTAGTCGCCCGGCGCGCGGCAAAGCGCAGCGCGGTTTCCGCCTCCGCCGATTCGTCCACGACAACCAGATATGTCCGCACTTTCCATCGCCCCCGCGTTGCGCCAACGGCCTTGCCGGACCGTCAATTCCGGTCCAACGAACCAGTGCGGTGAAATGTGGGCCATAATCGCCCCTTCCGCAAGGCGTCGCTTGACCGATCCGGCGAATGGGTGAAAACGAACACCAAATGGCGCGTGCCGCACAAGTAAAGAAGAGGCCCAGAACGCATGAGCAAGACGATCCAGATGCCCGCTTTGTCCCCCACTATGGAGGAGGGAACTCTGGCCAAATGGCTGGTGAAGGAAGGGGATACGGTATCGTCCGGCGATCTGCTGGCGGAAATAGAGACGGACAAGGCGACGATGGAATTCGAAGCCGTCGATGAAGGCATCGTCGCCAAGATATTGGTGTCGGAAGGGTCCGAGGGCGTGAAGGTCGGCACCGTCATCGCCATCATCGCCGAAGAAGGCGAAGATGTCGCGACTGCCGCAGCATCTGGTGGCACCGCCAAGGCCGAAGCCGCACCCAAGGCTGATCCGGTTCCAGCCAAGGCAGAGGCAGCCCCGGTCGCCGCGCCCAAGGCGGACACCGTTCCCGCCACCCCGTCCAGCGATGCGCGCGTCAAGGCCAGCCCGCTCGCCCGCCGTCTGGCGGAGGCCAAGGGCATTGATCTGGCCAGCCTGTCCGGCTCCGGTCCCAATGGTCGCATCGTCAAGGGCGATCTGGACGGCGCAAAGGAGGGCGTGGCAGCGCCTGTTGCCAAGGCTGCTGCACCTGTCGCTGCGTCCGCCCCAGCCGCTGCGCCCGCGCCGGTTGCCGCCGCTGCGCAGGATTTCGGCATCCCGCACGAAGTCGTCAAGCTCAGCGGTATGCGCAAGACGATCGCGCGCCGTCTGACCGAATCCAAGCAGCAGGTGCCGCACATCTACCTGACGGTGGATATTCAGCTCGACAAGCTGCTCAAGCTGCGCGGTGAACTCAATGCGGGTCTGGCCAGCCGCAAGGTGAAGCTGTCGGTCAACGATCTGCTCATCAAGGCGCTGGGCGTCGCGCTGATGGAAGTGCCGGAATGTAACGTGCAGTTTGCGGGCGACCAGATGCTGCAATTCACCCGCGCCGACATCAGCGTTGCGGTGTCCATCCCCGGCGGCCTCATCACCCCGATCGTCACGGACGCCGGTGCGAAGGGCGTTGCCGCCATTTCGAACGCGATGAAGGATCTGGCCGACCGCGCCAAGGCGGGCAAGCTCCAGCCGTCCGAATATCAGGGCGGCACGGCGTCGCTGTCCAACATGGGCATGTTCGGCATCAAGCAGTTTGAAGCCGTCATCAACCCGCCACAGGCCATGATCATGGCGATCGGCGCAGGCGAAAAGCGGCCCTTCGTGATCGACGATTCACTCCAGATCGCGACCGTCATGTCTGCCACCGGCAGCTTCGATCACCGCGCCATCGACGGTGCGGACGGCGCGCGCCTGATGAAGGCGTTCAAGGAACTGATCGAAAACCCGATCGGTATGCTGGCCTGATGCCATTTGTCGACGAAACGCCGCCGCAGGACAGTCCTGCGATCCGGGTCATCGCCATGCCTGCCGATACCAATCCACATGGGGATATTTTCGGCGGCTGGTTGATGAGCCTGATGGATTCGGCGGCGGGTTCGGTCGCGGCCCGCTACAGCCATGGCCGTGCCGTCACGATTTCGGTGGAGGGCATGACCTTCCTGCGCCCCGTCATCGTCGGCGACGAAGTATCTGTGTTCGCGTCGCTGGCCTCGGTCGGTCGCACGTCGATGAAGATCGCGGTGGAAGCATGGCGTCGTGCGCGCCATGACGACCGTTCCTATCGCGTGACGCAGGCCAGCTTCACCTTCGTGGCGATCGGCGAAGATCGTCAGCCCCGTTCCGTTCCGCCCATCACGGGCTGAAACACCGACCAAATTTCAAGAAAAATGAGCGAGAGTGACTATGGCTGAAACATATGATGTCATCGTTCTGGGTTCCGGTCCCGGCGGCTATGTCGCCGCGATCCGCAGCGCCCAGCTGGGTCTCAAGACCGCAATCGTGGAGCGCGAAAATCTTGGCGGCATCTGCCTCAACTGGGGCTGCATCCCGACCAAGGCGCTGCTGCGTTCGGCTGAAATCTTCCATTATATGCAGCACGCCAAGGATTATGGCCTGGCCGCGGACAATATCACCGCCGACATCGAAGCGGTGGTGAAGCGCTCGCGCGGCGTTGCCAAACAACTTAATCAGGGCGTCACCCACCTGATGAAGAAGAACAAGATCACCGTCCATATGGGCGATGGCAAGCTGGTGGCGAAGGGCAAGCTGTCCGTGACCAAGGACGGCAAGTCCGAAGAACTGACCGCCAAACATATCATCATTGCCACGGGCGCGCGCGCCCGCGACCTTCCGCAACTCAAGGCCGACGGCAAGCGGGTATGGACATACCGCCACGCCATGACCCCGCCAGAAATGCCGACCAAGCTGCTGGTCATCGGTTCGGGCGCGATCGGTATTGAATTTGCCAGCTTTTACAATGATATGGGTGCTGACGTGACCGTCGTGGAAATGATGGACCGTATCGTCCCGGTCGAAGATGCCGACGTCTCCGCCTTTCTGGAGAAGGCCGTCAAGAAGCAGGGTATGACCGTGCTTACCAGTGCGAAGATCGAAATGATCCAGACTGGCGAGAAGGGCGTCACTGCCACGATCAAGGACAAGGCTGGCAAGGAAACGACCACCGAATTTAGCCATGCCATCGTCGCCATCGGCATCGTGCCGAACGTCGAAAATCTGGGTCTGGAAGATGTCGGCATCGAACCCGACCAGCGCTACCATATCAAGACCGACGCCTATGGCCGCACCAATGTCGATGGCATGTGGGCCATTGGTGACGTGACCGCGCCGCCATGGCTTGCGCATAAGGCCAGCCATGAAGGCGTCATCGTCGCCGAAGCGATCGCGCAGGCATTGGGCAACAAGGATGTGCATCCCCACGCCATGGACGTGCGGAACATCCCAGGCTGCACCTATTGCCACCCGCAAATCGCCAGCGTGGGCCTGACCGAAGCCAAGGCGAAGGAAGCGGGTTACGAGGTCAAGGTCGGCATGTTCCCCTTCATCGGCAATGGCAAGGCAATCGCGCTGGGCGAATCCGAAGGCTTCACCAAGACCGTGTTCGACGCCAAGACCGGCGAACTGCTGGGCGCGCACATGATCGGCGCGGAAGTGACCGAGATGATCCAGGGCTATACCATCGGCAAGACGCTGGAAACGACCGAAGCGGAACTGATGCACACGGTATTCCCGCATCCCACCATTTCGGAATCGATGCACGAAAGCGTGCTGGCGGCTTATGGTCGCGCGCTCCATATCTGATCGGCGCACAATTGTGGCAAAGGGCGCGGGGGCTTTGGCTCTCGCGCTTTTTTGCGTCCTGGCCATCGCGCTGATGCAGCGGGCCGGGTGGCTCGACGCGCTGAATGTCGGGTTGATGGGGCGGGCGGGCGTTGCGCGCGACAATGGCGTGGGGCAGCATATCTCGCTGCTGATGCGCATGGCATCGGTGGTCGGGGACACGATCGGGCGGCTCGTGATTTTAGCGATCACATTGTCCATCTTGCTGTCTACCAAACGCCGCGCGGCAGCGCTTTGGCTGGCGCTGATGATGGCGGGCGGCACCGTGCTAAACCTTGTTCTGAAACAGATTTTTGCTGCGCCCCGCCCGGACCTTCTGCCCCATCTCGACATCGTGCATAGCTATAGTTTCCCCAGCGGCCATGCGGCGGGCAACATGATGATGTTCGGCGCGCTGGCGATGTTGGCGGCACGACGCGGCGGCTATTGGGCGGCAGGCGGCATGATCGCGCTCATCGGGATCAGCCGGGTCTGGCTGGGCGTCCACTGGCCAAGCGACGTCGTCGCGGGCTTTGTCGAAGGGCTGGGCTGGCTGGTCTTTTGCCGCGTCTGGTTACCAGCGCGGCGAGGGTAGGAATAGCGCGCGGGTCAGGCTTTCGTGCGGCGGCATCCCGTCGCTGGTGACAAAACCATGGATCCAGAAACTGTCCCAGACGGTGAATCCGGCCATGACGATCAGGACCAATGCACTGACGGCAAAAACGGTGCGCGCACCCCGCACCGGGCGATCGGGCGACAATGCCATCAACGCCAGTGGCAAGAGCGGCAGGAAATAGCGACCCTGCGTCCCCTGGATGAAGTCTGCGCCGGGTGGCGTGCCGGTCAGATACATCGCCGTTTCGATCAGCATGGCCGTTCCCGCCACGACCGCGATCCACCACAGCCGCTGACCTATGCCAAAACGCGCACCCGCGCCGCTCAGCGCTGCCGCGCCCAGCATGACCGCCGCGATTGGATAGGCGATCAGCGGCATCAGAATTGCGTTCCATCCGAACCGGCCGACGATCTGCAACGCATAGACTGGCCCGCGCTCGACCATGCTTGAAAGCAGGATTCGGGCATAGCCGACCGGATCGTTCAGGATCACCGCCAGTTGGTCGGCCAGTGGCGCAGTCATCACGCTCTGACCCGTCTTGCGCGACATGATATGATAGAGCGCCTGACTGCCGCCCGAATATTTCATCCAGCCAACAAACACCGCCGCGCCCAGCAGCATAGCGCCAAGGATCAGCCACGGCCGCGCATCGCGTCGATGTCGGGGCCAGCGCAGACCCGCCGCCATCAGCGGGAGATAGACGCCTTTGGCCAGCGCCAGCAACGGGGCGGCGGCGAACATTCCCTTCGACGACTGCCCCATGAAGCCGACTCGCAACGCCAGCGCCAGGCCAAGGAACGCGATGCCGTTGATGACGGCATCAGGCGAAAGCGATCCGATCTGGTAGGAAAATGTCGGCAGCACCGCAACGCCCAGCATCGCCGTCCGGCCGAAGGGAATAAGCCGCAGGGCCAGCGCCAGCAGAGCCAGCGCCGTCAACGCATTGGCCAGACGCCCGGCATAGAAGGCACCAACGCGCGGCAGGCCGATTGCATCGCCGATCCGCAGTCCGGCAGCACCGGGCGCGTAGAGCGTTGGCGCATAGTTGGCGACATTGGGAAATTCGGCGAAGATCGCGCCGGGGCGGCCAGTATCGGCGCGCCAAGCCTGCGCCAATGTCGATGGATCGAACCGGCGCGCCGTTGGCGGCACTTCGGTAGAAAAATCGACTCGGTGCAGGTCGATGCCGGAGCGCGGAAGTGCGGCCCCGATCGCCGCGCCGCGCTGCTCGGCCAGCAGGCGACCTTCGGACAGCAGCAACGCTTTCATATAATGCTGGTTTTCATCGGGAGCCTGAAAAGGTGGCGTCACCAACGCGAAGAACAGCGTCGCGGCGCAGGTCGCCAGTAGCAGCATCTTTTCGACCGCCGACCATGGCGCAGCGAACAGCATGTCCGCGCGCGTCGCCTGCGTCGCCCTGATCCGCTCGTTTCGCATTGCTGCTCCATACCGTCCGTTACGGGCTTTTTAGGCTGTGGGCCTTAATATTTCTCCTTGATGTGCGAATCTTGCTGGACGGCAAACGGACATGGAAAAGGCCCGGTCGCTGGTGCGACCGGGCCTTTCCGTTGTGCTGCGCTGAAAAAAAGATCAGCCGCTATAATACATGTCGAATTCGACCGGCGAAGGCGACATTTCCCAGCGGGCGACTTCGGGCCATTTCAGCTCGATATAGGCTTCGATCTGATCCTTGGTGAACACGCCGCCCTTGAGCAGATAGTCGTGGTCGGCGATCAGGCTGTCGAGGGCTTCACGCAGGCTGCCGCAAACGGTGGGAACCAGGCTCAGTTCTTCCGGGGGAAGATCGTAGAGGTTCTTGTCCATCGACGGGCCGGGGTGGATCTTGTTTTCGATGCCGTCGATGCCCGCCATCAGCAGAGCGGCGGTCGACAGGTAGGAGTTGGCGAGCGGATCGGGGAAGCGGAATTCGACGCGCTTCGCCTTGGTGCCGGCGCCATAGGGGATACGGCACGAAGCCGAACGGTTGCGCGCCGAATAGGCGAGCAGCACGGGCGCTTCATAGCCCGGCACCAGCCGCTTGTAGCTGTTGGTGGTCGGGTTGGTGAAGGCGTTCAGCGACTTGGCGTGCTTGATGACGCCGCCGATGAAGTAGAGGCAGGTTTCAGACAGGCCGGCATAGCCGTCGCCGGCAAAGGTGTTCTCACCCTTGTTCCAGATCGAAATATGCGTGTGCATACCCGACCCGTTATCTTCCTTGATCGGCTTGGGCATGAAGGTTGCGGTCTTGCCATAGGCCTGGGCAACCATCTTCACGACATATTTGTAGATCTGGATGCGATCGCAGGTTTCGACCAGCTTGCCGAAGGTAAGGCCCAGTTCGTGCTGGCTGCCCGCGACTTCATGGTGATGCTTGTCCATGGGCAGGCCCATTTCCATCAGCGTCGTCACCATTTCGGCGCGGATGTCGGTGGTCACATCGACCGGGCCGACCGGGAAATAGCCGCCCTTGGCGCGCGGGCGGTGACCCATGTTGCCGCCGTCATAGCTGGTGCCGGTGTTGGTCGGCAATTCGACATCGTCCAGCTTGTAGAAGGACGAGCTGTAGGTGTTGTCGAATTCGACGCTGTCGAACATGAAAAATTCGGGTTCCGGGCCGATATAGACCGTGTCGCCCAGGCCGGTCGACTTGAGGAACTGTTCGGCGCGCTTGGCGGTCGAGCGCGGATCGCGCGAATAGAGCGAGCCATCAAGTGGTTCGACGATATCGCAGACCAGGATCATCATCGGCGTCGCGCTGAACGGATCGAAGAATACAGCGTCGAGATCCGGCTTGAGGATCATGTCCGATTCGTTGATTTCCTTCCAGCCCTCGATCGAGGAGCCGTCGAACATCAGGCCGTCGGTCAACTCATCTTCGCCGATGACGTTGGCGCACATGGTCAGGTGATGCCAGATGCCCTTGGGATCGGTGAAGCGAACATCGACCCATTCGATTTCCTTTTCCTCGATCATCTTCAGGATGTCTTTTGGCGTATTGGCCATGTGCGCTTGCCCTTCTCGTTTGATACCCCCCCGAAGGGGTAGATGGATGCCCATTGTTCCGTCGCCCCGCGCAGGAAGCGGCGAGAATTTGCTTGAAAATCAGATGGCGTCGCTGTCCCGTTCGCCGGTGCGGATGCGGACAGCGCCCTCGACATTGGAAATGAAGATCTTGCCGTCGCCGATGCGCCCGGTCTGCGCAGCGGCGCAGATCGCTTCGACCACACGATCGGCCAGCGCGTCGTCCACGACGACCTCCAGCTTCACCTTGGGCAGGAAATCGACGACATATTCGGCGCCGCGATAAAGTTCGGTATGGCCCTTCTGGCGGCCGAAACCCTTGGCTTCGGTGACGGTGATGCCGGATACGCCTACTTCGTGGAGCGCTTCCTTCACCTCGTCCAGCTTGAACGGCTTAATGATCGCTTCGATCTTTTTCATCACTCATATTCCCAACCCATGACGCACGCAGGGATGCAGGCGAAACCTGAACCCCTCTCTCCTCAAGGAACGATCGTCATGCCCCCCAAAGGCTGGCGCCGTTCCCCTTGTTCTTCAATTACCGTGCCAAATCGCGAATCGCTAGAACATGCTTTCGGCGATGCAGCAATCTTTGTCCATATTGCCTGAATTCAGGGCAATTTCATGCCTTCCTGCCCGTTTTTTGGGCAGCTTGTCCGGCGCGCTCACAGATAGGGCGGCGCATTCAGTCCGGCAGGGCTTTTGGTGAAGATTTCGCAGCCGGTTTCGGTGATGCCGATGCTGTGTTCGAACTGGGCGGACAGGGTGCGGTCGCGCGTCACCGCCGTCCAGCCATCATCCAGCATCCTCACGCCCGGTTTACCGATGTTGATCATCGGTTCGATGGTGAAGAACATGCCGGGGTGCAGCTCCGGGCCAGTGCCGGGGCGGCCGATATGGACGACTTCCGGGCTGTCGTGAAACACCTGGCCTAGGCCATGGCCACAGAAGTCGCGTACCACGCCATAACGGTGCTTTTCGGCATGACGCTGGATGACATGGCCGATGTCGCCCAGATGATTGCCCGGCTTTGCCTGCTCGATGCCCAGCATCAGGCATTCATAGGTCACTTCGACCAGTCGCCGCGCCTTGATCGGCGCATCGCCCGCGATGAACATGCGGCTGGTGTCGCCATGCCAGCCATCGACCAGCGGAGTGACGTCGATATTGACGATGTCGCCGTCTTTCAGCCGGTAGTCGCCGGGGATGCCATGGCAGATGACGGTGTTGATCGAGGTGCAGCAACTGTGCGTGTAACCGCGATAGCCCAGCGTTGCAGGCACCCCGCCGCCATCCAGCGTCATGCGCCGGACGATGTCGTCCAGTTCGCCGGTGCTGACCCCCGGCACGACATGGGGGACAAGGGCGTCGAGGATTTCGGCGGCCAGTCGCCCGGCCTTGCGCATCCCGGCGAAACCCGCCTCATCATAGAGTTTAATCGCCGAGGAGCGGGAGACGGGCGCATCGGCCGTCATGGTCATATATTCGGTCATGGACCGATTATAGGGGCATGTGCCGCATAATGCGAGAGGGCGGCTAGGCATTGCGCGCCGCGCAGGCTATGGGCGTTGCCATGGCCGATACGAACCGTCTGTGGACCGCCGCGCTGATCGTGATCGGCGATGAAATCCTGTCCGGTCGCACCCAGGACCGCAACATTGCGCAGATCGCCACATGGCTGAATGTGCAGGGGATCCGCCTGCGCGAAGTGCGGGTGGTGGCCGATGACCGGCACGCGATCGTCGAGTCGGTCAACATCCTGCGGGCGCGCAACGATTATCTGTTCACGACGGGCGGCATAGGCCCGACTCATGACGACATCACGGTCGATGCGATCGCGGCGGCACTGGGCGTTTCGGTGGAAATTCATGACGGCGCGCGCACGATGCTGGCGGGCTATTATGCAACGCGCGGCGGATTGACCGAAGCCCGGTTGCGCATGGCGCGCGTTCCTGCCGGGGCAAGCCTGATCGAAAATCGCATGTCTGGTGCGCCGGGCATCCGTCATGGCAATATCTTCATCATGGCGGGCGTGCCGCATATTACGGCCGGTATGCTCGACAGCCTGACCGGGACGTTGGAAGGCGGATTGCCGCTATTATCAGCGACGATCGGATGCTGGGTGGCCGAAAGCGAGATTGCCGACCTGCTCGCCGGGTCGGAACGGGCGCATGACGGGTGCCAGATCGGCAGCTATCCTTTTTTCCGCGAAGGCCGGACCGGCGCGAATTTCGTGATTCGCTCGACCGATCAGGCGGCGATCGACAATTGCGTGGCCAGCCTGTCCGCTGCGTTGGAAAGCGGCGGCTGGCCAGTCGTTGCAGGCGGCATATAGGATAGGCGCGCGCTATCGCGCCTAGTTTTTCCGCGCGAACCAGATGACATGGCGTGGCCCCTTGCCGTTGTCGCGCGCCTTGACCGCGACTTCGTCCACATCAAAGCCTGCATTGCGCAGGCGGCGGGTGAATGCATCGTCCGATCCGGCGGACCATACCGCCAATATGCCGCCGGGGCGCAGCGCATGTTTGGCGATGCCAAGGCCTTTGCCGGAATAAAGCTGATCATTGGCCTCCACGGTCAGGCCATCGGGACCATTGTCCACGTCCAGCAGGATGGCGTCATAACGCCCCGGACCATCGACGATGGCGGTTGCCACGTCACCCATGACCAGTTCGACACGCGGATCGTCCAGGCAACCCGCTGCCAGATCGACCATCGGGCCGCGCGCCCATGCGATGATTTCGGGGACCAGTTCGACCAGCGTAATACGCGCGTCCCCCGGCAACGCCGCCAGCGCCGCACGCAGGGTAAAGCCCATGCCGTAACCGCCGATCAGCAAATGCGGCGCGCGGCGGCCTGCCAGCCGTTCGATCGTCATGTCGGCCAGCGCCTTTTCCGATCCGCTCATCCGGCTGCTCATCAATTCGTTGCGGTCCAGCACGATCATAAAATCCTTGTCCCGGCGATAGAGCTTGAGTTCGTCCCCGCCCGGAATGGGGGCGGAACCAAGATATTCGCGCGGCGTCATATTCTGTCCTTTGCGTGGCGTATCGGTGGATGGAGCGCATGGCAGCTTGGCTTCCGTCACGCAAATGCTACAGGCACCAGGCGATGCCGTCCGTTGATGGCCAGACATACCGATCGGCAGGCAGTATTTCGTTCATGCGCTATTTTCTCGATACTGAATTTAACGGCTTTGGCGGCGCGCTGATCAGCGTCGCGCTGGTCCCCGAACATGGCGACCAGGAATTTTACGTCACACTGCCGTTACCGGACGAAGTCGAGGGCTGGGTGTCGCAGCATGTCGTTCCCTATCTGCGCCATGTGCCGCCGGGCATCGACCTGCAACTCAACCGGGTGGAGGCGGCCGATCATGTCGCTGCCTATCTGGAGGGGGATTCCGATCCCGTAATCATAGCGGACTGGCCGGAGGATCTGGCCCATTTTTGCGCGCTGCTGGTCACCGGGCCGGGGCGCATGGCGGGGGTGGATTTCGGCCTGCGGCTCGAACTCATCAATGCGGCGGGTTTCAGCGCGGCGGCCAACAGCCGGGTGCCGCACAATGCGTTGCATGACGCACGGGCGCTGCGCGATTTCTACCTGGCCGATTGAGGGAAAGGCGCGCCGGTATCGCGCCCCCCGCATGGGGTGGCGAAATACCGGAACGGCGCGAAAATCATGTGGTCGGGGAAAGAGGATTCGAACCTCCGGCCCCTGCCTCCCGAAGACAGTGCTCTACCAGGCTGAGCTATTCCCCGACCGATGCCGGTGCCGCCTTGTGAGCGGCCCCGTAAGGCAGGTCGCAGCCTATAGAGACGGCTTTTCAGGCTGGCAAGCGGGCAGGGACGCTTTTTTTGCTGCCGTCATAAAAGCCCTGCTGCGCGGAAGCTGAACCGTTTTTCGCCTGCCCGGATCATATGATCGGCCAGGTGCATATCGAGCGCGCGCAGTCGCCGGGCCACCGATCGGGTCAGTGCGATGTCGGCGGGGGCGGGGAAGGGACCAGCGGCCGTTCTGCGGTGTTGATAGAGGGCCAGCCATTGCCCGTCATGGTCCAGCACGCGACGCAGGATGGTGCGCCATTCCCCGGCCAGCGGCACGCGATGGCAGGGCCGCCAGACGGGGTCGAGGATCAGCAGGTCCAGAGCATCGACATGGGCCATGACGGCAGGATGCCCCGGCGGCGCGGAATCGCCAGCGCAGATTGATCCGATCTGGCAGTTATATGCGGCGTTGGCGGCTGTGGCGTCCTTGGGCTAAAGGCAGGCAATGCCAGAGTCCTTGTTTCGCAGGAAGCCCGCCTTGACCGATACGCCCCCTTCGACCGCACCCCATTATGAACAGCAATATCTGGACCTGATGCGGCATATCTGGACGAAGGGCGACGAGCGGATCGACCGGACGGGGGTTGGTACCCGGTCGGTGCTGGGGGCGACGATGCGCTTTTCGCTGGCGGACGATGCGATCCCGCTGCTGACGACCAAGCGCGTCTTTTGGAAGGCTGCGGCGCGGGAGATGCTGTGGTTCCTGACCGGGGACACCAATATTCGCGCGCTGGTGGAGCAGGGGGTGCATATCTGGACCGACTGGCCGCTCGACAGCTATCGCCGGGCGACGGGCGAGACGATCGACCGGGATGCGTTCGAGGCGCGGATCATTGCGGACGAGGCGTTCGCGTTGCAGTGGGGCGATCTTGGCCCGGTTTATGGCGCGCAATGGGTGAACTGGCCGCGTTATGAACCAGCCGGGGATGGCCTGTTTCGGCGGGCGGACAAGGGGCATAACCAGATTGCCGATCTGGTCACAGCGATCCGGGCGACGCCGGGGTCGCGGCGCTTGCTGTTTACCGGCTGGAACGTGGCGGAAGTGGCGCAGATGGCGCTGCCGCCCTGTCATATGACCTATCAGTTCCAGGTGTCCGACGGGAAGCTGAACGGCCTGCTGTTTCAGCGCAGTTGCGACCTGGGGCTGGGCTTTGCCTTCAACATTTTCGGCCTGTCGCTGATCACCCGGATGCTGGCGCAACAATGCGATCTGGAGCCGGGGGAAGTCGTTTGGCAGGGGGGCGACGTTCACCTCTATCTGAACCACGCTGCGCTGGTGGAGGAGCAGATGAGTCGCATTCCGTCGGGCGCGCCGAAACTACGGATCAAAAGCCCCCCTTCATCCATTTTCGACTATGCCATCGAGGATTTCGAGGTGGTGGATTATACGCCGCAAGCCGCCATTTCTGCGCCTGTCGCGGTCTGAAACAGACAGCGAGATGGACATAGGGTCACGAAAAATTGGGTAAGGGAGGCTTGCCTTTTATAACGTTGTAATTTAATGTCCGCATTAAGCAATATTATTGCAATGCACCATAGGAGGCAGGATGACCGATCCCGACGATCACGGCGCTGTGCAAGGCCATGAAGGGCGCAATTTGCCCCCGCTGCGCCTGCATGTTCCTGAACCGCCAGCCCGGCCGGGCGAAAGCGCCGACTTCACCCATTTCGACATTCCGGCCGTCGATGCAGCCCCGCGACCGGACGAAGCGGCGGCGCCCGGCACGATGCGCGATCTGGCCTATGGGCTGGTGCGGGTGCTGGACGCCGATGGCGTGGCAGGCGGACAATGGAACCCCAAGCTGCCGCCCGAAACGCTGTTGCGGATGTTGCGCACGATGGCGCTGACCCGCGCGTTCGACGCGCGGATGTTTCGCGCGCAGCGGCAGGGCAAGACCAGTTTCTACATGAAGTCCACGGGCGAGGAAGCCGTGTCGATCGGCGCGGCGCTGGCCCTGTCGCGCGACGACATGTGCTTTCCCAGCTATCGCCAGCAGGGGATATTGATCGCGCGCGACTGGCCCATCATCGACATGATGAACCAGATTTATTCCAACAAGGGCGACCGGCTGAAAGGGCGGCAGTTGCCGATCATGTATTCGGCGCGGGAGGCTGGCTTCTTCTCGATCTCCGGCAATCTGACGACGCAATATCCGCAAGCGGTCGGATGGGCGATGGCAAGCGCGGCCAAGGGCGACACGCGGATCGCCGCGACATGGTGCGGCGAAGGATCGACGGCGGAGGGTGACTTCCACAATGCCTGCACCTTTGCCAGTGTCTATCGTGCGCCCGTCATATTGAATGTCGTTAATAATCAATGGGCTATCAGCAGCTTTTCAGGTTTTGCGGGCGGTGAGGCGACGACGTTCGCCGCGCGCGCGGTCGGCTATGGCATTGCGGGGCTGCGGGTCGATGGCAATGATGTGCTGGCGGTCTATGCCGCCACGCGATGGGCCGCCGACCGGGCGCGGGCCAATGCCGGGCCGACGCTGATCGAGCATTTCACCTATCGCGTCGAGGGGCATAGCACGTCGGACGACCCGACCGCCTATCGTTCCGCCGAGGAAAGCAGCCTGTGGCCGCTGGGCGACCCGATCGCCCGGTTGAAGCAGCATTGCATCGCGCTGGGCATCTGGGACGAGGAACGGCACGCGGCGATGGACAAGGAATTGGCCGAACATGTCCGCGACGCCGCGCGGGAAGCGGAGAAGAACGGTATCCTTGGCCACGGCCTGCATCATCCGATGGAGAGCCTGTTCGAGGATGTGTTCGAGGAAATGCCGTGGCACCTGAAGGAACAGCAGCAACAGATGCTGGACGAATGGAAGGCGGCGGGGCTGTGATGGATTTCAGCACAATGCCCGTCATCCCAGCGGAGGCTGGGATCTCCCTTTTCTGCAACGTCGCGCCTGAAGCCAGAGAGATCCCAGCCTCCGCTGGGATGACGGAATTGGAGGTTTCCCATGACTGAAACCACCCATATGAACATGATCCAGGCGATCAACAGCGCCATGGACGTGATGATGGAACGCGACCCCGATGTGGTCGTGATGGGCGAGGATGTCGGCTTTTTCGGCGGCGTTTTTCGCGCCACAGCGGGCTTGCAGGAAAAATATGGCAAGAACCGGGTGTTCGACACGCCGATCACCGAATGCGGGATCATCGGCGTGGCGGTGGGCATGGGCGCATATGGCCTGCGCCCGGTGCCGGAAATCCAGTTTGCCGACTATATCTATCCCGCGCTCGACCAGTTGGTCAGCGAAGCGGCGCGGCTGCGTTATCGGTCGGCGGGCGAGTTCATTGCGCCGATGACGGTGCGATCGCCCTTTGGCGGGGGGATTTTCGGCGGGCAGACGCATTCGCAATCGCCCGAAGGCATCTTCACCCATTGTTCGGGGATCAAGACGGTAATTCCGTCTACCCCCTATGACGCCAAGGGGCTGCTGATCGCCGCGATCGAGGATAATGATCCGACGATCTTCTTCGAACCCAAGCGCATCTATAATGGGCCGTTCGATGGCCATTATGACACGCCCGCCAAAAGCTGGGCAGGTCATGCAGATGCGCAGGTGCCGACCGGCTATTACCGCATCCCTCTGGGCAAGGCGCGAACCGTCCGGGCGGGGGAGGCGCTGACGATCCTGTGCTATGGCACGATGGTCCATGTGGTCGAGGATACCGTAAGGGCCATGGGGCTGGACGCGGACATCGTGGACCTGCGTTCGTTGGTGCCGCTGGACATAGAGGCGATCGAGGCGTCGGTGAAAAAGACCGGGCGTTGCCTGATCGTCCATGAAGCCACGCGCACCAGCGGGTTCGGCGCGGAGTTGATGGCACAGGTGCAGGAACGCTGTTTCTATCATCTCGAAGCGCCGATCGAGCGCGTGACCGGGTTCGACACGCCCTATCCGCATAGCCTGGAGTGGGCCTATTTCCCCGGACCCGTCCGCATCCGCGAAGCCATCAACAAGATCATGAAGGATTGAGCTGTCATGGCGCTTTTCACATTCAAGTTGCCCGATATTGGTGAGGGCATAGCGCAGGCCGAGATCGTCGGCTGGCACGTCAAGGTGGGCGACCGGGTCGAGGAGGATCAGCCGATCGCCGACATGATGACCGACAAGGCGACAGTCGAGATGGAAAGCCCGGTGGCGGGCGTCGTCACGCGATTGGCCGGGGAGCCGGGCGATCAGGTGTCGATCGGCGCGATGCTGGTGGAGATTGAGGTCGAGGTCGAGGGTGGCGAGGCAATTGCGCCAGCGCCTTCGGACGCGGCGATTGCGGCGGAGACGGCGGTAACAGAATCTCCCCTCCCTGTTGGGGAGGGGCCGGGGGTGGGCAGCGAGCGCAGCGAGCCTGCCGTCGTCCACGAGGAAGTGTCGGCTTCGCCTCCACCCACCCCCGACCCTTCCCTAACAGGGAGGGGGGGAGAGAAAGTGCTTGCCTCCCCTGCCGTTCGCGCGCGGGCGAAGGATCTGGGCATTGACCTTGCGCTGGTGAAATCGGCGGGCGATCATGTGCGTCATGCCGATCTCGACGCCTATCTGCTCTATGGACAGGGGCAGGGGTATCGCCCGGCGGGACGGGCGGCGCGGCGGCCCGACGAGCAGGTCAGGGTCATCGGGATGCGGCGCCGGATCGCGGAGAATATGGCCGCTTCCAAACGGCATATCCCGCATTTCTCCTATGTCGAGGAAATCGACGTGACCGCGCTGGAGGCGTTGCGGGCGCAGTTGAACGGTGGACGCGGGGACCGGCCCAAGCTGACCATGTTGCCGCTGCTGATCGTGGCGATTTGCCGCGCGGTGGCGGATTTCCCGATGCTTAATGCGCGGTATGATGATGAAGCGGGCGTGGTGACGCGCCATGGGTCGGTGCATCTGGGGCTGGCGACGCAGACGGACGCTGGCCTGATGGTGCCGGTGATCCGCGACGCGCAGGACCGCAATGTCTGGCAATTGGCGAGCGAGATCGGGCGGCTGGCCGATGCGGCGCGGACGGGCAAGGCGAAGTCGGAGGAATTGTCCGGCTCCACCCTGACGCTCACGTCGCTGGGTCCGCTGGGCGGGATTGCGACCACGCCGGTCATCAACCGGCCTGAAGTGGCGATCATCGGCCCCAACCGGGTGATCGAGCGGCCGGTCTTTCGCGGCAAGGAAATCGTCGCCGCCAAGCTGATGAACCTGTCGATCAGTTGCGACCATCGCGTTGTCGATGGCTGGGACGCGGCCAGCTATGTGCAGGCTGTGCGGCGGTTGCTGGAAAATCCGGCGCTGCTGTTCGTGGACTAAATCGCGCGGTTCAGCGCATCGTCGCGCGGTAGGTCAGCCGTCCGCCCTTACCCGGCGGGACGGCGGTGGGCAGGGTCCAGCGGATGTGCGTGACGTCCGCCGGCACGGCGCGGCGGGTGCCGCCAAGGGGCGTGGGCAGCCATAGCTGGTCCATCCGGCCCCAATGTGCGCCACCATCGACCGATACCTGTATCGCCGGGTCGGTCGCGTTGGGTTGCACGCCGCGCGGCAGGGCGCGGGTGACGGCAGGATCACGCAGGGGGCGGTCGCTTTCATTGCGCCAGTGGACGATGACGATCAACTGGTCGCCCGGTGCGGCCCGATCCGCACTGGCGAGCAGGCGGCGGGGGCGGCCGTTGATGTCGGTCGTGACGCGCTCCACGAACATCTGGGTGTCGAGCCGCAGCGCAGGTTGCGCCGTTGCGCCGTGCAGCGGCGCTATGCCCGCCAGCACGATATAAGCTGCCTTCATCCAAAGCCCCGTTACGTTTTGCGTCCCCACGGCCAGTTGTAGCGGCGATGGCCCAATATTTGGTTAAGCCGCTGTTTTTCCTTTCGGTCCGCGACTGCATTGCAAATTGACGGTCCCCTGCGCGCGGCGCACATCATGAAACGGGCATAAGCACAGGGATTCGATCAGGCGTGAAACCGGGTGAGCAGCATGAGATCAACCGCAGGCGCGACCGGTTGCTGGCGTCTATCGCACTGACGGCGGGGATCGGGCTGGCGCTGGCGCTGCCCTTCGCGTTGCGGGCAGGGGCGGAGTTTTTCCTGCCGCTGACCGCTGCGCTGGTGATCGCCGTTGCGCTGGTGCCGTTGCTGGAATGGATGGAGCGGCGGCGAGTGCCGTCCGGACTGGCGGCGTTGCTTTCGGTCATCGGCTTTCTGGTGGTGGCCAACACTGCACTGGTGCTGATTATCGTGCCGGCGACCGACTGGTTCCTGATCCTGCCTCGGCGGCTGCCACAGATACAGGCGAACTTGGCCCCGCTGATCGACTTTTACGCCAACCTCCAGCGCTTCGTCGATGAAACGGTGCAAATGCTGGCGACGGGTCCGGTTGCGGCGGCGCAGACGGCGGCGGTGGATACGCCCCGGTCGCTGCTTCAGTTTGCGGCGACATCGGCCCCGTCGGCGATCATCCAGATGGTGTTCGCGCTGCTCATCATCTATTTCTTTCTGGCCGGGTGGACCCGGCTGCGCCGTCGCACGATAAACAGCCGGGGCAGTTTCGACGGCGCGATGGCCGTTGCGCGGGTGATCCAGAATGTCGTCGATGCAACGTCGGCCTATGTCATTACCATTGCCACCATCAACCTATGCCTGGGGCTGGCGATCGCGCTGGCGCTGTGGCTGATCGGGATGCCGTCGCCGCTGATGTGGGGCGGCATCGTCGCTTTGCTGAACTTCATTCCCTATTTCGGGCCGATGCTGGCGGCGGTGCTGCTGGGGCTGGGCGGGTTGATGGTGTTCGACGATGTGTGGGTCGCGCTGATGCCTGCCGCGCTTCAGGTCGCGTTTCATCTGGTGGAGGCCAATGTCATCACGCCCACCGTGCTGGGACGGCGGTTGACGATGAACCCGCTGCTGATTCTGGTGTCGCTGGCCTTTTGGGGATGGGTCTGGGGGACGCCGGGGGCGTTGCTGGGCGTGCCGTTGCTGATCATCGTCCAGACGGTCGTGGCGGCGGCGGGAACGCCGGACATCGCAGGTTTTCTGTTCGAGCGCGGCACGTTGACGGTCGATCCGCGCAAAGAAAGTGACGAGAAAGACGAAAGAGATGTTACGGACGGTTGACAGTATCGGCGGGCGACCATAGAGGACCGCTCACCGAACGCGGGTGTAGCTCAGTTGGTTAGAGTGCCGGCCTGTCACGCCGGAGGTCGCGGGTTCGAGCCCCGTCACTCGCGCCACTTTCTGTATGGGAAGTGGATCGGTTCATTCAGACATGCATCGTCTGGTGGTCCCCAAAAAGGACTGCGAACAGGTGCCGCCCTGCGCGGGTGTAGCTCAGTTGGTTAGAGTGCCGGCCTGTCACGCCGGAGGTCGCGGGTTCGAGCCCCGTCACTCGCGCCACTTCTTATAGGGGAAGTGGCGCAAACCGCGCAAAATATCGGACCGACACGATTGGCATCGGCCCGAAATCCGAACTCCTAGAGATGATCCCCGACGATGGCCGGGGCCAGCGGTTCCTGGGCAAGCCAGCGATAAGTGCCGCCTGCGACCAGCGCGCCAATCATCGGTGCCAGCCAGAACAGCCATAATTGCTGAAACGCTACTCCACCGACCAGCAGCGCCGGGCCAGTGCTGCGTGCCGGATTGACCGATGTGTTGGTGACCGGAATGCTGATCAGATGGATGAGCGTCAGTGCCAGCCCGATCGCGATCGGGGCGAAGCCTGCGGGCGCGCGGCTGTCGGTCGATCCCAGGATGACCATCAGGAAGCCGAAGGTCAGCACCATCTCTATCAGCAGTCCGGCTGACAGGGAGTAGCCGCCGGGCGATTGGGCGTCATAGCCGTTCACCGCCAGCCCGTTGCCCATCAGTTCGTATCCCGGCTGGCCGCTTGCAATATAGAGCAGCACTGCCGCCGCGATCACTGCGCCGACAAGCTGCGCAACGATATAGGGGGCGATGTCGCGCACGGGAAAGCGTCCCCCAGCCCATAGCCCCACGGTCACTGCCGGATTGAGATGGCAACCCGAAATATGACCGACCGAATAGGCCATGGTGAGGACAGTCAATCCAAAGGCCAGGCTAACGCCCAGCAGGCCTATCCCCACGTCTGGAAAACCCGCCGCCAGGACCGCACTGCCGCATCCGCCCAATACCAGCCAGAATGTGCCGAATGTTTCGGCGAAGAGTCGCTTGCTCAATGGAACCATCGCTTCCTCCTGTAAGAGATTGCCCGCGCCACCGGCGTGCATGATCGCCGGTGCAGGGTGGCACCGCCCGGCAAAGTCAGGAAAAGAAGCGACAGGGGCTTGGCCGCACCCCAATGGGCGCGCCGTGACAATGGTGATGGCCCGCACATGAACATGGCTCGCCTCCCGTCGCAGGCAGACCGTAGCCCATTTGAGACGGGCATTATCCGTTACGGTCGCTCAACGTTTCAGGAATAACCCGGAACGGCGCGCCTGTCACCGCTTATCCGCGGCGCCAACGCCCGGTTTCCATCCAGGCGAGCAGCCGCCGCAGCGGCAGCACCCAGATCCACACAATGCCCAGCACGACATAGACCGGCGTTTGCGCCCAGACCGGCAGGGTGCCGATCAGGCCAGACAGGCTGGCCACCATGACCGCCCACAGCGCGATCAGCGCCATGATGGCCAGCATCCCCACAGGCTTGCGCCAGCTGGGTTGATGATAATGGCGCGGGTCGATGCTCATGCCTGCTCTCCTTCGATCAGTTCGACTTCGGTCAGGACCATGTGCAGCGGCAAGTCCCACGGGTCGGCAGGCACATCGTCCAGTTCCTGCACCGACCAGGCGACGCCGATACGCACTGCGTCGGGGAAGCGGGCGAAGGCGCGGTCATAATAGCCGCCGCCCTGACCCAGCCGGTTCATCGCCCGGTCGAACCCGACCAGCGGGGCAATGATGACGTCGGGCGCGACGGGGCCGTCGCCGGTTTCTGGATGGCTGGTGCGGAACGGGCCGGGGATCAGCGGCGCGTCGGGCGTCCAGGGCAGGAAATCCATCGACCCAAGCCGGTCCAGCACGCGGGGCAGGGCGACGGTCTTGCCCTGCGTGATCAGGAAGGCGGCCAGCCGTTGCGCGGGGGCTTCATCGTCCAGCCCCATGTAAAGCGTCACAATGTGCGCGTCGGCGATGCGCCGGGCGAGGGGGGAGGGGAGAACCTTGAACGCCAGCCGATGGGCCAGCGGGTCGAGCGTGGCGACAAAGGCGCTGCGGCGATCGCGTGCGAGGGTGCGCAGGCTGGTCTTGTTGGAAAAATCGCTGTTCACGAAGCGCCTGCCAAATCCACGATTGTGCTCCCGCGTAGGCGGGAGTCCAGTCCCGCGGTTTGAACTGGGCTCCCGCCTGCGCGGGAGCACGATGCTCTGTGTTTGTGTTTCATTGAGCGGAAAGGTGACGGGACCGCCTTGGCCGTGTGCTGGAATATCCTCTGACGCCTCAACGTCAGGTGGGGACCATGTAGAACGGACCGGAACCCGCCCAGGGACAGCCCCCTTGGATGTGATTATCGCCTCAGGGATGTTCGCTAAAGCTCGTACCAGGCAGAACCCGTCGATGCCAATCTAGGCGTCCGCAGTCCGGGCGGCAAGCCTCTCGTGCAGCTTTTCTATGCGGGCCGCCAGCGCCTCTATCGCTTGCGCTGCGCTGTCGTCCTGCGTTTCGAGCATCAGCCGTTCCTGACGGCCCGCCATCTCGCGCCGCAGGTCGCTCAGTTCATCGGCCAGAAACAGCGCCGCAAACAGCAGGCTGCGCACTTCGGTCAGGCCCGGCGTCATCTGTTGCGCGGCGCGGGCCTTTTCCTCGATCAGGCTGGCGAGATGGGCCATATGGGCTTCTTCGCCGTCGCGGCAGCGCAGGTCATAATGGCGGCTGGCGATGGTCAGGGTGATGTCAGCCATGCGTTTGCCCTTTCAGGTCCGCAATCAGATCATCAAGCGAGCGCAACGCAGCGTGCGCGGCGGGGACGTCGATGTCCGAATGGTTGGAAGGGTGGGCGGCGGCCGCCACAAGATCGGCCGCTTCCTGTTCGAGCCGACTGACCGCACGTTCCAACGTGCCGATCGCCCGCATCATGCGCTCGCTTGCCATTGTCAGGGCATAGCGGGATTTCAACCGGGGCAAAAGCAGTCTTTACGCCCCGTAATGCGTCGATTGCGTGCCGGGGGCCATGACATGCGGTTGACGCATCGGGATTGACGCGACAAAGGAAGCGCGACTTCGACTCGCCTGCTCTGGATGCGGGCGGCTTGCCGCTTCATGTTTCGGTGCCTTGTTCCGGCACCAAATTCAGGAAAGACGCCCGCCCATAATGACCGTTTCCGATATGTCGCTCGCCAACGCCATCCGGGCGCTTTCCATGGACGCGGTGCAGGCCGCCAATAGCGGCCATCCGGGGATGCCGATGGGCATGGCGGACGTTGCGACCGTGTTGTTCGGCGATTATCTGAAATTCGATCCCACCCAGCCCAAATGGGCCGACCGCGACCGTTTCGTCCTGTCGGCGGGCCATGGGTCGATGCTGATCTACAGCCTGCTGCACCTGACCGGCTATGCGCGCCCCACGATCGAGGATATTGCCAGTTTCCGCCAGTTGCACAGCCCGTGCGCTGGCCATCCTGAGAATTTCGAGCTGGCGGGCGTGGAAGCGACCACTGGCCCGCTGGGTTCGGGCCTGGCCACCGCCGTTGGCATGGCGATTGCCGAGCGGCATCTGAACGCGCAGTTCGGCGACGATCTGGTCGATCACCGGACCTGGGTGATTGCCGGTGACGGCTGCCTGATGGAAGGCATCAACCATGAGGCGATCGGCCTGGCCGGTCACCTGAACCTTGGCCGCCTGATCGTGCTGTGGGACGATAACAAAATCACTATCGACGGCGCGGTCGACCTGTCGAGCAGCGAAGATGTGCGCGCGCGCTATGTCGCGACTGGCTGGCATGTGGTGTCGTGCGATGGCCATGACGTCGCCGATGTGCGCCGCGCACTGGCCGAAGCCGTTGCCGATCCGCGCCCCTCGCTCGTCGCCTGCGCCACCAAGATCGGCTATGGCTCGCCCAACAAGGCTGGCACGTCGGGCGTGCATGGTTCGGCGCTGGGTGAAGCCGAAGTCGCCGCCGCGCGCGAATTTCTGGGCTGGACCGCCGAACCGTTCGTCATTCCCGCCGATATTGCGGCGGCATGGAAGGCTATCGGCGCGAAGGGGGCTGACGTTCGCACTGCGTGGGAAGCGCGCCTTGCAGGCAACGCCAATGCGGCTGAATTTATCCGTCGCATGGCAGGCGAACTGCCTGCCGACTTCTCGCTGGAAACCTATATCGACAGCCTGATCGCTGCGCCGCAGAAGGTTGCGACGCGCAAGGCGAGCGAGCTGACGCTGGGCGCGATCAACGACCTGCTGCCTGAAACGCTGGGTGGTTCGGCCGATCTGACCGGGTCCAACAATACCAAGACCAAGTCGACTGGGCCGCTGACGAAGGACGATTATTCGGGTCGTTACGTCTATTATGGCATCCGCGAATTCGGCATGGCCTGCGCGATGAACGGTATGGCGCTGCATGGCGGGGTCATCCCCTATGGCGGCACATTCCTGGTCTTTTCCGACTATATGCGTGGCGGCATCCGTCTGGCGGCGCTCCAGCAGCAGCGCGTCATCCATGTGCTGACCCATGACAGCATCGGCCTTGGCGAAGATGGGCCGACCCATCAGCCGATCGAGCATGTCATGTCGATGCGGATGATTCCGAACCTGGACGTCTATCGCCCGGCCGACATCGTCGAAACGGCGGAATGTTGGGAACTGGCGCTGAAGGATGCGACCGGCCCGTCGGTGCTGGCGCTCACCCGCCAGAACCTGCCGCAACTCCGCACTGAAAAGAGCGAAAATCTGTCGGCCAAGGGTGCCTATCGCCTGCGCGCCGCGACGGCCGATCGCAAGGTCGTGCTGATCGCCACGGGGTCCGAAGTCGAGATTGCGGTCGATACCGCCAAGGCGCTGGAAGCACAGGGCATCGGCGCGGACGTGGTGTCGATGCCAAGCTGGGCGCATTTCGAGGCACAGCCCAAATCCTACAAGGACGACCTGTTGCCGCACCATGTGCTGCGCGTGTCGATCGAGGCGGGGACGACCTTTGGCTGGGAACGCCATACCGGCATTGCGGGCCTGCGCTTTGGCATCGACAGCTTCGGCGCGTCGGCCCCGGCGGAAGCGCTGTATGACCATTTCGGCCTGACCGCCGCGAAAATCGCGCCGCAGATTGTGGCTGCGCTCAACAACTGATCTAAAACAACACCTTAAGGAGGCTAGTGCAGTGGCAACGAAGGTAGCAATTAACGGTTTCGGACGTATCGGCCGCCTGGTGGCGCGCGCCATCCTGTCGCGCACCGACCATGACCTGGAACTGGTCAGCATCAACGACCTGGGCGACGTCAAGTCCAACGCCCTGCTGTTCAAGCGCGACTCCGTGCATGGCAACTGGAAGGGCGACGTCAGCGTCGATGGCGATTTCCTGGTCGTCGATGGCACGCGCATCGCCGTGACCGCCGAGCGTGATCCCGCCAAGCTGCCCCACGCGGCGCAGGGCGTGGACATCGCGCTGGAATGCACCGGCATCTTCACCACCAAGGACAAGGCGAGCGCGCATCTGACCGCTGGCGCCAAGCGCGTCATCATCTCCGCGCCCGGCACCAATGTCGACCGCACCGTCGTGTTCGGCGTCAACCATGACGCGCTGACCGCCGACGACATCGTCATTTCGAACGCCAGCTGCACCACCAACTGCCTGGCTCCGCTCGCCAAGGTGCTGAACGATGCGATCGGCATCGAAAGCGGCTTCATGACGACGATCCACAGCTATACCAACGACCAGAACACGCTGGATCAGTTGCACAGCGACATGCGCCGCGCCCGCGCCGCCGCCCTTTCGCAGATCCCGACATCGACCGGCGCTGCCCGCGCGGTGGGCGAAGTTCTGCCCGAATTGAAGGGCAAGCTGGACGGTTCGTCGATCCGCGTGCCGACCCCCAATGTCTCGGTCGTGGACCTCAAGTTCATTCCGAGCCGCCCAACGACCAAGGATGAAGTCAACGCCCTGCTCAAGGCGGCTTCGGAAGCTGGCCCGCTCAAGGGCGTGCTGGGCTATTCCGACGAGCCGCTGGTGTCGATCGACTATAATGGCGATCCGCGCAGCTCGACCGTCGATAGCCTGGAAACAGCCGTGGTCGATGGCAAGCTGGTCCGTGTGCTGAGCTGGTACGACAATGAATGGGGTTTTTCGAACCGCATGATCGACACCGCCGGCGTAGTGGCGAAGTTCCTGTAACACAAAGGTTGAAGGGCAGGCGAAAGTCTGCCCTTTCTCGTCATCCCAGCGAAAGCTGGGATCTCGCTTTCTTCCTCCAGCCGGGAAGGGAAGAGAGATCCCAGCCTTCGCTGGGATGACGTCTGTTAGGATCAGGGGAGACATATATGACCAAGCCGTTCAAGACGCTCGACGATATGGGCGACATCACGGGCAAGGCCGTGCTTGTCCGCGAAGACCTCAACGTACCGATGCAGGACGGTTCGGTCAGTGACGATACCCGCTTGCGTTCGGCGATGCCCACGGTGCTGGAACTGGCCGATCGCGGTGCCAAGGTGTTGATCCTGGCGCATTTCGGCCGCCCCAAGGGGCAGAAGAACCCGGAATTTTCGCTGTCGAAGATCACGCGCCCGCTATCCCAGGTGCTGGGTCGCGAAGTGCAGTTCATCCCTGACTGTCAGGGTGAGGCGGCCGTCGATGGCATCGCAGTGATGCGTCCCGGCGACATTGCGATCCTTGAAAATACGCGCTTTCACGCGGGCGAGGAAAAAAATGATCCCGCGCTGGTGGAAGCGATGGCGGCGATTGCCGACCTGTATGTGAACGACGCTTTTTCCGCCGCGCACCGCGCCCATGCGTCGACCGAAGGGCTGGCGCACAAGCTGCCCGCCTTTGCCGGTCGGGCGATGGAACGGGAACTGGATGCGTTGCAGGCTGCGCTCGGCACCCCGGTCAAGCCCGTCGCGGCGGTCGTGGGCGGCGCAAAGGTTTCGACCAAGCTGGACGTTCTCAACAATCTGGTGACGCAGGTCGATCACTTGATCATCGGCGGTGGTATGGCCAACACGTTCCTGCACGCACGCGGTGTCGATGTCGGCAAGTCGCTGTGCGAGAAGGATCTGGCAGACACCGCCGAAGCGATCTTCGACAAGGCCGAAGCGGCAGGCTGCACCATTCACCTGCCTTACGATGTCGCGGTGGCCAAGGAATTTGCCGCCAATCCGGCCAGCCTGCGCACCTGCAACGTGCATGAAGTGGCCGCCGACGAAATGATATTGGACGTTGGCCCTGCCGCAGTCGAAGCGCTGGGCGACGTGCTGAAAAACTGCCGGACCTTGGTGTGGAACGGTCCGCTGGGCGCGTTCGAGATTGCGCCGTTCGACGCGGCGACCGTGGCGCTGGCGCGCACGGCGGCGGCGCTGACCAAGGAAGGGCAACTCGTTTCCGTGGCGGGTGGCGGCGATACCGTCGCAGCGCTCAACCATGCAGGCGCAGCGGCCGACTTCACCTTCGTTTCGACGGCGGGTGGCGCGTTTCTGGAATGGATGGAAGGCAAGGAATTGCCGGGCGTCAAGGCGCTGTTCGTCTGAACGGCCCCTCGTGAGGGACAAGGGGCGTAGCCGCAAGGCTGCGCCCTTTTTTGTTGGCTGGCGGAGAGGCGTTCGATGAGGAGCGTCCCCTGTCCTTTGCCAGCCGATCATCCATGATAAGCGGCCCTTTTCAGGACGCCGACGGCCATATTGCAGGTGCGTTGTTTCTTGCGATGCGGCATGGGACTGGCTAACAGCCTGAGAAAGCGTTCGCTGTTGGGGAGCGTTTGGGACGTGGCGGGCGATGGAGCGCCTGCGCCATGGCATATCAATGCCGCCGGCAAGGTGGCGAACCAAGAGAAAGTATGTGCAGATGCTGGATCAGACCATGAAGCAGAAGATTGCCGACGGCGAAGGCTTTATCGCCGCGCTGGACCAGAGCGGCGGTTCGACCCCTAAGGCCTTGAAGGGTTATGGCGTGGAGGAAAGCGCCTGGACCAGTGACGAGGAAATGTTCGGCCTGATCCACGCGATGCGCAGCCGCATCATCACGTCGCCTGTATTCACCGGCGACAAGGTGCTGGGCGCGATCCTGTTCGAGCGCACGATGGACGGCACGGTCGATGGCAAGCCCACCCCGCAGGCGTTGATCGAAAAGGGCGTCGTTCCCTTCATCAAGATCGACAAGGGTCTGGAAGACGAAGTCAATGGCGTTCAGGTGATGAAGCCCAACCCCGACCTCGACGTCTTGTTGCACCGTGCCAAGGCGCTGGGCGTGTTCGGCACCAAGGAACGGTCGGTCATCAACCTGGCCAACCGCGAAGGCATTGCCGCTGTCGTCAAGCAGCAGTTCGAAATTGGCCATCAGGTACTTGCCGCCGGTCTGATGCCGATCATCGAACCCGAAGTGAATATCAAGTCGCCCGAACGCGCTGAAGCCGACCAGATCCTGCTGGAAGAACTGGTCAAGGCGCTCGATGCCCTGCCGCAGGGCGTGCAGGTGATGCTCAAGCTGTCGCTGCCGACCAAGGCGGGTCTGTTCGATCCGCTGGTCGATCATCCAGGCGTATTGCGCGTCGTCGCGCTGTCGGGTGGCTTTGCCCGTCCCGAAGCGTGCGTGGAACTGGCCAAGAATCGCGGCATCATCGCCAGCTTCAGCCGCGCGCTGCTCAACGACCTGCGCCACCCGATGAGCGACGATGAATTCAACGCATCGCTGGGCGAAGCAATCGACGAAATCCACGGCGCATCGGTGGCGAAAACGCCGGTCGCGGCCTGATATACTGGCCGGGCGGGCGGTAAGTCCGCCCGGCACCTCTTCCCCGGTCCCCCGCGATGCGTTAAGCGCGGGGCATGACCGATTTTACCGATGAAGAACTCGCGCTCGATCCGCATTTTGCCGATCAGTTTGCCCAGGGCTTTCGCCCCGCCTGCCAGCTTTACCTGATTTCGCCTCCCGCGATCGACGCGGGGTTCGTGGATATGCTCGCCGCTGCACTGGATGGCGGCGATGTGGCTGCGTTCCAGTTGCGATTGAAGGGGCTGGACGAGGACGCGATTGCCGCACTGGCCGCGCCGCTTCAGATCCTATGCGCGGAACGGGAAGTCGCGTTCATCATCAATGACAGCGTCGCGCTGGCGCAGCGTCTGGGTGCCGATGGCGTGCATCTGGGGCAGGGTGATGGCGATGCGCGGGAAGCACGCAAGATATTGGGTCCGAAGGTGCAGATCGGCGTCACCTGCCATGACAGTCGCCACCTGGCGATGGAAGCGGGAGAGGCTGGGGCCGACTATGTCGCGTTCGGCGCGTTTTTCCCGACCACCACCAAGGAAATATTCCATCATCCCGATCCTTCGATCCTGGGGTGGTGGACGACCTTGTTTGAATTGCCCTGTGTCGCGATCGGCGGGGTTACGGCGGATAATGCCGCGCCGCTGGTGGCGGCTGGTGCGGATTTCCTGGCGGTCAGCAGCGCGGTGTGGAATCATGCCAGCGGGCCGGGCGCGGGTGTCGCGGCCTTTGCCGAAGTGCTGCAACAGGCCCGCAACGGAGCGCCGGAACCGCGATGACCATCACTGTCCATCATCTGGAAAACAGCCGGTCGCAAAGGATATTGTGGCTGCTGGAGGAACTGGGCGAGGGCTATGAAGTCCGCACCTACAAGCGCCATCCCAAGACGATGCGTGCGCCGCGCGAATTGCGTGCGGTGCATCCGCTGGGCCGGTCGCCGGTGGTGGAAGTGGACGGACATCGACTGATCGAAACGGGCGCGATCATGGACTATCTGGTCGTGCGCGCCGGAGGGCGGTTCGGGTCGCCGGCGGACATGGACGGTGCGATCCGGTATCGCCAGTTCCTCCATTATGCCGAAGGGTCGATGATGCCGCCGCTGCTGGCGTTGTTGATCATCGGTAAGCTGGGCCTGCTGGGGCGCCCCGCGCGGCCAACGGTGCAGCGGATGCTGAACGATCATCTCGACTGGCTGGAAACGGAATTGGCCGGGCGGCGCTATTTCGCGGGCGATATTTTCACCGCTGCAGACATGATGATGAGCTTTCCGCTGGAAGCGTCGCGGGCGCGGGGCGGGTTGAATGAGAGTCGCCCCAACATCATCCGCTGGCTGGCGGAAATGCACGCGCGCCCGGCCTATCAGGCCGCATTGATCGCCGGTGGTCCCTATGCTTACGCCTGACCGGCGCGCGGTTCTTGGGCTGGCTGCCGGGCTGGCCGCTGGGGCGGTCAGTCCGCGCCTGTTTGCGCAGGAGCGCGCGGGGGAAGCGCTTGCTTCCATCACCGGCGGCGTGGTGCCGATCGGCAAGGGTGAACGGGCCAATCGCCTTGTCCGCGCACAGGCGATGATGCAGGCGCAGGGCATCGACGCGCTGCTGATCGAGCCGGGGGCGAGCCTTGTCTATTATAGCGGCGTGCGCTGGTGGCGCAGCGAGCGGTTGACGGCGGCGGTGATCCCGGCGCGGGGTATGCCGCTGATCGTCTGCCCCTTTTTCGAGCGGCCCTCGATCGCCGAATCGCTGGGCATCGCGGCGGAGGTTCGGGTGTGGCAGGAACATGAAAGCCCCCATGCCGTCATTGCCGCCTTCCTGACCGAGAAGGGGCTGGCAAAGGGACGAATCGGCATCGAGGAAACGGTACGCTATTTCGCGGTCGATGGCATCCAGGCCGCGCTGCCACAGGCGACTTTGGTTCCCGACAGCGTGACCCGCGCGCTGCGGATGCGCAAGAGCGCGGCGGAAATCGCGCTGATGCAGACGGCGGCCGATGTGACGATGGCAGCCTATCGCTGGACCTATCCCCAGATAAAGGCGGGGATGACGCCCGGCGACATTGGCGCGCTGATGACTGCCGCGACCAGCGCGCTGGGTGGCAAGACTGAATTCAACCTGATCCTGCTGGGCGAAGCGGCAGCCTATCCCCACGGGTCGGGCAAGCCGCAGGCGGTGCGCGCGGGCGAAGTCGTGCTGATGGATTGCGGTTGCACGGTGGAGGATTATCAGTCCGACATCAGCCGCACGTTCGTGCATGGCGCAACCCCCAGCGCGCAGCAACGGCGGGTCTGGAACGATGTGGCGGACGGGCAGAAAATCGCGTTCGCCGCCGCGCGACCGGGGGTGGCCGCCGGGTCGGTGGATGATGCGGTGCGGGCGCATTATGAAAAGCGCGGCTATGGCCCCGGCTATGCGTTGCCCGGCCTGTCGCACCGCACCGGCCATGGCATCGGCATGGAGGGGCATGAGCCAGTCAATCTGGTCCATGGCGAAACCACGGCGCTGGACGTTGGCATGTGCTTTTCCAATGAGCCGGGCCTGTATCTGCCCGGCGTCATGGGTGTGCGGATGGAGGATTGCTTCCACATGACGGCGCATGGGCCGCAATGGTTTTCCAAACCGCCAGTGTCGATCGAGGCACCGATCGGTTAGGACCAGGCGCGCGCCATCATCGCCAGCAATCCTTGCGTGTCCTGCGCAGCTTGCGCCCGTGGCGCGCCATAGCCGCGACATTCCAGGCAGTCGGCGCGCACGCCGCCACCCATGACCAGCGCTTTTAAGTCCGCGACCGCCTGCATCGCCCAGGCGCGCTGGACCCATGCCTGCCGCGCCAGCATGTCGCGTGGCGCACCTGCGTCATCCTGATTGCGCTGCGCCATCGCTTCGATCCATTCGGCCCATTTGTCGGGCGTCTTTTCGATGCGATAGGGGCGAGCGGTGGCCGGGTCGATCTTCGCCCGGCGAGCGGCTTCGGCGATCGCGTCCTCCAGCCCGCCGAAACGGTCGACCAGACCGATCTGGCGTGCGTTGCCGCCGTCCCATACGCGGCCCTGCGCGATGGCGTCGATCTGCTGTGGCGATTTGCGCCGGGCTGTGGCGACCAGTCCGACAAAGCGGCGATAAATATCCTCGACCCCCATTTGCATGATCTGGTCGAACTCCGCCGTGGTGCCGCCTGCCACATCGGGCTGACCCGACAGGGGCGTGGTGCGCACGCCATCGGTGGTGACGCCGATCTTGGCCAGCGTGCCTTCGAAGCTGGGGATGATGCCGAACACGCCGATCGACCCGGTGATGGTATCAGGTTCGGCAAAGATCATGTCGGCGGGGGTCGACACCCAATAGCCGCCACTGGCCGCGACATTGCCCATGGACACGACCACCGGCAGGCCGTCCGCCTTCGCCTTCAAAATGGCGCTGCGGATTTTTTCCGACGCCATGACGGATCCGCCGGGCGAATCGACGCGCACGACCAGCGCCTTCAAATCCTTTTCATCCAGCGCGGTCAGCAGCAGGTCCGAAATCGTGTCGCCCGCCGCCGTGCCGGGATCAGCTTCGCCATCGACAATGTCGCCTGCTACGGTCAGCACGCCGATCTGCCCGTCATTGGCGGGGCGACGCGCCTTTACATAGGCGGCAAAGTCGATCTTCGCGAAGTCCCCGGCCTTGTCGCCTGACGCTTCCCCCGCGACCTGCGCGACGCGCGCGCCGAATGCTGACAGGTCGCCGAGTTTGTCGACCAGCCCCGCGTCAAGCGCCGCTTTGGCCATATTACCACTGGCGGCACGGGCGGCGGCTACCGGATCGCGCGCATAGGCGGCAATCTTCGCCTTGGGCCGGGCCTTGGCGACGTCATCCTGCCAATTCTGCCACAGCGTGTCGGCCAGCGCCTGATTGGCCTGTTTCGCTTCGGGCGACTGGTCGGCGCGTATGAAAGGTTCGACGAAGCTCTTGTAGGTGCCGACGCGATAGACATGGGTGTTGACGCCCAGCTTTTCGATCAGCCCCTTATAATAAAGGTTCGATCCGCCCCGGCCCATGATCGCGACACCGCCCAGCGGATCGCTCCACGCTTCGCTGGCATGGGCGGCAAGCTGATAGCTGTCGTCATTATAGAGGGTGGCATAGGCCAGCACTGGCTTTTTTGCCGCGCGCACCGCGTCCAGCGACTTGCCCACCCGTGCGATCGCCACCTGACCACCGCCGATGAACTCGTCCAGGTTCAGCACTACGGCCTTCACCTTGGCGTCGTCCCTGGCCGCGTCCAGCGCGGTCACGATGTCGGACAGCCGATATTCCTTCGTCTGCGGGGCGGAGCCGGACAGGAGGGAGAATGTATCGACCTCGGCCGGTTGTTCGACGATGCTGCCATCCAGGTCCAGCAGCAGCGCGCCCGACGCGATGCTGGCGGCGGGCTTGGGCGAAAAGGAGAGGGCAGCGTAGAGCGCGCCGAAGAAGAGGAGCAGGAACAGCAGCACCAGCCCGTCCTTGATCGCGACCAATATGCGCCACGCGCCCTTCACAAATGCCAATGTGCGTTCCTTCGCTGCTGTCCATGCGGGCTATCGCATTGGGGGACCGACTGCAATGTGGGGGATGCCCAGGCGGCTGCAACCTTGCGCGCATGATTTTGGTCGTTATGGGATGCAGCCATCATTTGCCGCTATCGTGCAGGAGACGCGCCCTATGCCTACTCTCGTCCTTATCCGCCATGGCCAGTCGACATGGAATCTGGAAAACCGCTTCACCGGATGGTGGGATGTGGACGTGACCGAAAAGGGCGTGGGCGAAGCGCGCGCGGCCGGGCAATTGATGAAGGCCAAGGGGCTGGATTTCGACCAATGCTACACTTCGGTCCAGAGCCGGGCGATCAAGACGCTCAATCTGGCGCTGGAGGAAATGGGGCGGCTGTGGTTGCCGGTCGAAAAGGACTGGCACCTTAACGAGCGCCACTATGGCGGGCTGACGGGTCTGGACAAGGCGGAGACGGCGGCCAAGCATGGCGATGCGCAGGTCAAGGTGTGGCGGCGCAGCTTCGACATTCCGCCGCCGGTGCTGGAAGCGGGCAGCGAATTCGACCTGTCGGCCGACCGCCGTTATGACGGCATTGCCATCCCGTCGACCGAAAGCCTGAAAGACACGATCGCGCGCGTGCTGCCCTATTGGGAAAGCCGCATCGCGCCTGACCTGAAAGCGGGCAAGCGCGTGCTGATTTCCGCCCATGGCAATTCGCTGCGTGCGCTGGTGAAGCATCTGTCGAACATTCCCGACGACGAAATCACCGAACTGGAAATCCCGACCGGCCAGCCGATCGTCTATGAACTGGCCGACGATCTGAGCGCGATCGAGCGCTATTATCTGTCGGAACGGTAACCGCGATCACTCAAATGCTATGAATCATTGCCCCTTAACGGCGCTGCCGCTAAGGGGCTTTGCTTTCCGGGCGGCGTCGTTGTGACCGCGCGATGAGGGGAAGCGTTGGGCATGAGCGGGGCAATCGAGGTTGGCATCATCATGGGGTCGCGGTCCGACTGGGACACGATGCGCCACGCCGCCGAAACGCTCGAAGCATTGGGCGTGGCCCATGAATGCAAAGTGGTGTCGGCCCACCGCACGCCTCAGCGGCTCTATGATTATGCGACCGGCGCGGTCGGGCGCGGCCTGAAAGTCATTATCGCGGGCGCAGGCGGGGCGGCCCATCTGCCGGGCATGTGCGCGTCGATGACGCGGCTGCCCGTGCTGGGCGTGCCGGTCGAATCGAAGGCATTGAAGGGCATGGATTCGCTGCTGTCCATCGTCCAGATGCCCGGCGGTATTCCCGTCGCCACGCTGGCGATCGGCAAGCCCGGCGCGATCAATGCCGGGCTGCTCGCTGCATCCATATTGGCGATCAACGATGGCGCGCTGGCCGGGCGTCTGGACGCATGGCGTAGCAAGCAGACCGACGCCGTCGCCGAAACCGTCGAGGACTGATCGCGCCCATGACGACGATCGCGCCCGGTTCGACCATCGGCATTCTTGGCGGCGGCCAGCTTGGCCGGATGATTGCGTTGGCCGCTGCGCAACTGGGCTATCGCACCGTCATCTATGCGCCGGAGGAGAGCGGCCCGGCGGCGGATATATGCGCGGGCTGGACACGGGGCGAATATGCCGACGCGGATGCGCTGGCTGCGTTCGCGCAGGGCGTGGATGTCGTCACTTACGAATTTGAGAATATCGACCCGGCGGCGGTTGAAATGCTGGCGGCAAAGACGCTGGTGCGCCCCGGTGCGCAGGCGTTGCGCGTGGCGCAGGACAGGCTGGCGGAAAAGCGGTTCGTCTGTGATTTGGGTGGCCTGACCGCGCCCTTCGCCCCGGTCGAAAATCTGGACGATCTGGAAAGCGCGATCGAGCAGGTGGGCAGCCGCGCGATCCTGAAAACCAACCGCATGGGCTATGACGGCAAGGGTCAGGCGCGGCTCAACGAGCCGGGCGATGCCGTCGGCGCATGGAACGCCATCGGACGCCAAAGCGCGATTCTGGAAGGCTTTGTCACCTTTGCCGAGGAATTTTCGGTCATATTGGTGCGTGGCGCGGACGGGCAGGTGCGCTTTTGGGACAGCGCCGCCAACGTTCATGTCAACGGCATCCTCAGCACGTCGACTACGCCTGCCGGGCCGCTGATCGAGGGACAGGTGCCCGCCGCCCGCGCGCTGGCGCAAAAAATTGCCGACGCGCTCGATTATGTGGGCGTGCTGACCTGCGAATTTTTCGCCAGTGCCGATGGCCCGGTGTTCAACGAAATGGCGCCGCGCGTCCATAATAGCGGCCATGGGACGATCGAGGGTGCGCTCACCAGCCAGTTCGAAAATCATGTCCGCGCGGTGTGTGGCCTGCCCCTTGGCGATACCGGGCTGGCGGCGCGCGGGGTGGAGATGCGCAACCTGATCGGCGACGACGCGCATGATTGGCTGGCCATCCTGTCCGACCCGGCCAGTCATCTGCACCTCTATGGCAAGCATGAAGCGCGGCCCGGTCGCAAGATGGGGCATGTCACGCGGCTGACGCTATGAGCGAGATCGTGCTGGTCCTCGCCCGCGCCGACAATGGCGTGATCGGTCGGGACGGCGACCTGCCCTGGCGACTGCCCGCCGACCTCAAGCATTTCAAGGCGCTGACGCTGGGCCATCCCATGATCATGGGGCGCAAGACGTTCGACAGCCTGCCCGGCCTGTTGCCCGGCCGCCGCCATATCGTGTTGACCCGCGACCGTGTGTGGCGCGGGCAGGGCGCGGAAGTCGCGCATGATGTAGATGCTGCACTGGCGCTGGCCGACGCACCCACGGTGATGATCATCGGCGGCGCAGAAATATATCGCCTGTTCATGGACCGCGCCGATCGGATCGAATTGACGGAAGTGCATGTAGAGGCGCAGGGCGACGCCGCCATCGCCTATCCCGACCCGGCGCACTGGACCGAAACGGCGCGGCAGGCCCATGGCGCGCAGGACGGGCGGCCCGCCTATAGTTTCGTGTCCCTTCGTCGCATCGCCCCGGAACAGGCCGCCACGCCAAAGGGTTAAGCCAGTCCCCATAGAAGAGGACTGCCCCATGCCCATGTTAGACACCCGCGACGGCGCGCATATCCATTACAAGGTCGCTGGCGAAGGCCCGCCCGCCATCCTGATCCATGGCTGGCCGCTGACCGGCGACATGTGGGAATATCAGGTCGTCGCGCTGGTGGAGGCGGGGCATCAGGTCATCACCTATGACCGGCGCGGCTTTGGCCATAGCAGCCATCCGGCGACCGGCTACACCTATGACATATTCGCCGATGATCTGGCCGACCTGATCGCCCATCTGGGCCTGCCGCGCGTCAGCCTGGTCGGCTTTTCGATGGGCGGGGGCGAGATTGCGCGATACCTGACCCGCCATGGCGCGGCACGCATTGATCGCGCTGTGCTGGTATCGTCGGTCGTGCCTTATCTGCTCAAGACCGATGACAATCCCGATGGCGTGGAGGAGCATGTCTTCGCCGGGATGCAGGAGGATATCCGCAAGGATCGCTTCGATTTTCTCCAGTCATTCGCCAAGGATTTCTACGGCGTCGGCTGGGTCACCAGTCCGGTTAGCAAGGGACTGCTCGACTGGAGTTTCGCGCTGGGCCTGATGGCCAGCCCGATCGCCACGATCGCCTGCGTCGATGCGTTCGGCCGCACCGATTTCCGCCCTGACCTTGCCAGCTTCACCATGCCCACGCTGGTCATTCATGGCAGCGCGGACAAGACGGTGCCGATCGACCCCAGCGGCCGGGCAGCTGCGGCGGGTATCGCGGGCGCACAATGGATCGAATATGACGGCGAACCCCATGGCCTGTTTGCGACTGTGCCGGACCGCTTGAATGGTGACCTGATCGCCTTCCTGCGCGGGTAACGTAAAGAGCCGGGACGCTGCATTGCCCTGACGCGCCATGCCCCCTATAGCGCGGCGCATGGAGCGGCTTTTCAGCAGCGCCCCGGTTCCTGCGCATCTGCGCGGGGCGGTCATGGCGCTTGGCAATTTCGACGGCTTTCATGCGGGCCATCAGGCGGTGGTGGACCGTGCGATAGCGCACGCCCGCGCGCAAGGCCGTCCGGTCATAGTCGCCACGTTCGACCCGCATCCCATGCGCCTGTTCCGCCCCGACACGCCGCCCTTTCGCCTGACGACGCTGGACCAACGGCAGGCGTTATTTGCCGCGGCGGGTGCCGACGCGATGCTGGTGTTTGCCTTCACGCCTGAACTCGCGGCGCTCGACGCGGCCGGATTTGTTGCGCTGCTGCGCGATGATATGGGCGTCGCCATGGTCGTGACGGGCGAAGATTTCACTTTTGGCAAGGGGCGCAGCGGCACGGTGGACACGCTGCGCGCGCTGGGCATGGCGGCGCAGGCCGTGCCGCCGGTATGCGATGAAAGCGGGCAGGGCATTTCATCCAGCCGCATTCGCGACGCGCTCAAGGCCGGGGATTGCGCCACCGCGACCCGGCTGCTCACCCGGCCTTTCGCGATTGCGGGCGTGGTGCAGCATGGCGACAAGCTGGGCCGCACCATCGGCTTTCCCACGGCCAATATCGACATGGGCAGCTATCTGCGGCCTGCCTATGGCATTTATGCGGTGCGCGGGATTTTGCCCGACGGGCGGGTGCTGGACGGCGCGGCGAACCTTGGCATCCGCCCCAGTTTCGATCCGCCAAAGGAATTGATGGAGCCGCATTTCTTTGATTTCGCCGAAAGCCTGTATGACCAGCAGATCGCGGTGCAGATGATCGCCTATCTGCGGCCCGAAGCGAAATATGACGGCCTCGACCCGCTGATGGCGCAGATCGCGCGGGACTGTGACGATGCGCGGCAAATCCTTGCGGGAACGCCCTACCTCGCCTAATGGCCGGACATATTTTCTCACCCGTTCGGGCTGAGCGAAGTCGAAGCCTTCTACTGAGCGGCGCGAAGTGCCTTCACTGCGTTCAGGCAACCCCTTCGACTGCGCTCAGGGCGAACGGACATTATTTGATACCGGACCCATTATGACCGATCAGCCCGACTATAAGTCCACCGTTTTCCTGCCTGTAACCGACTTCCCGATGAAGGCGGGTCTGGCGCAGAAGGAACCCGCGATCGCCGCCAAGTGGGAGGCGATGGACCTGTATGGCAAGCTGCGCGAAAAGCGCGCCGGTCGCACCCGCTTCATCCTGCATGACGGCCCGCCCTACGCCAATGGCGACATTCATATGGGCCATGCGATGAACAAGGTGTTGAAGGACATCATCGTCCGCTCGCAAAGCCTGCTGGGCAAGGACGCGCCCTATGTGCCGGGCTGGGACTGCCACGGCCTGCCGATCGAATGGAAGATCGAGGAAGAATATCGCAAGAAGAAGCTGAACAAGGACGAAGTGCCTGCGCAGGAATTTCGCGCCCAATGCCGCGCCTATGCCGACCGCTGGGTGGGCGTGCAGAAGGAACAGTTCAAGCGTCTGGGCGTGATGGGCGATTGGGCCGATCCCTACCTGACCATGAAGTTCGACGCCGAAGCGACCATCGTCGGCGAATTGCTGAAATTCGCGGAGAGCGGGCAACTGTATCGCGGCGCGAAGCCGGTGATGTGGTCCCCGGTCGAAAAGACCGCTCTGGCCGAAGCCGAAGTTGAATATGAGGATGTGACGTCGACGCAGATCGACGTGGCGTTCGAGATTGTTAGCGCGCCGAATGCGCCGGAATTGGTCGGCGCTCATGCGGTGATCTGGACGACGACGCCCTGGACGATCCCGGTTAATCAGGCGATCGCTTATGGGGAAGAGATTGAGTACGCAGTTGTCGCTGTCCAGTTTGAGAGCTGTGAAAGTCGGAAATATCTCATCAGTCCTGCTCTTTGGCGTTCATTCTTTGGCCGACTTCGCAGCAATGGCCCTCTCGGTTTGCCAATGTTTGGTGACGAGGAGTTTAACTCCTTCAAAATATTGTGGGAAGGCAAAGGCACTGACCTAGCAGGTGCCATCGCACGCCACCCCATGCACGCGCTCGGCGGCTTCTTCGCCAAGCCTCGCCCGCTGCTCCCGGCCGACCATGTCACGACCGACGCAGGCACAGGCCTCGTCCATATGGCGCCCGACCATGGCGAGGAAGATTTCATCGCCTGCAAGAAGCTGGGTATCGACCCGGTGTTCGCGGTCAACGATGCGGGCTTCTATCGCGACGACTGGGAATGGCTGGCCGGGCAGGGCAGCGTCATCAACACCAAGTTCAACGGCGTCGATGGCCCGATCTGCACCGATCTGCGCGCGGCAGGCGCGCTGCTCTCCGCCAGCGACTTCCGCCACAGCTATCCCCATAGCTGGCGGTCGAAGGCGCGGATCATCTATCGCTGCACCCCGCAATGGTTCATCCCGATGGATAGGCCTTCTTCTCCCCTCTCCTTCAGGGGAGGGGCCGGGGGTGGGGGCTTGCCGAATGGCACCGCACTTGACGATACCCCCCACCCCAACCCCTCCCCTGAAGGAGAGGGGCTTCAAGGCAACGGCGCAACCCTGCGCGAAATCGCGCTCGACGCCATCGCCCAGACCCGTTGGGTGCCGGAGCGCTCCACCAACCGCATCCGTTCCATGGTCGAAGGGCGTCCCGACTGGGTCATCTCGCGCCAGCGCGCATGGGGCGTGCCGATCGCGCTCTATGTTCATCGCAAGAGTGGGCAATATCTGGTTGATCCGGCAGTCAATGCTCGCATCATCGAAGCGTTCAAGGGCGCTGGCGCGGACGCATGGTTCGGCGCGGATCATGCAAGCCTGCTCGGTCCCGATTATGACCTCAACGACTATGAAGTCGTGAACGACATTCTCGACGTCTGGTTCGACAGCGGCTCCACCCACAGTTTCGTGGTCGAAGGCCGTTATGGTCCCGACGCGCGCGCCGATCTGTATCTGGAAGGATCCGACCAACATCGCGGCTGGTTTCAGTCCTCACTGCTCGAAAGCTGCGGCACGCGCGGCCGCGCGCCTTATGACGCGGTGCTGACCCACGGCTTCGCGCTCGACGGCACGGGCCGCAAAATGTCCAAATCGCTGGGCAATGTGGTCGATCCGCTCAAGATCATGGGTGAAAGCGGCGCGGACATTTTGCGCGTCTGGGTCGCCAGCACCGATTATTTCGATGACGTGCGGATCGGGAAGGAAGTGCTGGCCGGATCGTCCGACGCATATCGGAAATTGCGCAATACTTTCCGCTATATGCTGGGCGCGCTTTCCGATTTCTCTGAGGATGAGCGTGTCGCGCCCGCCGACATGCCGGAACTGGAGCGCTATATGCTCCACCGGCTGGCCGAACTGGACGCGGAACTGCGCTCCGTCGTGGACAAGGCAGCGGCAAGCGACAACTGGCTGGAATTTTCCCGTTATACCCGCGCATTGTTCGACTTCGCCAATAGCGACCTGTCAGCCTTCTTCTTCGACATCCGCAAGGACTGCCTCTATTGCGATGCGAAGTCCGACCCCAAGCGTCGCGCCTATCGCACCCTGCTCGACACGCTGTTCCACGCGCTGGTCCGCTACGCCGCGCCGATCATCCCCTTCACTGCTGAGGAAGTATGGCAAAGTCGCTTCCCAAGTGACGAAGATAGCGTCCATTTCCTCGAATGGCCGGAAGTCGATGCGAAGTGGATCGACACCGGGCTGGGCGACAAATGGACCAACCTGCGCGCCAAGCGTGAGGAAGTGAACGAAGCGATCGAACCGCTGCGCCGTGAAAAGATCGTCCGATCCAGTCTGGAAGCCGACGTGACCATGGGAGAACTGGTCCCCAGCGACGGTGTGAACTTCGCCGAAATCGCTATTGTTGCCCGCCTCGAAATGGGGGTAGGCGACGGCATCATCGTCAAACCCAGCGACTGGCATAAATGCGGCCGCTGCTGGCGTCTGCTGCCCGAAGTGACCGACGACGGCGCGCTGTGCGACCGTTGCGACACGGTGTTGCAGGGATGAGCGTCAATCACCGCCCGCTGGGCCTGACCGTCGCCATCGTGACGCTCGCGCTCGACCAACTCGTCAAATATAGCGTCACCTATCCGCTTGCGCTGCAAAGCCGGGCGGATGCGGGGATTGAGATATTGCCGTTTTTCCGCCTGCGCTGGCTGGAAAATCGCGGTGTTTCGATGGGCTTCTTCCACGCCGACACGGACCTGATGCGCTGGGCGCTGGTGGGCATGACCATATTGATCGCCGGGTTTGTCGGCGTGTGGATGTGGCGGGAAAAGGCGCGGCAGGACGTTGCGGCGCTCGGCCTGGTGCTGGGCGGGGCGATCGGCAATATCGTCGACAGGATGCGGCTGGGCTTCGTCATCGACTATGCCGACCTGCACTTTGGCGAATGGCGGCCCTTCCTGATTTTCAACCTGGCCGACGCAGCGATCACCATCGGGGTGCTGATCCTGCTTGCGCGGGCGCTGCTGCTGCGCGAGAAGAGCGCAAAGACGGAGACTTTGAAGTAATGCGTAAAATGATCCTCGCCGCTGGTCTGCTTTCCACCCTGTCGGCCTGTGGCGGCGGCGGTGGCCTGTTCAACCGTGAGCGTCCCGACGAATTCGCCGTCTCGCGTCAGGCACCCCTGGTCATCCCGCCCGATTTCGCGCTGGTCCCGCCCGCACCCGGCACGCCTTCGGCGGCTGCCGTCGATTCGAGCAAGGCCGCAATGGAAGCGATGTTCGGTGGCCCGGCGCAGCGCAGCGCGACGGAAAGTGCGACGCTGACGCAGGCTGGCCGTGCCAGTGCAGCGGCTGGCATCCGTTCGTCGGCGGGCGACCCCGGCACCGAAGTCGTGGACAAGGGCGCCGTGACCCGCGACATCATCGCCGCGCCCGAAGGCGATGGTCAGGATGCGCGCGCCGCCGTGCCGCCTGCGGCAGCGCCCCAGCAGTAATTATAGCGGTCGATAGCTGATCTGTGCCTTGCCCGTCGCGCGGACGGGCAAGTGCAGACCCTGGCCATAGGCATGGATTTGCCCGGTTTCGAACCGGCCCACCTTGGCATGAATAACGAAGTCGCCCTCGCGCTTCATGTCGATCGCCCGGCTGATTTTCCCTTTCAATTCCGCAATATCCTTTGCGAAATTCTGCGTCAGCGCGGTTGCGATCAGGTTGGAAAAGCCCGGACTCTGGCCGATCGTCAGCAGCATGTCGCCGCCGACGCCATCGGTATCGCCGCTGATGACTGGATCGGCAAAGCTGACCGTGGGTGAGTTGGGCGCATTGACCGGACGCGCCGCCAGCCAGATGCGGCCATGCGTTTCGGTGCTGCCCGCCGATAGCGGACGCGCTTCGATATCCACGCCCACCGCGATCCGCCCGCCATCCGTGCCGTAACAGCTCACCTTGTCGAATTGCACGGCTACTTCGCCAATGCCCGGTAAAGTGATGGGCCGCATTGCCCGTTTTTTCAGGGCGCGGGCGATGACGGGTTCGAGTTGCTTATATTGGGCGGTCACGGGGATGAAAAAACTCAGGCTGTCGCCCGTCTGCGCCCGGTCGAGCGGGGGCAGGGGCGTGGGGGCCGGATTGGCGGGGCGATCACCCACGAATGTTTCGGTCGTTGCCTCCATGCCCAGATCAAGGCGGATCGTGCGGCCGCGCATGGTATAACCATTATAGAATATTTTCGCAGGCGTGATCCGCATCCACACGGGCGGATTTTTTTCGTTCACTTGCAAGGTCACGAACGCCTGCCGCCACAGTCGTTCCGCATCGGCACGCAGGTTCATCTTGGCCAGTTCCTGCGGCAAGGTACGTTCCAGCCGCCGGACGATGGGGCGCAGTTTTTCGTCCGCCTGCTGCGTGAAGCGGATGCGCTGGCCCAGAAAATCAATGCCGGGCGGGGTGGTCCAGTCATAATGGAGTCGCACCGTGCCGCGCGGCTGCCAGTCGCGTGACAGGTCAATGGCGATGCGCGCCTGCACATTGGCCGATCCGGTTGCGGTTTCGCCCTTCAGCACGCCACCCACATCGCGCGCGCTGATGCGGGCGTGAATGGGAATGTTGGCGATGATGTCGCGGCCTTCGCCCTGCAACGACACCGGGCCGCGCGTGACGGTGCCGACGATGGTGCAGCCGATGGGCGGGGTGACTTTCAACTCTTCGCCAAAAATTTTGACCCGCTGCGGGGCGATACAGCGGGGCGAGCGCTGATTGATGGTCCAGAGCGTGCGTGGGATCGCATCCTCTATCGCTTGACGCAAAGAGGATGCGTCGGCGTCGATCGGCACCGCAATCAGCGACCGTTCGCGCGGCATCGGAACCGGATCATGCGCGCGGGGCGGGGCAACGTCCGCTACCTTGTCCTGACAGGCAGTCGTCAGCAGCAGCGCCGCCAGAAAATATGCCCGCGCCGCACGCCGTTTGTCCCGCAATTGCCCCTCCTTTTACCCCGGTCGGGCTAGGACGCAGAGCCGAGACTTTGGTTCCGGGCGACCTTCAGGCGCGCGCTTCCGCGCCCAGCCCCGCGCTATTGTGGCGCAAGGCCGTCAGCACGGTGTCGACGATGGCGTCGGCGTCCAGCCGGGCGTCGGCATATTGTTTTTCCGGCTTGTCCTGATCCTGAAACATGTCGGGCAGGCGCATGGTGCGGATTTTCAGGCCCGCGTCGGTCAGGCCCAGGTCGCTGGCCAGCGTCAGCACATGCGCGCCGAAACCGCCGATCGCGCCTTCTTCGATCGTCACGGCGACTTCGTGAGTCGCCAGCAGCTTGCGGATCATCGCTTCGTCCAGCGGCTTGGCGAAGCGCAGGTCGGCGACGGTGGTGGACAGGCCGCGCGCTTCCAGCACTTCTGCCGCCTTCAACGCTTCCTCCAACCGGGTGCCGAGCGAAAGTATGGCGACTTGCCGCCCGTCGCGCACGATGCGACCCTTGCCGATTTCCAGCCGTTCGGGGACCACGGGCATGTCCACGCCGGTGCCGTTGCCGCGCGGGTAGCGCAGCGCGATCGGCCCGCTGTCATGGACGGCGCAGGTGTGGACCATATGGACGAGTTCGGCTTCGTCCGCCGCCGCCATCACCACCATGTTGGGCAGCGTGGCAAGATAGGTGACATCGAAGCTGCCCGCGTGAGTCGATCCGTCCGCTCCGACCAAACCCGCGCGGTCGATGGCGAAGCGCACTGGCAAATTCTGGATCGCCACGTCATGCACGACCTGATCATAGGCGCGTTGCAGGAAGGTGGAGTAGATCGCGCAGAAAGGACGCATCCCTTCGGCCGCCAAGCCCGCCGCGAACGTTACGGCATGTTGTTCGGCGATGCCGACGTCGAAAATGCGGTCGGGGAAGGCAGTTGCGAACTTGTCGAGGCCAGTGCCGGACGGCATGGCCGCCGTAATGGCGCAGACAGTCGGGTCGCGCTGCGCTTCGGCGATCAGCGCCTGGGCAAAGACATTGGTGTAGCTGGGCGGGCCTGGGGGTGCCTTGGCCTGCGTACCAGTGACGACGTCGAATTTCTGGACGCCATGATATTTGTCGGCAGCCGCTTCGGCGGGGGCGTAGCCCTTGCCCTTTTGCGTGACGACATGGACCAGGCATGGACCTTCTGCGGCGTCACGGACATTTTCCAGCACCGGGATCAACTGGTCCAGATTATGGCCGTCGACCGGGCCGACATAATAGAAGCCCAGTTCCTCGAACAAAGTGCCGCCCATCGCCATGCCGCGCGCAAATTCGTCGGTCTTGCGCGCCGCCTTGTGCAGTGGGCCGGGCAGTTTGCGGGCGAGGCGCTTGAACGCATCGCGTACGGACAAAAATTCACGACTGGACACGATCCGCGCGAGATAGGCGGACAGGCCACCTACTGGCGGGGCGATCGACATGTCATTGTCGTTGAGGATGACGACCAGCCGATTGCCCGCTGCCTGCGCATTGTTCATCGCTTCATAGGCCATGCCCGCAGACATGGCACCGTCGCCGATCACGGCAATGCCCTTGCCCGGACGATCCTGCATCTTGTTCGCGATGGCAAAGCCCAGCGCTGCGCTGATCGAGGTCGAGCTATGCGCTGCGCCAAAGGGATCATATTCGGATTCGGTCCGCTTGGTGAAGCCCGACAGGCCGCCACCCATGCGCAGGGTGCGGATGCGGTCGCGCCGGCCGGTCAAGATTTTGTGCGGATAGCATTGATGGCCAACATCCCACACCAGCTTGTCGCGCGGCGTGTCGAATACATAATGGATAGCGGTGGTCAATTCCACGACACCCAGACCCGAACCCAGATGACCGCCGGTCACGCCGACGGCCGAAATCACTTCCTGTCGCAATTCGTCGGCCAACTGAGTCAGCTGATCCGGCTTGAGGGTGCGAAGGTCCGATGGCCAGACGACCTGGTCCAGCAGCGGGGTTTGCGGGGGTGTGTTCATGACAGACATAGACTCGTTAGGGCGCTAGGCCGTTCCACAGCGAAGCGCAACGGCAGCGTCAGGCCGCGCATTTCGCGCAAGTGCCTAAAATCTCGATCACTGGGCGTTCGGCCCGGAATCCTTCATGTTCGGCCACCGCCCGGACGTCGCCTGTCACCTTGTCGTCATCGACATGAGTTGCCTGCTTGCAGGTGCGGCACACCAGGAAGATGCAGTCATGGTGACAACCGGGATGCGCGTTGGCGATGTAGGCGTTGGCGCTTTCCACCCGCATCGCGATATTGTTCGTCACGAACAGGTCGAGGATGCGATAGACGCTATTGGGCGCGACGCGCTTGCCCCGTGCCTTCGATACGGTGTCGGCAATGTCATAGGCGGATGCGGGCTTTTCCTCCGCTGCCAGCGCGTCGAAAATAGCCGCGCGCATGGGCGTCCATTGCTCGTTCTGCGCGACCAGCGTGGCTTGCGCGGCATCGGCCAGTTTCGTGCCGGTCGGTTCCTGATGGTGATGATGGTCATGGGCCATGATGCCACGTCTAGGCGTGCGCAGGGTCGGGGGCAAGGGCGTGCTGTCAGCGCTGCCCGAAGGTCCATGCCGCCCATAGCCACGCCGCGATCATCAGCACGCCACCGATCGGCGTGATCGCGCCCAGCCATTTGGGAGCGCCCAGCGCCATGGCATACAGCGTCGCGGCAAAGATCGCCGCGCCGCCGAGCATCAATGCCGCCGCACCGCGCGCCACGCCCATGATCGCCAGCGCCGCCACGGCATGGATCAGTTGATATAGCCCGCCGGTGCGCAGCCATTCGACGGCTTTGGGGCTGGTCACGCCGTGCGCGCCGAATGCGCCCGCGCCGATGGCCAATGCTGCCGACAGGCAGGCGAGAATCGCGATCATGCTTTGTCTCCATCGCCACGGCTGAGCAGGCGCATGGCCTGACCGGGGCGGAACATCAGGTCTTTGGCCGCCAGCAATGTGCCATGTTCGATCTGAAGCGCCATGCGCTGACCGTCATTGGCGCGATATTGCCGTTCGACTTCCTCAACTTCTTCATTGGAGACGCCAAGGGACTGCATCGCCTGAACCCCCATGCAGATGGCCGATTCATAGACTTCGCGGACGACGCCGGCCAGATCCATGTCCTGCAATGCCAGCACTTGCCGCCGGTCGAAAGCGCGGACCATCAGGGCGGCCTGTGGAAAGGCATTGGCGATGGGTTGGAGCATGTGCGAGTCGAGCGAGGGATCGTCGATGCAGAAGGCGATCAGGCGCGCTTCGTCGGCACCCGCCCGATGAAGCAGGTCGATGCGCGTGCCGTCGCCATAATAGACTTTCATGTCGAACCGGCTCGACACTTCGATCTGCGCAGGCTTCTTGTCGATCAGGACAACGCCAAAGCCATGGCCCATCAACATTTGCGCGACCGTCTGCCCGAAGCGGCCATAGCCCACGATGATGGCGGTGCCGCGTGGCGCCTCGTCCGGGTCGGGCAAGTCGGACCCGTTCTTGGGCTGGGCAAATTCGAACTTGCGGGCGAACAGCATCAGGAATGGCGTGGTCGCCATGGAAAAAGTGACGATGGCGCTGAACAGGCTGGCGGCCTGCGGCGCGATCAATAGTGCGCCCTGCGCCTGCGCGAACAGGACGAAACCGAATTCGCCGCCCTGGCTGAGCAGCAGGCCAGCACCCAGCGCCGGTCGCCAGTCCATGCCGAACAGGCGGGCAAGGCCAGTGATGATCGCGGCTTTGGTCGCCACCAGCATGATCGCCATCGACAGGACGAACAGCGGATTGTCGGCGACGGCGCGCAGGTCCAGTACCATGCCGACCGCGAGGAAGAACAGGCCAAGCAGGATCGATCGGAATGGTTCGACATCCGCCTCGATCTCATGCCGGTAGGGCGAATCGGCCAGCATCACACCGGCAACGAATGCGCCCAGCGCCGTCGACAGATGCAGGCTGTGCATCAGCGCGGCGGACGCCAGCACAGTGAACAGGCCGACCGTGACGAACAATTCCCGCTCGCCCAACCGCCCGACCAGCGCCAGCAGGGGGCGCAGGATGAAGCGGCCCGCCAGCACAAGCCCCGCAATCGCCGCGACGGTATAGCCCGCCATCATCCAGCCGGGCGGTCCCCCGGCATCGGCGGGATTGCGCGACAGGGCGGCGACGATGGTGATGAGTGGAACGATCGAGAGATCCTGAAACAACAGGATCGAAAACACCTTCTCACCAAAGGGCGAATTGATGCGGCCACTGGATTTGAGGCCCGGCAGCACCTGAGCCGTGGAGGACAGCGCCAGCGGCAGGCCAAGCGCGATTGCCGCACCCCAGCTGAACCCTGTGAAATAGAAGATGATCGCGGTCAGCACGCAGCCGCACAGCACGACCTGCGCCAGACCAAGCGCGAAAATGTCGCGCTTCAACCGCCAGAGCCGGGCGGGATGCAGTTCCAGCCCGACGAGGAACAGCAGCAGGACGATGCCGATTTCGGCGATGGCGAGTTTCGATTCGCCGCCGCCGACCAGTCCCAGCCCCTGCGGCCCGACCAGCGCGCCCGCGACCAGATAGCCCAGCACAGCGCCAAGGCCGAAGCGGCGAAACAATATGACGAACAGGACAGCGGCACCCAGCAGGATGACGCCGTCGGACAGCAATATTTCGGTGGCGCTGACGGGTGCGGATTGCGCGGTCTGCATCAGGCGTCTGCCATCCGGGCGGCTTCGGCAATCGCTTCGAAACCCAGGCGGATCGACGCGTGACGTGCGGGGTAGCCGCGCGCCGGGGCCAAAACGGCAAGGCCCGGCCAGAAATCCAGATCGTCGCTCGCGCCCGACAGATAGGCGGTCAGGCGGTCGCGCGCATCGGCCAGTTCAGCCGCGCTCATGCCGATCGCCTGCCCTGCCATCAGCGCGGCGGAAGCCTGCCCAAGGGCGCAGGCCTTTACGTCCAGTCCCATTTCCGCGAGGCGGCCGTCGGCCATCTGCACGTCCACCGTCACCCGCGATCCGCAGGTGGGCGAGCGTTTCTCCACACTCGCCTGCGGGTCTGGCAGGCGGGCGTGGTGGGGGATGCTGGCGGCAAGCCGCAATATGTCTTTGTTATACAGGGGGGCGCTCATCCCGACCCATGTAGGGCAGGATGACGGCGGGGTGAAGGCGGCGAATGACACCGGGCGAAATAAGGCGGGGCATTGTTTCGCGCGGCCGGGCAGCCTATCGGGCGGAACATGAAGATATTGGTCGATGCCGATGCCTGCCCCGTGAAGGAGGAGGTCTATAAGGTCGCCTGGCGGCATGAAGTCCCCGTGACGATCGTGAGCAACAGTCCGATCCGCATCCCAGCCCATCCATTGCTCGACCGGGTCGTGGTGAGCGACGGATTCGATGCGGCGGATGACTGGATCGCGGAGCGGGCGGACGCGGGCGCGGTGTGTATTACCGCCGACATATTGCTGGCCGACCGATGCCTGAAAGCGGGCGCTGTGGTGATCGCACCCAATGGCAAGCCCTTCACGCTCAGTTCCATTGGCGCGGCCATCGCGACGCGCGCGATCATGGCGGATTTGCGGGCGGGCGGCGACCAGATTGGCGGGCCGCCGCCGTTCGGCAAGAATGACCGATCGCGTTTCCTGTCTGCACTGGACGAAGCGGTCGTCCGCCTGAAGCGGGGACGGTGATGGCCGATTGGGACGTGATCGTGTTGGGCGCGGGTGCGGCTGGGTTGATGTGCGCGGCCACCGCCGGGCAGCGGGGCAAGCGGGTGCTGCTGGTCGATCATGCCGACAGCCAAGGCAAGAAAATCCTGATTTCCGGCGGTGGGCGGTGCAATTTCACCAATATCCACACCAATGCGGATCGTTACCTCTCGACCAACCCGCATTTCGCCAAATCGGCGCTGGGGCGTTATAGTGCGCAGGATTTTATCGCACTGGTCGATCGCTACGGCATCGCCTGGCATGAAAAGACGCTGGGGCAGTTGTTTTGCGACGGGTCGGCCAAGCAGATCGTCGCGATGCTGGACGAAGAATGTAGCATCGGCGGCGTGACCATGGCGCTGGGGCAGTCAGTGACCGACATAACCCATGGCGATGGCCTGTATCGCGTGGCGATCGGCGGCGTTCCCCATCGTGCGCCGGCTTTGGTGCTGGCGACGGGCGGGCCGTCGATCCCGAAAATGGGAGCGACCGGCTTTGCCTATGATGTCGCGCGCCAATTTGGTCTGGCCATCATTCAGCCGCGCCCGGCGCTGGTGCCGTTTACGCTGGGGCTGGAGGAAGTCTTGTTTCAGGCGCTTTCGGGCGTGTCGGCGGACGTGGAGGTGCGCTGGAACAAGACTCGTTTCCGTGAAGCGGCGCTGTTCACCCATCGCGGACTGTCGGGTCCGGCGATGTTGCAGATCAGCAGCTACTGGCAGCATCGCACCCCTATCCATGTGAATTTCCTGCCCGACCGTGCGCCCGACTGGCTGCTGGCGGAAAAGCGGGATCGGCCGCGCGTATCGCTGCGCAAGCTGTTGGCGCAGGCGCTGACCGAGCGGCTGGCCGATGCGCTGCTGGAGCGGATCGGCGTGCAGGGGGAATTGGTGGCGCTGTCGGACAAAGTGTTGCGGCAGGTCGGCGCGCAACTGGCCGACTGGCCGTTCGAACCGACCGGGACCGAAGGCTATGCCAAGGCCGAAGTCACCGTCGGCGGCATCGCGACGGCAGGCCTGTCGTCGCGCACGATGGAAGCGGCCAAGGTGCCGGGCCTCTATGCGATTGGGGAGGCGGTGGACGTGACCGGATGGCTGGGCGGCTATAATTTCCAATGGGCCTGGGCCAGTGGATGGGCCGCCGGGCAGGCGGTTTAACAAGCCTATAGCGGTGGATCACCTTCCTCTGGCGGGGTAGTGGGTGCCATGCGCGGCGGGGGGGTGATGGGGGGCAGGCCGGGGATCGGCTGATCGGTCGGAATGCGCAACTGGTTGCCGCCGATATTCACGGTCATCCCGCCTTCGTCCACGCCCACGCCGACATTGCCGACCCCCGTTTCCACCGTGACGTTGGCGATAGCGTTGACCAGATCGGCGTCCTGCGTTTCTTCCGGTGCGTCCTCGACCGCTTCGTTGATCGCGCCGCCCATGAAATTGCGCCAGATGCGCGCGGGGATGCCACCGCCTGCTGCGCCACCGGGAAGGGGCGTGTTGTCGTCATTGCCGATCCACACCGCCGTCACCAGTCCGCCCGCATAGCCCACGAAGATCGCGTCGCGGCTGTCCTGCGTCGTGCCTGTCTTGCCGAACGTGCTGGTGCGCAGCGCCGCCGCGCTGCCCGTGCCGCGATTGGCGGCGGAGGAGAGCAGGTCGCGGATCATTTCCAGTTCGTCATCGTCGAACGCGCGCTGGCGCTGCATCAGCTTCTGAAACCAGCCCTGTTCTTCGGGCGGCAGGCCGTGGGCAAGGACGGGATAGGCACCCGCCGCAACTGACGCATAGGCTTCGGCCAGTTCCACCAGAGGAATCTCAGACGTGCCGAGCGCCAGGCTGAGATCTTCGGTCAAAGGCGCAGTGACGCCCAGGTCGCGGGCCACCTTGATGACATTGTCCACGCCGACCTTCTGGGTCAGGCGGACCGCAGCCACATTGCTCGAAGCCGCGAATGCCTGACGCAGCGTGATGCGGCCCCGATATTTGCGGCCATGATTGGCCGGGCGATATGTGCCGGTGATGATCGGCGTGTCGTCGATCATATCTTCGGGCGTCATCCCGGCGCGGAAGGCGGCGAGATAGACGAAGAGTTTGAAGGTCGATCCGGGCTGGCGCTTGGCCTGCACCGCGCGGTTGAAGGCGCTGGTCTTGTAATTTTTGCCGCCGACCATGGCGACGACGCTGCCGTCCGGCTTCATCGCCACCAGCGCAGCCTGCGCGCCGCCCAGCGGCGCACGGCGGATCGCCGCTTCGGCCAGGCGCTGGATACGCCAGTCGAGCGTCGTCGCAACCTCCTGCGCGCCATAGACTGCACCGGCACGGTCGCGCGCCTGCGGCAGCACCCAGTCGGCGAAATAGGTGCCGGTCGTCGCATCGGGGGTTTCATGCACGTTCAGGCGCGCGGGGGGCAGGGCATTGCGCTCCGCCTGCGTGATATAGCCGGCGTCCACCATCGCCTGCGTCACCAGCGCGGCGCGGGTGCGTGCGCCCTTCAGATTGCTGGTGGGGGCAAGGCGGGATGGCGCCTTGAGCAATCCCGCCAGCATTGCGGCCTGCGGGATGGTCAGTCGGTCGGGCGAACGGTTGAAATAATGGCGGGCGGCGGCGCGCAGGCCATAGACATTATCGCCGAAATAGACGTTCGACAAATAGCGTTCCATGATCTGGTCCTTGGTCAGCCATGCCTCCAGCCATACAGCGATCATCGCCTCGCGCGCCTTGCGGCCAAAGGTGCGGTCGCTGGACAGGAACACGCCCTTGGCCAGTTGCTGGGTGATCGTGCTGCCGCCCTGCGACGAACCATCGGACCGGATATTGTGCCACATGGCACGGGCAATACCGCGCGGATCGACGCCCCAATGGGTCGGAAAGCGACGATCCTCTATCGCCATGAAGGCTTGCGGGACATGGGCGGGCAGTTCCGCCATCGTCACCGGCTTGTCGATCACCGCGCCACGCCGGGCGATCAGATGCCCGTCCGCCGACATCAGGCTGACGCTGGGCGGCGCGATTGGCTTCAACGACCTGGACAATGGCGCAGTCACCGCCAGCCAGGCGATAATGACCATCAGCAGCGCGAGGAATGCCGCTACGATCCAGCCGAAAATCTGGACTCGCCGCCGCCATGGGGTGGGCGGGGCAAAGGCGCTGGGCGGCCCTGCCCCAAATTCGCGGGGGGCCGGGGATAGGGGAGCGGGGGCAAGCGGATCATTCATTGGTTCGACCATGCTGTATTATTCACCTGATACGGTCAAGCCTGTCCCGCACCGGGACAACCGGAAATTAACCACCATTTACCGTGGTCTAAAAGGTAAAGATTGCGTTAACTCCTCATCATGCGAACGCGCCCCCTTGTCCTGACGACAGAATCCGCCCGTCACCCCTTCCGTCAGCGGTTGCCGCAGCATGTGCTGCGCGTGGCCGATGTCGCGCCCGCAAGCAGGCGCAAGATGGTCGATGACGATAGCGACTGGAAATTATTCGGGCTGAGCTTTGCGGCCTTCTTCACGGCCTTTTACAGCTTTATCTATTAAGCGGGATCGCTGCAAAGCGGCCCATCGCACGCCTTGTGCAGCTTCCACGCCAACCAGGCGCAAGGGAGCGAGAGGAACGCGACCAGCAGCAATTGCATCACGACGGATACGCCCGCGATGCTGAGGCCAATGGCCAGCACCGACCCGATCACCATCGCGCCCGAATTGACGATATTATTGGCCGCCACGGTCCGCGCCGCTTCGCATTTTTCAACCGTGGTGGTCAGGAACGCATAAAGCGGCACCACGAACATGCCGCCAAAGGTCGCGACCCCCAGCAGGCAGGCCGACAGCGCCATGGCCATCGGATGCGCGAGAAACCCGCTCAGCGAGAGCATCTGACCATTGGGTGAAGGCGTCCACATCGCGCATACGAAATGGAATGCGACGATGCACAGCCCCATGCCGATCACCGATGCGGGAGCATATTTGGCCGATACATGCCCCTGTAACAGCCGGTTGATCGCAATCGAGCCGATGGCGATGCCGATCGAGAAGATGGCCAGGAACAGGCTGGCGACTGGTTTGTCGGCAGTCAGGACGTTCTTCACCAGTGGCGGAAACTGAATGAACAGGATGGAACCGACGGCCCAGAACAGGCTGATCGACATGATCGCCAGAAAGAGCCGGCGAATGTGCATCGTGCCGCGGACCAGGTTAATCGACGACCGGAGGATGTGATAATCGATTGGCTGGCTTTCCAGCAACGATGGTGCGGAAGGCACTTCCCGCCCGGCGACATAGCCGATCAGGGCAGTGATGATGATGCCGATCGCGGCGATTTCCACCGGGATTAGGCCGGCCAGGATCGTGCCTGCCAGAATGGCGATATAGGTGCCTGCTTCGACCAGACCGGTGCCGCCCAGCACTTCATCATCGTGCAGATGCTGGGGCAGGATCGCATATTTGATCGGGCCGAAGAATGTCGAATGGATGCCCATGGCGAACAATGCCGCCAGCAGCAGGGGAATCGCCAGCGTGTGGACCGCAATGCCGCCCCAGATCAGGCCAAGGCCCGCCGCTCCCACAATCATGATCGCAATTTCGGCAGCCTTCACCCAACGGATGATGAGCGCCTTGTCGCGCTGGTCCGCCAGTTGCCCCGACAGCGCGGACAGCAGGAAGAAGGGCAGAATGAACAGCCCCGTGGCCAGCGCGCTGAACCAGGTTTCGGACCGTTCGTCATTATAGACCTGATAGACGACGAAAAGGACCATCGCGTTCTTGAACAGATTGTCGTTGAACGCACCCAGCAACTGGGTGATGAAAAGCGGCAGGAAACGGCGCTTGTTCAAGAGCCTGAGAGAGGCTTGCATGAGAGAATATGACTTCTTTTCCGTGAGCGACCGGGCCGGGGTCTAGCCGCTGGCGGCGTCCCTGTCCAATGGCTTGGCACATGGCTTGGCACAGGGACGCGATGGCGGGCGCACGGCCCGCTTGTGCGACGGGCCGGACTGTGGCAGTTCGCGGCCATGCTGACGCTGCCGAATTTGCTGACGCTTTCGCGTATATTCACCGTGCCGTTGCTGGTCGCCCTGCTCTGGCCGGCCGAAATCGGTGCGCGCTGGACAACCGGCTATGGGCTGGCCTTCGCCCTTTATTGCCTGATGGGCATAACCGATTATTTCGACGGTTATCTGGCCCGTGCGCAGGGAGCGGTGTCCAGACTGGGCATTTTCCTTGATCCCATCGCCGACAAGATCATGGTCGGCGCCGTCATCCTGATGCTGGCCGCCACGCGCGACATTGCCGGGATGCACGTCATCGCCGCGATGATCATCCTGCTGCGTGAAATTGCTGTATCGGGCCTGCGCGAATTTCTGGCCGGGTTGCAGGTGTCCGTGCCGGTATCGCGGCTCGCCAAATGGAAAACCACGTTCCAGATCGTCGCGCTGGGCGCGCTGATCCTGGCGGGCGCAGTGCCGCATTATCCGTTCGTGCAGGCAGTGGGCATCATCACCTTATGGACTGCCGCCATCCTGACGCTGATCACCGGATGGGATTATCTGCGCGTCGGCATCAAGCATATGGACTAGGGCGATGGCCGATCTGACCATCGTCTATTTCGCCTGGGTGCGCGAAATCGTGGGTGTGGATGAGGAGCGCGTAGCGCGCCCTGCGCCCGGCACGACCATCGCCGATGTGATTGCCCAACTGGCGGGCCACAGTGATGGCCATGGCCAGGCGCTGTCCGATTCGACCCGATTGCGCGCGGCGATCGATCAAAGATTTGCGCCGCTCGACACGGTCATTGGTGATGCCCGCGAAGTGGCGCTGTTCCCGCCGGTGACGGGGGGATGAGGCGCATCGCCATTCAGGCCGAAGATTTCGATGTCGCGACCGAACTGGCGGCGCTCGAATCGCTGGGCGGCGGCGGAGTCGCCAGCTTTACGGGCGTGGTGCGGGGCGGGGGCGGCGTGCTGGCGCTGGAACTGGAACATTATCCTGCGATGACGCAGGCGCAGGTCGGTCGCATCGCCGACGAAGCGCTGGCGCGCTGGCCATTGCTGGGGATTACGTTGATCCACCGTGTCGGGCGGCTGGAGCCGGGCGCGCGGATCGTGCTGGTCGGCACGGCGTCGCGCCATCGCGGGGCTGCGCTCGAAAGTTGTGCTTTCCTGATCGACTGGCTGAAATCGGATGCGCCCTTCTGGAAGAAAGAGCATTTCGCCGATGGCGCTGCGCTTTGGGTCGAAGCGCGCGCCGAGGATGAAGCCAAGGCGCGCGGCTGGTAGGGGCTTCAGGCCGCTTCCGGCAGACGGCAATTGATCGCTGCCGCGTCGCGCAGGATGCCCGACAGCAGGTTGAATTCCTTTTCGCGCGGGCTGTTCTTGCGCCACACCAGCGCGATGTCGCGCCACGACCGTTCCGATTGCAATGGGCGCGCGGCGATGCGCGTATGTTCCAATATTCCGCTGGCAATTGCCATTTCGGGAATCATCGTCACGCCAAGGCCGTTATCGACCATCTGGATCAGGGTATGCAGCGATGTCCCCATCATCGTCGCACTGGCCCGCAATTCAGGCCGGTTGCACGCGGCCAGCGCATGGTCTTTCAGGCAATGGCCATCTTCCAGCAGCAATAATTTGCTTTCATCGATCATGTCCGGGCCGATCCATTCGGGCGGATCGACTGGCTCGTCATGCGGGAAGGCAATGTAGAGCCGGTCCTGAAACAGGATTTCGCTGTCCAGTTCGCCGGTAGGGAAGGGCAGCGCCATCAGCACGCAATCGACATTGCCGTGGCGCAGCGAATCGATCGCGGCCTGGGTCGTTTCTTCCCGCAGGTAGAGTTTGAGTTCGGGCCGGTCGGCGCGCAGCCGGGGCAGCAGCCGGGGCAGCAGGAACGGCGCGATGGTCGGGATGACGCTCATCCGCAACTCGCCGGTCAACGGCTTGCCCGATGCCTCGGCGATGGCGGCCAGTTCCTCCGCCTCGCGCAGCACCCGGTGCGCCTTGTCCACGATGCGATCGCCCAGCGCCGTAAAGCGGACGACCCGGCGGGTGCGCTCTACCAGGGTCACGCCGATCAGCGATTCCAGTTCGCGAATGCCCGCCGACAGAGTCGATTGGGTGACGTAGCAGCTATCGGCTGCCTTCCCGAAATGTCCCTGTTCCTTCAAGGCGACCAGATATTGCAACTGTTTCAGGGTTGGCAGGTAACTGGACATCTATCGGCTTCCTCGATCAGAAAGCCGAATATAAGTGTTTCAGCCGATATATCCAAGATATTTGACGACCCCGAACAGCGACGTGATCGTCAGGATGATGCCGACCGCCATGAACAAGACGCGCGGCGCGATGCGCCGGGCCAGCATCGCCCCGAATGGCGCGGCAACCACGCCGCCGATCAACAGGCCGACCGTGTAGGTCGTGAATGTTTCCCACCCCAGATGGATGAGGAAGGTCAGGCTGATCGACAGGGTCAGGATGAATTCGACCGTGTTGACGGTGCCGATCGTGTGGCGTGGGCTGGCCCCCTGAATCAGCAGGTTGGACGTGACGATCGGCCCCCAGCCGCCGCCGCCCGACGCATCCATGAAGCCGCCGACCAGACCCAGCGGCGTTACCCATTTGGGGTCGCGTGCCTTGGGCGGCAGGTGGAAACCACGCCAGATCAGGAAAATGCCGATGGCCGCAAGATAGAATTGCACGAAGGGTTTGATGACCGCGCCGTCGATATTCGACAGCAGATAGGCACCCGAAACCCCGCCGATGACGCCTGGCACGATCAGCCGGGCAAAGAGTTTCCAGTCGACATTGCGGTGCAGGATATGGCTGATCGCCGACACGCCGGTCGTGAAGGTTTCTGCGGCATGGACGCTGGCGGACGCACGGCTGGGCGGCAGGCCCATCGACAGCAACAGCGTGCTGGAGATGACGCCATAGGCCATACCCAAAGCACCATCGATGATCTGCGCACCGAATCCCACGAGGATGAAGGGCAGGATTTCGCCGAAATGGGCTATAAAAGCGTCGATCATCCAATGCCTCTTGCTATATTCTCTACCGCCATGATTGGTATATCCCGCGCCGCCAAGCAAGTTTCTGTTTGGTCGACGCAAGGGCAAGTAGCGCCCTCTCTGGAAAAATTCGCGCTTTATCCCTATAGTGGGTGAGTACGGAAATTGGCACGCCACGCCAGCGGGCCTGTTCAGGGACGGTTTGATGCTGCGTGACCTTATTGCCTATCTCGATTCGATCAAGGCGCGCGATCCTGCGCCACGGTCCCGCGCGGAAATATTGCTCTATCCCGGTGTCTGGTCGCTGGCCTTTCACAGGGTCGCGCATCGCCTTTACCGCGCGCGATTGTTCTTTCTGGCGCGGGCGATCAACCATTTCTCGCGCTTCCTGACCGGCAACGACATTCATCCGGGCGCGCGGATCGGCCGCCGCTTCTTCATCGACCATGGTTTTACCGTGATCGGGGAGACAGCGGAGATTGGCGATGACGTGACGCTTTATCAGAATGTGACGCTGGGCGGGACCGATCCGGCCAATGGCATTGCGGGAAAGCGGCATCCCACGCTCAACGATGGCGTGATCGTCGGTTCGGGCGCGCAGGTTCTGGGACCGATCAATGTCGGCGCGCGTGCGCGGGTCGGTGCAAATGCGGTAGTGACCAAGGATGTGGCCGAAGGCGCAACGATGGTGGGCATTCCCGCCCGCGCGATGCTCGTCGACGTGACGGCTTATCAGCGTGACTTCATGCCTTATGGCACGCCCTGTTCCGACTGTTTCGACCCGGAAAAGCAGAAGCTGGAACTGCTTCAGTGCGAAGTCGAGCGGTTGCAGAAGCGCTTGGGCGAATTGCTGGCGGAAAAGCAGCAGCCACGCCTGCCCGATGACGATGCTTCGCTGTTCAAGGCGCGTGACCGGGCCTGATGTCGAATGTGACGCCGTTCCCTGCTGTTGGGGCAAATGCTGGTCAGGTCGGGTTCGACCGGCTGGAATTGCAACGGATCATGGATCTGTATGGCCGGATGGTGTCGGCGGGCCACTGGCGCGACTATGCGATGGATATGGGGCGCGAGGCCGCCATATTCAGCGCCTTTCGCCGATCGGCCGAGCGCCCCGAATATCGTATCGAAAAGCGCCCGGCGTTGCGCCAGCGGCAGGGCATGTGGGCGCTGGTCGGCGAAGGCGGGCATGTGCTGAAGCGCGGGCAGGACTTGCAGGCCGTGCTGGCCCCGGTCGAACGCAAGCTGCTGCGGATCGTCGAGGATTAGGCCGGGGGCAGCCGATCGGCCAGCACCGGGGGCAGCCAACCCACCACCAGCGCACGAGCATTGTGCCACAGTGCCGACAGCAGCAGCAGGGCAGAGCCGATCACCAGCGCCGTGAAGGCGACAGACAGGCCGACGACGCCCGCCTGTTCGAACAGGGCATAGAGCGCGAAGAACACATAGGCCAGGCTGGACACCATCAGCGCGCGGCGATCAATCGCCAGTGCGATGACACCGAAAGCGACATAGAGGGCAATCACCGTCACGGCCTTGCCAGCGCTGATGTCGCGCCCGTCGAACAGGTCGAGCAACTGGAACAGCGAATGGGCGATCATCGGCGCAGCAGTCAGGTGCAGCCAGAACGCCACGTCTGCGCGGCGCGTCGTGCGAGTGCGGTCGCTCATGTCCCACCACATCGCAAAGGCGAAGATGGCAATGCCGCCTGCCAGCATCAGCAGGAAGGCCAGCGTGGAACTGCCCGGAAAGGCCGCCAGGATGAGTCCGGCGACCACGCCCGCTGCGGCCGCCGCACCGGCTGCGACAGTGATCGGCACCATGAAACGCCGCCAGTGCAGCCATGCCGCCAGCGCGCTCATTGCCGCCACGCCCGACAGGATCAGCGATCCGACGCGATCGCCGACATCGGGGAACAACTGCGCTGCCAATGCGCCCAGCGTAAAGGCGACCCCGCCGACGAACCCGCCGAGCAACAGGATGGAGGGCAGGGCCATGCGCCGTTGCCGGGTGAAATATTCAGCCAATCCCCAACTGGCCGCCGCCACCAGCGCGCCCGACATGAAGGCGGGGTGATGCTCCGCCGCGCCGAATCGCAAGCCATTGCCCAGCCATCCGACCGCGACCAGCAGGATCACGCTGGCGATGGCCACGAATATGTCGTTGAAGCCGGTCAGCAGGCGGAAATTTTCTTCATCCACCACTGGGCTGGCCCGCAACCGGGATACATGATCGCGCAGCGCCTGTGCATTTTGGGCGGATATCGCGCCCGCCGTTACGGCATCCTGTAGGTCGCTTTCGCTATACATCGGTCCTGCTCCGGCAGCGGTTGAAGCGCCGATCCTAGCACTGCTGTATTATCTGATCAATACAGTTCCTTTTGTCCTTTTTCCATTGGCGCAGCGATGATAGCGCGAGGGATAAGGAATAAGAGAGGAAAGCCCGTCCATGACCCTGCCTGCGTCGCTCGAAGGCCGCCTGTCGCTGCCGCTGATCGGATCGCCGATGTTCATCATATCGCAGCCTGCGCTGGTGATGGCCCAATGCCGTGCGGGGATCGTCGGCGCATTTCCCTCCCTCAACGCGCGGCCTTCGGGCATGTTCGAACAATGGCTGCAACTGTTGCAGACGGAATTGACCGACAAGGACGCCCCCTTCGCCGTCAATTTGATCGTCCACCGCAGCAACCCCCGGCTGGACGAGGATCTGGCGTTGTGCGTGAAATATCAGGTGCCGATCATCATCACTTCGCTCGGTGCGCAGGAACGGGTGAACGAAGCGGTCCACAGCTATGGTGGCATCGTGCTGCACGACGTCATCAACAATGTTTTTGCCAGAAAAGCGATAGAGAAGGGCGCGGACGGCCTGATCGCGGTGGCGGCTGGGGCGGGCGGTCATGCCGGCACCCTGTCCCCCTTTGCACTGGTGCAGGAAATTCGCAGCTGGTTCGACGGACCACTGGCGCTGTCCGGTTCTATCGCTACGGGGCGTGCGATTGCCGCCGCGCGGATGATGGGCGCTGACCTGGCCTATGCCGGGTCGCCTTTCATCGCGACGAGCGAGGCCAATGCGGAGGATGGCTATAAGCAGATGATCGTCGATAGCGGCGCGGGCGACATCGTCTATTCCGATGTGTTTACCGGCGTCCACGGCAATTATCTGCGCCCCAGCATCGTTGCGGCGGGGCTGGACCCGGACAATCTGGGCAAGGCGGCGGCCATGGATTTCGCCAGCGCGACCGGCGGCGAGGCCAAGGCGTGGCGCGACGTGTGGGGGTGCGGTCAGGGCATCGGCGCGATCGCCAAGGTGCAGTCCGCCGGGGACTATATAGCGCAGTTGAAGGCGGAATATCAGGCCGCGATTGCAGGCTTCAAGGCTTAGCCCGCGCGCCGTTCAGAGGAAGGCGCGCAGCTCGGCGATGAAGCGGTCGAACTGGTCATGGTGCAACCAGTGGCCCGCATCGGCGAATTCGACCAGCCGGGCGTCCTGAAAATGGCTGGCGCGTCCGTCCTTGACCGGATTGGACGCCCAGCTGTCGCTGCCCAGGCACAGCAGGGTCGGGCAGGTGATGCGTTCCCAAAATTGGGGCAGTCCGTCGTCCGAAGCGGCCTTGGGTGCCATGCCGTTCAGATAGGGGTCGAATTTCCAGCTATAGCTGCCATCCTCGTTGCGGTTGACGCCATGGATGGTCAGGTGCAGCGCCTGTGCGACTGATAGATGTTCGTTACGTTCGCGCATCCTGCCTACCGCAGCCTCTATCGTGGGATAGCGGCGGGGGGTGCGGCGGGCGCTGGCGCGGCGCGTGTCGATCCATTGGCGCAATTCAGCCGGACCATCGTGCTGCTTCACTTCGCGCAGGCGGTCGGGTGACAGGCCCAGCCCCTCGATCGCAACGATCTTCGCCACTTTTTCCGGAAACAGCCCGGCATAGCGCAAGCTGATGGACCCGCCGAGCGAATGGGCGACGATGGTGACTGGGCTACGGTCGATCATCTCGACCAGTTGCGCCAGATCATAGACATAATTGGCCATCATGTAGGAGCTGTCGGACGACCATGCGCTATCGCCATGGCCGCGCAGGTCTGGGGCGATCACATGATAATCGTCGGCCAGCGCGCGCGCCGTCCAGTCCCAACTGCGCGCATGATCGAAACCGCCATGCACCAGGATGAGCGGTGGCGCGGAACTATTGCCCCAGTCGAGATAGTGGAGACGGGTCCGCAGCGACGTAAAGAAGTGCGATGTCGGCGTGCGCGCGATGGGCGTGTCCATGCAATCCTGCGGCTTGTAAGGGGGCGTTGCGAACCCCTTTGGCCAAGCGGCCCGCCCATGCAAGTAGATAGCGACCTAAAGTGCCGCTTTTTCCACTATTTCGATCATGATCTTGCCAGTATTTCGCATAATGACGCGCGGCACTTCATATGTCGCCGGGTTGTGGCGCCAGACGGATCGGCCGGGCGGCCGCGCCCTGATGCCCGACCCGCGCCACCAGCCGCGCCAGTTCCGCCTGACGGAAGGGTTTGTCCAGTCGCGGGCGTTTGCTGGCATGGGGGGGCAATTCGGCAAAGCCGGTGATGATGATGACGGGCAGGTCCGGCCGCAACTGGTCGATCGCGTCGGCCAGTTGCGCGCCGGTCATGCCGGGCATGGCATGATCCGTCACCACCAGGTCGACCTCCCCCTGCTCCAGCAGGCGCAGCGCGTCTGCGGCGCAGGACGCCTGAAATACGGTATGGCCCAGCGCTTCCAACATGCCCGCCGTGTTCATCAGCACCAGCTCATCGTCGTCCACCGCCAGTATCACCAGTGGTTGGTCGCTGTTCTGGGTGGCTGGCGCATGATCGACTATCGTGGCGACGACCGCATCGGCCCCGGCCACGGGCAACCACAGGTTGACGGTCGTGCCAACGCCACCATCGCTGGTGATGGTCAGCGATCCGCCGCATTGCTGCGCAAAGCCATGCACCATTGACAGCCCCAGTCCCGTGCCTTTGCCCACGCCCTTGGTCGTGAAAAATGGTTCGCGGGCGCGCTGCAACGTCGCAACGTCCATGCCATCGCCTTCGTCCGATACCGACAGGCGGACATAGGCGCCCGCCGCCAGATCGGGCCGCTCGTCGGGCGACACGAGCGCTTCGGCCGCGTCGATGACGATGCGCCCGCCACCTGGCATCGCGTCGCGCGCATTGACCGCCAGGTTCAGCAGCGCCAGTTCCAACTGCGCAGGGTCGGCATGGGCAGCGACCATCGCCAACGGAAAATGGGTGTCGATCGCGATGCCCGTGCCGAGCGTGCTTTGCAGCAATTCGGCCATGTCCCGCACCAGCGCGATGCAATCGACGCTTTGCAGCTTGAGTTCCTGTTTGCGCGCAAAGGCGAGCATCCGCTGCGTCAGCGTCGCGCCGCGCTCGGCCGCCGCCATCGCATTGTCCAGATAGCGGCTGATGTCCCCGCCACTGGCCATGCGCATCCGCGCCAGGTCCAGGCTGCCGACGATCACTGCCAGCAAATTGTTGAAATCATGCGCCACCCCGCCGGTCAGCTTGCCGATGGCGTCCATCTTCTGTGTCTGGATGATTGCCTCGCGCGCTTCATCAAGCGCCCTTTGCGCGTCGCGCCGTTCGGTCAGGTCGCGGGTGATCTTGGCAAAGCCGATCAGATCGCCCTGCGGGGAGCGGATCGGGTCGATCACGACATTGGCCCAGAAGCGCGATCCGTCCTTGCGGATGCGCCACCCCTCCGCCTCGAACCGGCCTTCGACCTGCGCCGTGTGCAGCGCGCGCGATGGCAAACCGGCCAGCCTGTCCTCGTCGGAATAGAAGCGCGCGAAATTCTGGCCGACTATCTCCTCGGCGGCATAGCCCTTGAACCGTTGCGCACCCATGTTCCAGCTGGTCACCGTGCCGATGGGGTCGAGCATATAGATGGCATAGTCCGTAACGCTTTCGACCAGCAGGCGGAAGCGGTCCTCGCTATGGCGCAGCGCGTCCTGTGCAGCACGCCGTTCGGTCAGGTCGCGGGTGACCTTGGCAAAGCCGATCAGATCGCCCTGCGGGGAGCGGATCGGGTCGATCACGACATTGGCCCATAAAGGGGTGCCATCCTTGTGCACACGCCATCCTTCCGCTTCGAACCGGCCGTCATGTTCGGCTGTGTACAGGGCAAGGGCAGGGACGCCCGCCGCTTGGTCCTCTATCGTGTAGAAGCAGGAAAAATGCCGCCCGATAATTTCGTCCGCTTCATATCCCTTGATGCAGCGTGCGCCCGCGTTCCAGCTGACGACTATGCCGTCGCGGTCCAGCATGAAGATGGCATAATCCGTGACGCTTTGAACCAGCAGTTCGAAGCGGTCGCCGGAAGAATTACTGTTGGCGCTTATCATCTGTTCCCCGAACGGCACGTCGGGCGGACAGTCCGCATTCTTTGCCTGAAGGCAAAACGCCAACGCCCTATTAACGTTCCACATCGTTGCAAATAGCAGGATGAAGGGCAAGGCGTCTTGACTTCGCCGCCCCCCCTCCGCACGAAGCTGGCTCAAACAGGAAAGGGATGGGGCAAGGACATGGCGGCAGGCGCAATCGTGACGGTGATCGGGGAAGCGATGCTGGAACTGAGCCGTGGCACGGGCGACAGCTGGAACCTGCGCTATGGTGGCGACGTCATCAATACCGCCGTTCACCTTGCCCGCGCTGGCGACACGGTCCGGTTGGCCAGTGCGATGGGTGCCGACCCGATGAGCGCGGACCTGTGCGCCGCATGGGAGGCCGAAGGCGTCGACACCAGCCTGGTATTGCGCGCGGCCGACCGGTTGCCCGGCCTCTACGCCATCGAAACCGACGCTACCGGCGAACGCAGTTTCCATTACTGGCGCAGCGACGCGGCGGCGCGGCGCATGTTCGTGCTGCCCGGCAGCGACGCCATGGTGGCCGCTGCGGGGCAAAGCGACCTGCTTTATTTCTCGCTCATCACTCTGGCGATCCTGCCGGACGAAGGGCGCGAAGCATTGCTGGCGCTTTGCGAAACGGTGCGCGCGAAGGGCGGTAAAGTTGCGTTCGACGGCAATTACCGCGCGCGTTTGTGGCCCGACGCCGCGACCGCGTGCCACTGGCGCGACCGGGCGATCGCGGTCAGCGACATGGGCCTGCCGACGCTGGCGGACGAAGTCGAAATGGGCGAGGCCGACGATGCGCAGGACGCCGCCGCCCGATGGGGCGGGGCCGACGGGCGCGAAGTCGTGGTCAAGCTGGGCGGCGATGGCTGTATGATCGACGGGGTGGTCATCGCCATTCCGCAGCGAGTTGACGTGATCGATTCGAGCGGGGCGGGCGACGCCTTCAACGGCGGCTACCTCCACGCCCGGCTGGCGGGCGCGACGCCTGCCGATGCGGCGCTGGCGGGCCATCGGCTGGCGGGATGGAATATCGGCCATCGCGGCGCGATTCCCGCACGGGATGCCGCTGCGCCTTATTGAAATGTCTGGGGACTGGAGCGGTGAGGGGAATCGAACCGCCCAGCGCAGCCCGGCAGGGCGCAGCGCACAAAAGGCGGGGGTTCGTCTCGCTATTGTCGTGGAGCGGGTGAGGGGAATCGAACCCCCGTCGTCAGCTTGGGAAGCTGCTGCTCTACCATTGAGCTACACCCGCGTTGCGCCCGCCAATGGCACGACGAAACACGTCCGTCAACCGACCTGCCGCTTGGCCAGCTTGCGCGCCAATGTGCGGCGGTGCATCCCCAAACGGCGGGCAGTTTCGGAAATGTTGAAGTCGCTGTCTTTCAGCACTTCATGGATATGTTCCCATTCCAGCGTCTTGATCGACGTCGGGCGCGGAGCGAGCGGCGCGCTTATGTCGCCGCCCGACCGGGCGAAGGCGGCCTCTATGTCGTCGGTGTTGGACGGTTTGGCCAGATAGTTGGTCGCGCCCAGCTTTATCGCCTCGACCGCCGTTGCGATGCTGGCAAAGCCGGTCAGCACGACAATGACCATTGCTGCGTCATGGGCATGGAGCGTCTGGACGCAGACGAGGCCGGATTCCGCGTCCAGTTTCAGGTCCACGACAGCATGGGTCGGGCGATGATCGGCCAGCAGGCCCGCCAGCACGGCATGACTGTCGGCCAGCAGCACGCGCCACCCCCGCCGCTCGAACGATCGTCTGAGCGTGCGGGCGAAATCCTGATCATCCTCCACCAGGACCAGCAACCGTTCGTCATCCATGTGCCGTTTCCTCTTCCACCGCGACATTCCCCAGCGGCAGCCGCAGCAGGATCATTGCCCCGCCATCCGCGCCGTTGCTGGCGCTGACATTGCCGCCCAGTTTGCGCACGACATTGACGACCAGAAACAGGCCGAGGCCGCCGCCCTGCCTGCCCTTGCTCGATCGGTATGGCTTGCCGAAATCGCCCAGCATGTCGGCGCTGAACCCCTTGCCATTGTCGCGCACCGCGATGTTGAGCGACTGGCTGTCGCGCCCGACCAGCAGGTCGATATAGGTCGCGCCGGCTTCGCGTGCATTGTCGAGCAGGTTGACGATCGCCTGCCGGATCACCGGGTCGGCAATGATGCGCGGATAATCATGCGGCCCATAATCGCAGCGCAGCGGCATCCCCGGATTGGCCGCGCGCCAGTCGCGCGCGATTCCGTCGATGAAATCGCGGACATTGGTGATTTGGGGCGCTTCGCCCCGCGCTTCGCCCGCCGACATCAATATGCCGCTCAGGATGGTTTTGCAGCGCGTGACTGCCGCCTGCATCTCGCCCACTTCCTCCGCCAGCGCTGGATGGGTCTTGATCTCCGGCATGTGCCGCCAATCGCCCAGCACGACCGCCAGTTGCGCCAGCGGCGTGCCAAGTTCATGCGCCGCGCCCGATGCCAGCAGCCCCATGCGGACGATATGTTCTTCCTCCGCTGCCTGTTGCCGCAATTGCGCCAGATAGGCTTCACGGTCCTGAAGATTGCGGCTGATCCGCGTCATGAACAGCACCAGCAACACGGCGATCATCGTGAAACATATCCATGTTCCCACGATATGCAGGTCGAACAATCGCCCCTCCAGCGCATCGCTCAGGTCCAGCGGGCGATAGAACAGGGCCAGCGCCGCCGCGCACAGCGCGGAAATCACGACGATGCCCCATACGCTCCATCGATGCAGCAGCACGGCGCCCAGCGCCACCTGCACCAGATAGAGCGAGATGAAGGGATTGGTCGCCCCGCCGCTAAGGTAAAGTTGCGACGTCAGCGCCAGCACATCGAACAGCAGCGCTACGAACAGTTCGGCATGGCTGATGTCCGATCGGCGGCGCAGGATCGACAGGCTGCCCAGGTTCACTGCAATCGCGATGCACGGCACCACCAGCATGGGGAAAAGGGGCAGGCGGATGCCCATGCCATAATGCACGATCAATATGGTGGCGACCTGCCCCGCAATCGCGATCCAGCGCAACTGCATCAACAGCGCCATATTCTTGCGCCCGGCAGCATCAGCGGGCCAGTGGCTGGGCAGCCAGCGCGCGTCGATCGGCAATCTGGCCTTCATGCCCGCTGGTCTTTCCCTGTATGGCGCAGGACGACGATATACGCCCCCACGACCATGGCGGCCAGTATGAACCAGGTGACGGCATATTGCAGATGACTGTTGGGGAAGCGCACGACGGTCAACCCGCCCACCGGCAGCGTATAGGGCGACGGTGCGGCATCGGCGTCGATGAAATAATCAGGGATGGCGCAGGAAAGGCGGCGGGCGGTGGCGATGGCGGCCACGTCGCGCGAATACCATCGGTCGGCGGGTGGATCGTTGCTGCGCAGGAAGCCGCCGCCCGGCTCGGTCAGGCGCAGCAGGCCAGTGACGCGGATCGGTCCCGATGGCCGGTCATAGCGCGTTTTAGATTCTGGCGGCACGAAGCCGCGATTGATCAGCAGGATCGTGCCGGTCCCGGTGCGCAACGGCGTCAGCACCCAGAACCCCGCGCCTCGCACCGTGGATGCCTGCACCAGCACGGCGCGATCATGCAGGAAGGTGCCGGTGGCGGTTACGCGGCGATACGCATCGTCCTTGCCAATGTATAGCGGTGCCGGGACGGGGGGCGCATGAACCCGCGCCTCGACCCGCGCGATCAGGTCGCGCTTCCACGCCAGCCGTTCGACCTGCCACCACCCCAGCGCACAAAAGCCGGCAAACAGCATGACTGCGATCAGCGTAAGCCCGACCGGAAACCCCGCCGTCGCGCGGCGGGGGCGGGGCAATGTCACGGCATCTGGCTCATATCATGCTCCATCTTGGGCATCATATTATTGTTGAGATGATACATGACCCATGTCGAACCGGACAGGGTGATGACCACCAGAACCAGCGTAAATATGAGCGCCATCATCGACCATCCGCCTTCCGAGCGGGTGTTCATGTGCAGGAAGTAGATCATGTGGACGACGATCTGGACAACCGCGAACGCCATGATGATGAAGGCGGTCGTCTGCGGATTTTCGAAATAGCCGGTCATCACCAGCCAGAAGGGGATGGCCGTCAGGATCACCGACAGGCCAAAGCCGATCATGTAACTGCCCATGGTCCCGTGCGCGCCCTGCGCATCGTCGTGACCGTGATCGTGATCGTGCGCGCTCATCGCAGCATCCCCATCAGATAGACAAAGGTGAAGACGCCGATCCAGATGACGTCGAGGAAGTGCCAGAACATGCTCAGGCACATCAGGCGGCGCTGGTTCGCAGGGATCAGCCCCTTCTTCGCGACCTGCACCATCAGCGTCACCAGCCATATGATGCCGAAGGTGACGTGCAGCCCATGCGTGCCGACCAGCGTGAAGAAGGCAGACAGGAAGCCGGACCGCTGCGGCGTCGCGCCTTCATGGATCAGATGGGCAAATTCATACAGTTCGATGCTCAGGAAGGCGAGACCGAACAACCCGGTCACGCCGAGCCAGCCCAGCGTCGCGCCGACCCGGTTCTTTTCCGTCGCCAGCATGGCAAAGCCATAGGTGATCGACGAAAACAGCAGCATCGCGGTATTGAGCGCGACCAGCGGCAGGTCGAACAGATCCTTCGGCCCCGGTCCCGCGGCATAGCTGCCGCCCAGCACCGCATAGGTAGCGAACAGGCAGGCGAAGATGAGGCAATCGCTCATCAGATACATCCAGAAGCCCAGCGCGGTGCTGGACCCTTCGGGATGATGCGGTTCCTCGCCTAGATGGAACAGCGGGTTGCCCTGTTCGTCAAGGAAGGTCGGGTCGATCTTCGATATACTGGCCATGATGGTTCAGCCCTGCGCCGAAAGAGGCTTGGCGAGCAGCGCGCTGCGCTCGCCTTCGGTGCGTTCGACCACATCCTTGGGAATGTAGAAGTCGCGCTTATAGTTGAAGGTGTGGCCGATCGCGACGGCCAGTATGCCCACGAAAGACAGGCCCGCCAGCCACCACATGTACCAGATCATCCCGACCGAGAAGGCGACCGAAAGCCCCGCGATGATGATGCCGGTGCCGGTGTTGGACGGCATGTGGATCGCGGCATAGCCGCTCAGTGGACGCTCATAACCGCGCTTCTTCATGTCCGCCCAGGCGTCGCCATCATGGATGACCGGCGTGAAGGCGAAATTATAGTCCGGCGGCGGCGAACTGGTCGCCCATTCCAGCGTGCGACCATCCCATGGATCGCCCGTGGTGTCGCGCAGCTTTTCGCGGTTCTTGATGCTGACGCCGAACTGGATGAACATGCAGGCAATACCGGCCGCGATCATCACAGCACCGAACGCTGCGATCTGGAACCAGATTTGCAACGACGGGTCGTCGAACACGCGCATCCGGCGCGTGACGCCCATCAGGCCCAGCACATAGAGCGGCATGAACGCGACCCAGAAGCCCACGACCCACAGCCAGAAGCTGCGCACGCCCCATGTCTTGTCCAACCGGAAGCCGAACGCCTTGGGCCACCAGTAGTTGATCGCCGCGAACAGGCCGAACAACACGCCGCCGATGATGACATTGTGGAAATGCGCGATCAGGAACAGCGAGTTATGCAGCACGAAGTCGGCGGGCGGCACCGCCAGCAGCACGCCGGTCATCCCGCCGACCGTGAAGGTCAGCATGAATGCCACCGTCCACATCATCGGCAATTCGAAACGGATGCGCCCGCGATACATGGTGAACAGCCAGTTGAACAGCTTGGCCCCCGTCGGAATGGAGATGACCATCGTGGTGATGCCAAAGAAACTGTTGACGCTGGCGCCCGACCCCATGGTGAAGAAATGGTGTAGCCAGACGAGGTAGGACAGAATGGCGATCACCACCGTCGCATAGACCATCGAGCTATAACCGAAGATCCGCTTGGACGAGAAAGTAGAGGTCACTTCGCTGAACACGCCGAACAGCGGCAGGATGAGGATATAGACTTCCGGGTGGCCCCAGATCCAGATCAAATTCACATACATCATGGGGTTGCCGCCCATGTCGTTGGTGAAGAAGGCCGTGCCGATATAGCGGTCCAGCGACAGCAGCGCCAACACGGCGGTCAGCACCGGGAAGGCCGCGACGATCAGCACGTTGGCCAGCAGCGATGTCCAGGTGAAGATCGGCATCTTCATCATCGTCATGCCCGGCGCGCGCATCTTCACGATAGTCGCGATCAGGTTGACGCCCGACAGCAATGTGCCGATGCCCGCTATCTGCAAGCCCCAGATATAATAATCGACGCCCACGCCCGGCGAATAGGCAATGCCGGACAGCGGCGGATAGGCCAGCCAGCCAGTCCGCGCAAATTCGCCCACGAACAGCGACATCATGACCACGATCGCGCCCGCCGTCGTCATCCAGAAACTGAAATTATTGAGGAAGGGGAAGCTGACGTCGCGCGCGCCGATCTGAAGCGGGACGATATAGTTCATGATTCCCGTGATCATCGGCATAGCGACGAAGAAGATCATGATGACGCCGTGCGCCGTGAAAATCTGGTCGTAATGATGGGCGTTCAGATAGCCTTCGGATCCGTTGAACGCCATCGCCTGCTGCAACCGCATCATCAGCGCGTCGGCAAAGCCGCGCACGAACATGATGAGGCCAAGGATCATGTACATGATGCCGATGCGCTTGTGATCGACGGTGGTGAACCAGTCGTTCCACAACATGCCCCACAATCTATACTTCGTCACCAGCCCGAAAACGACCGCGCCACCCAGCACGACCATCAGGAAGGTGCCGACGACGATCGGTTCATGCAGCGGCAACGAACTCCAGTCGAGCCGACCGAAGATCAGTTTCCAGAAGCCGCTATTTTCGGATGCGGGATGGGGCGACATGGGCGTTACGGCCTTGAATGGGGGGAGGTGACGAGAGAGAGGCGCACGCTCTCCACTACTGGATTTTTGTCATGCTGAACGTGTTTCAGCATCCATTTCACGATCTTGGGCGGAGGCGCGTGGGGCGAAATGGACCCTGAAACAAGTTCAGGGTGACGATGCCCGTGGAAGTTTTGATGTGTGATCATCTTCACATTCCTTCATGGCCCTCATGACCACCCCCATGCCCGTCATGATCCTGCTGTCCCGGCGCTTGGCTACCCTGCTCGGCCGGCGTGCGTTCCGCTGCCTGGGTCATGCCCGCAGGCTGCGCGATTTCGCCCTTCTTGCCCGGCTCGACCGGGTGGAACCCGCCTACATCGATGGTGCCGTCATGGCGCAGGCCAGCGACGTCACGCGCCGATTCTTTGCCCGCGCCGCCGTGCATGTCGGTCATCATCACCGCGTCCATGCACTTCTTGCCCGGCTGTACGCACATGTTGAGCGCGGCGTGGAACAGCTTTGGCGCGACCCCGGCGAAATATAGCGGCTTCACCTTCTCGCTCGGCTGCTCCAGCTTGGCATAAGTGGCGCGGTCGAGCGTGGCACCGCTGGCCCTTACGCGCGCGACCCATTGGTCGAACCCGCTGTTGTCCATGGCGTGAAACTTGAACCGCATGTTGGAAAAGCCCGCGCCCGAATAGTTGGCGGAAAAGCCGTCGAACGTGCCGGGCCGGTTGGCGACTGCGTGCAGGCTGGTCTGCATCCCCGGCATGGCATAAATCTGCCCGGCGATCGCAGGGACGAAGAAACTGTTCATGATCGACGACGACGTGATCCTGAATTCGATCGGCTGATCGACCGGCGCGGCCAGTTCATTGACCGTCGCAATGCCCAGCTCAGGGTAAATGAACAGCCATTTCCAATCCATCGCCACCACTTCGACCAGCAGGCGTTTTGTGGCCGGATCGACCTTGCGCGCATGGTCGATCCGTTCGATCGGGCGATAGGGGTCCAGCAGGTGGGTGCTGGTCCATGTCACCGCGCCCAGCGCGATGATGATCAGCAGAGGAGCCGACCAGATCAGCAGTTCCAGACTGGTCGAATGATCCCAATCGGCATCATAATCCTTCGCCTGCGCCTTTTCCCGATAGCGCCATGCGAACCAGACCGTCATCGCCATGACGGGAATGATGATCAGCAGCATCAACACGGTCGAAATCAGGATGAGGTCGCGTTGCTGCACTGCAACGTCGCCCGCAGGGGACATCACCACCCAATTACACGCGCCCAGGGGCAGCAGCATCAACGGGGCGAGTCGGCGCAGGATCACGCGGGTTCTGGCGAAAGGGCGGGCTGTCATGATGCCCGCATAATGGTTTGGATCATGGCACGACATTGGACCTTTTGTCCTATCCCTGCGCAGCTGCAAAATGGGGCATGACGCTTTTTGAACAGTGGGTGATTCGCCGTGCAACGATGTGCGGTGACCAATCGTTCCCGCACTATGAAGGCCAGTGACACCCCATGACCTCCGCGACGACCCCGCCCAATTCGACGCAGGCAGAGCGCGACGTGCGCAACCTTCATGCCGATCACGGCAAGAAGATCGCGCCCGGCGAAATCGCGATTGGCGTGATCATCGGCCGGACATCGGAGTTTTTCGACTTTTTCGTTTATGCGATCGCATCCTGCATCGTGTTCCCGGCGCATGTCTTTCCCTATATGACCCCGCTGAACGGCACGCTGTGGTCGTTTGCCATCTTCGCACTCGCCTTCATCACCCGGCCGATCGGCTCTTTCATCTTCATGGCGGTCGACCGGGCCTATGGACGCGGCGTCAAACTGACCATCGCGCTGTTCCTGCTCGGCGGATCGACGGCGGCCATCGCGTTCCTGCCCGGCTATGACACCATCGGCCATTGGTCGGCGATCTTGCTGGCGCTGTTTCGCGCGGGGCAGGGGGTGGCGCTGGGTGGCACATGGGACGGCCTTGCCTCCCTGCTTTCGCTCAACGCGCCAAAGGAAAAGCGCGGCTGGTACGCCATGATGCCGCAACTGGGCGCACCGCTCGCGTTGATCGTGGCGGGCGGCCTGTTCGCTTTCTTCCTCAGCACATTGTCGCGCGCTGACTTCCTCGACTGGGGCTGGCGCTACCCCTTCTTCGTCGCCTTCGCGATCAACGTGGTGGCGCTGTTCGCGCGCCTGCGGATCGTCGTGACGGAGGAGTTTGCGCGGCTCTACGAAACCCGCGAACTGCAACCCTCGCCCGTCATCGAAACCGTCCGCAGCGAAGGGCGCAACATCGTCATCGGTGCTTTTGCCCCACTGGCCAGCTTCGCCTTGTTCCACATGGTTACGGTTTTTCCGCTGTCGTGGATTGCGCTCTACACCGACCAGCCGCTCGAACGCTTCCTGATGATCGAAGTCATCGGCGCGTTCGTCGGCGTGCTGGCGATCATCGTGTCCGGCTTCGTTGCCGACATGGTGGGCCGCCGCACGCTGCTGGCCTATTCTGCGGTCGGCATTGCGATATTCGCCGTAGCTGCACCGCTGCTGCTCAATGGCGGCGATCTGGGCGAAGTCGCCTTCATGGTCTTGGGCTTCATCCTGCTTGGGTTGAGCTTTGGCCAGTCGTCCGGCGTGGTCGCTTCCAACTTCCGCACGGCGACACGCTATACCGGGTCGGCGTTGACATCGGATTTGGCCTGGCTGGTCGGCGCAGGTTTCGCGCCGCTGGTGGCGCTGCTCATTTCGACGGAGTTTGGCCTTGCCGCATCGGGCGCTTATCTGCTGTCCGGCGCAGTCGTCACAGGCTTTGCCCTGTTCGTGAACAAGGAACTGGCAGGCAAGGACCGCTAAATCGCGGAACGCATCCTGGCGAGCGCCTTGCGGTCGAACCAGCCGGTCGGTCCGGCACGCGGTCGAAATCGTGGCAGCCACTCGCCATACAGGCTGGCCAGGCGCGGGGGCAGGCCGTCCGGTCCCTCCCGCGTCATGATGTCCGACACGATCCGGTTCTGGAAATAGCGCACCGAATAGTTGATCAGCCGCTTATATTGCATCACCCAGCTTGACGGGCGTGCGATGCTGACCTGCTCGCACAGGAAGCCGGCATCGTCGCACGCCAGCACCCGGTCATGCACCCAATACGCATCGCTGCCCAGATCGGTATGCGCCCAGGCTGCGACCAGCCCGTCGTCACCGATCAGGTCATCGGGCAAGCGCAATCCCTTCTCACGGATCGCCGCGACGAATCGCCCCGACAACGCATAAAGATCGCCGAACAGCCCGCCTTCGTCTTTCAATCCCTGTTGATATACTTTGGCCATCCGCCCGTTCATCGGCATCCCGGCGGTGGCGTTCGCCGCTGGATGGTCCGCCAATTGCGCCACCAGCGCATCGATCGACCCGGCCACGATTTCCGCGTCCCCATCCATGAAGATCACGGCATCCTCGTCGCCGTTCAGCAGGCCATGGATCATATGGTTCCACGTCCGCGCCTTGCCGCCTGCCTTGATGTCATGGACGACGACATTGGCCCGCGCGCCTGCTACCGCCCGCGCCCGCGCCACAGTGGCGTCGGTCGTGCCATTGACCAGTACATGGAAAATCGTCCCCGCCCGGTCGAGCGGTAACGACGCGAGGCATCGGCCGATCCGCTTTTCCTCCTGATGGGCGAATATGGCGACGGCGACCGTCATGGCGCCTAACGGAAGTCCCAGCCCTGCTGGCCATGCTGGCTGGCATCCAGCCCGTCCGCTTCCGTCTGCGCATCCACGCGCATGGGGATGACGACCGACACGATCAGCGCCGCGATCGCGCTGCCGACCATGGCCCACAGCGCGACGACTGCCAGCCCGACGAACTGGCTCACCAGTGCGCCGGTCAGGCTGATCGCCCCTTCAAAGCCGACCCCGCCCAGCACCGGCATGGCGAACAGGGGCAACAATAGCGCCCCGGTCGCACCGCCAACCCCGTGAATCAGGAATATGCCGCTGGCATCATCGACCCGGCGTGCCACCAGCGCTGCGACGCTCCGGCATATCAACGCAGCTATCGCGCCGATCAGCATAGCGCCGCCCGTGCCGACCAGCGCCGCGCAGGCCGAAATCGCGGCAATCCCCGCCAGCGCCCCGCTCAACACGCCAGTTGCGCTGGTCCGCGCGCCCAGCATCTGGTCGAGCAACGCCCAGACCAAAGCCGCCGCGCAAGCCGCAAAATGATGGTTCAGCAGCGCCGTCGCTGCATCGTCGGTCGCCCCCAGCGCCCATCCGCCCACGGCCCCCGACAGGCCGATCCACATCAGCACGCCGCCGACAATCGTCAGCAACGGCGCATGACCCGCGCCAGCCGCCTCACGCCGCCGCCCGACGATCAGCGCCAGCGCCAGCGCGGAAAAGCCCGCACTTGCCTGCACCACCAGCCCCCCGGCAAAATCCATTACGCCCAGATCCGCCAGCCACCCGCCGCCCCATATGGCATGGGCGATCGGTGCATAGACCAGCAGCAGCCATAGCGGCGCAAAGGCCACACACCAGCCGATCCGGCACCGCTCGGCAATCGCGCCGACCAGCAATCCGGCGGCCAGCATCGCCAGCGCCATCTGAAACAATACGAACGCGGATTCCGGCACGGTCAGCCCGTCACGCAACTGCCCCAGATTGGCGAGCAACAGGTTCGCCCCGCCACCCAGCCACGCACTGCCCGGCGCATAGGCCAGGCTATAGCCCGCCACGCCCCACACCAGCGACACCATCGCCACCACCACGACGCCCTGCGCCACGACCGACAGCGCGTTGCGCACATTCACCTGCCCCGCATGGCGCAGCATCAACCCCGGCAGAGCCGCAAACATCAGCAACAGCGCGCACAGGATCATCCATCCCGTGTCGCCGCTATCGGCAGCGGCCACCTGCGCAAAGGCAGGCTGGGGCTGGGCGATGAAAAGGAAAGCAAGCAGGGCAAGGGAGGGGCGCATGATCAAATCCGGCAATCGCATATCGCTTTGGTCCTAACGCCCACGGGGTAAAGACTTCGATAAGCAGTCGCCCATAGCCTCCACCCGATGGCATCGTTATGCATGAAGGCATGGCGCAAGACATCCAGAACATCATGATCCTCACCGGCGCGGGTATCAGCGCCGAAAGCGGCCTTGCCACCTTTCGCGGTCCCGATGGATTGTGGGAGGGGCATCGGGTGGAGGAGGTTTGCACGCCAGAGGCGATCGCGCGCAATCCCGCGCTGGTCCACCGCTTTTACGATGAACGCCGCGCGAAACTGGCCGAAGTCGCGCCCAATGCCGCGCATGATGCGCTGGCCGCGCTGGATGCGGCATGGGATGGCGACCTGCTGATCGTCACGCAAAATGTCGATGACCTGCATGAGCGGGCAGGCGCGCGCCGGCTGATCCACATGCACGGTCAGTTGCAATCGGCCCTGTGCGCGGCCTGTGGCGTGACTGTGCCATGGACCGCCTCGTTGCCGCCCGGCACCCCTTGCGCCACCTGCGCCCGGCCCGCGCTGCGCCCCGATATCGTGTTCTTTGGCGAAATGCCCTATGCCATGGATGCCATCGACGAAGCGGTGCGCAACGCGGACCTGTTCGTGTCGATCGGAACGTCGGGCGCGGTCTATCCGGCGGCGGGGTTCGTCCAGACCGCTCGCCATGTCGGCGCACGCACGCTCGAACTCAACCTGGATCCATCGGCGGGCAGCATCTGGTTCGAAGAAACCCGGCTCGGCCCCGCAACGCAACTGGTGCCGGACCTCGTCCGCACTTTGCTCGGCTAAAGCGCCGACGCGCTGGCGGCTACAGCCGGTTCCTCGTCCCGATACAGCAGCATCACCGATCCATCTTCGCCATGCACGGCGCGGATCGGCAGGCTCAGTTGCAGCGCGGACAGAAACTCCCGGCTGTCGGTCACGCGGAAACGGCCACCGATGCGCAATGCCGACACGCGATTGTCGCCGATCAGGATGGGCGTGGTGCGATAGCGGTTGAATTCGCCCGTCGCCTGTTCGATCGTTTCGCCGTCCAGTTCGACCATCTGTTCGCGCCACGCCGTGCGCTGATCGACCAGCTTGGCACCCAGCCGGGTCAGTGCGATGTTGCGTGGCTGGATCACGGCGCCGCTACCGGCATCGACTTTCTTGCCTGCACGGTCGCCGCAATGGACCGTGACGACGCCGGTGGTGACGGTCAGTTCGACCATGGACGGGCGCATCCGCACATTGAAAGCAGTGCCGACCGCGCGAATTACGGCGGATCGCGCTTCTACGTCGAACGGGCGTTTATCGTCATGGGCGACTTCGAACGATGCTTCGCCCTTGATGATCCGCACCTTGCGGCCATTGGCGGTAAAGCGGACTTCGGCCTCGCTGCCGCTGTTAAGATGCAGGGTTGACCCGTCGTCCAGCGCAATGTCGCGGATTTCCCCGACGCGGGTTTCGTACCGCTCGACCCCGGTAAAGGTGCGCACCGTCACAATCGCGGCAACGATGAACAGCGCCACGGCAACGGCCGCTACGATCAGTATGTTGCGGGACAGGCGGCGCTGCTGTTCCTCGCTGATGATCGCCGCCATGGGGGGCAGGGTGACGTCGGCAGCGGCGCTTTTCAGTCGGTCGGTGGCTTCCCACGCGGCTTCGGCGCGGGCAAAGGCGACACCATGGCGCGGGTCCGATTCGACCCAGGCACATATATCGGCTTCGTCTTGAGGCGTGGGGTCGCTGTTAAGCCTGGCCAGCAGGCGCGCGGCTTCCGCTTCGATCGCGTCCCTGTTCCCGCATCCTGACTTTGGTCCCGACCCCTGCACGTTCGAAGTCCGTTTCCTCACGTTCTGCCCAGGCCCGCATAACTATTGCGATGGCTTTGGCCAGATGTTTCTCAACAGTAGAAACGGACAGAGCCATCTCCTCCGCTATTTCCAACATGGATTTTTCGTGGATGCGGCGAAGTATGAAGACGCGGCGGCATTGCGTGGGCAACGACTCGACGATTACCTCGACCTGCCGCAACGCTTCACGCGCATGAAGTTGCGCCTCGATGGTGTTTTCGCCGCCCAGCAATTCCAGATCGGCGATCGTTTCGAAACTGACCACCTTGTTACGGCGGGCATTGTCGATCACCAGATTGCGGGCAATGGTAAACAGATAGGCGCGGCCGGTGCTGACATTTTCCCAGTTTTCCGTCGCATAGGCGCGGGCCAGGACTTCGGCGACCATGTCGTCCAGTTCATGGGTAGAAGGCAGAATGCGGCGCAGACGCCCGCGCAAAGCGGCCTCCTGCGGCAATATCACTGTCTTGAACCATTCCAGTTTAGCGCGAACCCTATGCACGTTGACCCCCATTTTTTGTCAGCCGCGCCTCTCCAGCATTTCGGTATATTTCTTCTCTATGACATGATCCAACCATGGTTGCAGGCCGCTGTCCAGCGCGACAGCGGCCTAATTTTAGCGATCGCATGACAAACTGTGGCTTTGGGGTCGCAAAGCGTGGGTTTATGTCGCGGGCGGCAAATTTTGTTGCGGGTGGCTGATGGAATCGGTCTGGCGACCCTGTCGCCACGTCAGTTTGGCGGCACTTCCATCGGTGCGCTGTCGGGTTGATCATAATCGGGGCCGACCGGCGTGATCTCGTCCGGCTCGGTCATGGGCAATTCTTGCGGGGTGGCAGGGGGCGGGGTTTCGTCCGGCGACTGCGGATCGATGATGTCTGGCGGGGGGACGCCATCGGGCGAAGGATCGGGACGGGTGGCCATGGGCGTCTCTCCTGTGATAGTCACATGACCTACGCATGATCGTGGCAACAGGTTCCAGATGCCTGTTTTCCCGGCATATGGCTGTGGCCCTTGCCTCTGCCTGCGCTTTTCTCTATGCCGCGCCGACCGGCGACCGATGCGGGCGTGGCGAAACTGGTAGACGCGCCAGATTTAGGTTCTGGTATCGCAAGATGTGGGGGTTCGAGTCCCTTCGCCCGCACCAGTATGCCGACCGCGGCAGCGCCACCGAAATTCAGCTGAAGAAAGCGTTGAGAGAAGACATGCAGACTGTCGAGACGATGAACGAGGGCCTTAAGCGCGCCTACACTGTCACCATCACGTCGAAGGATATCGACGCTCGCGTGGAAAAGGAAGTGACGGCCATGGCCCCGCAAGTGCGGATGCCTGGTTTCCGTCCTGGCAAGGTGCCTGCCAATCTCGTCAAGAAGATGCATGGCGAACAGTTGCAGCGCGAAGCGCTCAACAATTCGATTCAGGAAAGCATCCAGAAGCTGATCGCCGACCAGAAGCTGCGTCCCGCGATGCAGCCTTCGGTCGAACTGGACGAAGGTTTCGAGTTCGGCAAGGACGCGCAAATCAAGGTCGAGCTGGAAGTGCTGCCCGAAATCGCAGCGCCCAGCGTCGATGGCCTCAAGCTGGAACGCCTGACCGTCGAAGTCGCCGAAGCGCAGATCGATGAGGCCGCCGGTCGCATCGCCACGCAGCAGGGCGCTCTGGAAGAACGGGCCGACGATCATGCGGCGCAGGACGGCGATACGCTGACCATCGATTTCCTCGGCAAGGTCGACGGCGAACCGTTCGAAGGCGGCGCTGCCGAAGACGTCAAGCTGACGATCGGCGCGGGCCAGTTCATTCCCGGCTTCGAAGAACAGCTTGGCGGCCTGAAGAAGGGCGATGAGAAGGTCATCGAAGTGACATTCCCGGAAGATTATGGCGCGGCGCATCTGGCTGGCAAACTTGCCACCTTCGACATCAAGGTGAAGGCGATCCTCGACGGCGACAAGCCCAAGCTGGACGATGAATTTGCCAAGTCGCTGGGTCTGGAAGGGCTGGACCAGCTCAAGGATCTGCTCAAGGGCCAGATCGAGCAGGAACATAACGGCCTGACCCGCACCCACATGAAGCGCAAGCTGCTCGATCAGCTGGCCGCATCGCATGATTTCGACGTTCCCCCCAGCATGGTGGAAGCCGAATTCAATCAGATCTGGGCGCAGCTTCAGCACGAAGCCGGCCATGAAGCCGACCCGGAAGCGGCACTGGCCGAAATGGAAGCCGAAAAGGAAGATTATCGCGCCATCGCGGTGCGTCGCGTCCGCCTTGGCCTCCTTCTCTCGGAAATCGGCCAGGCTAATGGCGTGACTGTATCCGATCAGGAAATGAACCGCCTGATCATGCAGGCCGCGCAGCAGTACGGCCCGCAGGACCGCGAACGCTTCGTGCAATATGTCCGTCAGGATGCGATGGCCGCAGCCCAGCTGCGCGCGCCGCTTTATGAGGACAAGGTCGTCGACTTCCTGTTCGAAAAGGCAGAAGTCACCGATCGCGCCGTGACCAAGGAAGAACTGGAAGCGGCGATCGAAGCCGAAGACGGCGACATCAAGCCCCATGTCCATGGTCCCAACTGCGGTCATGACCATGACGAAAAGCCCAAGGCCAAGAAGGCTGCGACCAAGAAGGCAGCGGCCGAACCAGCCGCCGAAACCGAAGCAGTAGCTGAAGAAGCCCCCGCCAAGGCCAAGAAGGCCGCGCCCAAGAAGGCTGCGGCTGCCGAACCGGAAGCGGATGCCGAAGCCCCTGCCGCCGAGGAAAAGCCCAAGAAAAAGGCTGCTCCCAAAAAGGCCGCCGCCAAGGCTGAATAAGCCCGCCCGGTCCGTTTGAAAAAGCGCCCGCCTTCCTTGCGAAGCGCGGGCGCTTTTCATTTCGCGCCGGTAATGGCAGAGGAAATATTAATCATGATCGCCCATGGCTGCATATGGAAATGGGCAGGGATGGGCGTGCGATGAAGGAATTTCCGCCAGTGGATGGTAAGCCAGTGAACGGCAAAAGCGCGGATACCGATACCGTCCATGCGGAACCACGCATCGCGGTCATCCTGCCCTGCTATAATGAAGCGGGCGCGATCGTGCAGACGGTGGAGGATTTCCGCCGCGCGCTGCCCCATGCCGACATCTATGTGTTCGACAATAACAGCAACGACGGCAGCCGCGACCTGGCGGCCGGGGCAGGGGCCATCGTCCGCCGCGTGACCCAACAGGGCAAGGGCCATGTCGTGCGCCGCATGTTCGCCGACGTGGATGCCGACATCTACATCATGGCCGATGGCGACGCGACCTACGAAGCCGCCGCCGCCCCGGCGATGGTTGCCGCCATGCTGGCCGACAATCTCGACATGGTCGTGGGATGCCGCCGTTCGGAAGTGGAGGAAGCCTATCGGCGCGGCCATCGCATCGGCAACTGGGCGCTGACCGGCCTGCTTAAGCAGCTGTTCGGCCGCAGTTTTACGGACATCCTGTCGGGCTACCGCGTCTTTTCCCGCCGCTTCGTCAAAAGCTTCCCGGTCCTGTCGGCAGGTTTCGAGATCGAAACGGAAATTAGCGTCCACGCCCTCGAACTTGCCATGCCGGTCGCCGAAATCGTCACCGCCTATGGCGCGCGGCCCGAAGGATCGGTCAGCAAACTCAGCACCTATCGCGATGGCTGGCGCATCCTGCGCACCATCATCACCCTCTATCGTATCGAGCGGCCGATCCTGTTCTTCGGCGTCATTGCCGCCTTCCTCGTCGCGCTGGGACTTGGCCTGGCCGCGCCGTTGATCGTGACCTATGTGCAGACCGGCCTGGTGCCGCGTTTCCCCACCGCTGTCCTTGTCACTGGCCTCATGATTCTGGCCACGCTGCTGGCGATGTGCGGCCTCATCCTCGACACGGTGGTGCGCGGGCGGCAGGAAGTGCGGCGTCTCGCCTATCTCGCCTTCCGCGCGCCGTCCGACTATCATATCCGACCCTGAACCTGCCATTCGCGCCACACGCCCCCTTGAACCATTCGCCATTTGTGCCGATGTAGGGGCTGGGCAAAAGCACCAGACTGAAAGAGCAAAATGACCAACATCATGCATGATCCCATGGCCGCGCTGGTTCCTATCGTCATCGAACAGTCGAGCCGTGGCGAACGCAGCTTCGACATCTTCTCGCGGCTGCTGCGTGAACGGATCATCTTCGTGACCGGCCAGGTGGAAGATCATATGGCGTCGCTGATCGTCGCCCAGCTGCTGTTCCTCGAATCGGAAAATCCGAAAAAGGACATCTGGATGTACATCAACTCGCCCGGCGGCGTGGTGACGGCGGGCATGGCGATCCACGACACGATGAAATATATCCGTCCCCAGGTCGGCACCGTATGCATCGGCCAGGCCGCCTCGATGGGCAGCTTCCTGCTCGCCGCAGGTGAGCCGGGCAAGCGCATCGCGCTCTCCAATGCCCGCATCATGGTGCATCAGCCGTCCGGCGGCGCGCAGGGCATGGCGTCGGATATCGAGATCCAGGCCAAGGAAATCCTGCGGATTCGCCGTCGCCTGAACGATCTTTACGCCAAATATACCGGCCGCCCGCTGGAGGAAGTGGAAAAGGCGATGGACCGCGACACCTTCCTGGAAGCGGACGAGGCCAAGGCCTTTGGCCTGGTCGATGAAGTGTTGGACCGTCGCCCCGTGGCAGAAACGCCCGACGCATAAAGCCTGTCTTTACCCTGGCGCGCCACTTTCCCCCCTTGTGGAACCGGCGCGCCACGGTCTAGAATGGCCTTTGGACCAGAAAATCCCTCGCCCGGCATGATCTTGGTGGTCGTGAAACGGCGGGGATAGAGAGAATGGCGAATGACTAAGCTTACCGGTTCGGATTCTAAAAGCACGCTTTACTGCTCCTTCTGCGGCAAATCGCAGCATGAAGTGCGTAAGCTGATCGCGGGGCCGACCGTGTTCATCTGCGACGAATGCGTGGAATTGTGCAACGACATCATTCGCGAGGAGACCAAGGGCGGTCTTGTCGGCAAGAAGGATGGCGGCGTGCCTACCCCGCAGGAAATCTGCGACGTGCTGGACGATTATGTCATCGGTCAGAAGCGCGCGAAGCGGGTGCTGTCGGTCGCCGTCCACAACCATTACAAGCGGCTGAACCACGGGTCGAAGCCCGGTGAGGTCGAACTGGCCAAATCGAACATCCTGCTCGTCGGTCCCACCGGCTGCGGCAAGACCTTGCTGGCGCAAACGCTGGCCAAGACGTTCGACGTGCCGTTCACCATGGCCGACGCCACGACCCTGACCGAAGCGGGCTATGTCGGGGAAGATGTCGAAAACATCATCCTCAAGCTGCTCCAGGCGTCCGACTACAACGTCGAAAAGGCGCAGCGCGGCATCGTCTATATCGACGAGATCGACAAGATCAGCCGCAAGGCCGAAAACCCGTCGATCACGCGCGACGTGTCGGGCGAAGGCGTGCAGCAGGCGCTGCTCAAGCTGATGGAAGGCACCACTGCTTCCGTTCCGCCGCAGGGCGGGCGCAAGCATCCGCAGCAGGAGTTTTTGCAGGTCGATACAACCAACATCCTGTTCATCTGCGGCGGTGCCTTTGCGGGTCTGGAAAAGATCATCGGTGACCGTCTGGAAGCCAAGTCGATCGGCTTCGGCGCCCATGTCGCAGCGCCGGAAGAACGCAAGACCGGCGAACTGCTGCGGTCGAGCGAGCCGGAAGATCTGCTCAAATTCGGCCTGATCCCCGAATTTGTCGGTCGTCTGCCCGTCATCGCGACGCTGGAAGATCTGGACGTGGCCGCATTGGTCAAGATTCTGGGCGAACCCAAAAACGCGCTGGTCAAACAATATGGCAAGCTGTTCGACATGGAAAATGTCGAACTCAGCTTCACCGATGAAGCGCTGGTCGCTATTGCCCGCAAGGCGATCGCGCGCAAGACCGGCGCACGCGGGCTGCGCTCCATTCTCGAAGCGATCCTGCTCGATACCATGTTCGACCTGCCCTCGATGCAGGGTGTCGGCGAAGTGGTGGTGGACAAGGATGTCGTCGCCGGGACCAAGGAACCGATTCGCGTGTTCAGCGAAAAGGACAAGCGGGCCGAGGACGCCGCCTGAAATTCCGTCCATTCGGGTTGAAAATCAAAGGGTCGACGGGCAACCGTTGGCCCTTTTTCTTGGCCTATGCTGCACTCGCACAAAAATTCCTGCTGCGTTGCAAAATTGCACCACTGTCAAACTAACGTGCAAAATGCCTATCAAGTCACTAAAATTAAACAATTAATGGCCAATTGCGGCGGGTCGATCAGCAACGTCTGATGGGCTGGGGTGGGAATGTGACAGTCCTGCGCGTGCATTGTAACAATTTTGCAATCAGAGCATCACAGGGCCGTCGTCACGGACCGTCACAGGCGGTCGTGGCTTGGAAAAGCAAAAACAACATGGGCGCCTCCGCGCGCCACTCTTGAAAAAGGGACAAGGGTCTTATGAAGCAGTTTCTGATGTGCAGCGCCGCAATCGCCGCTGTTGCCGTTCCGGGCGCCGCATTCGCGCAGTCGACCGGCTCGATCGACTTTGAAGACACGATCGTCGTTACCGGCGGGCGGGTTCCCGGCGTCGCTGGCATCGTCCTGCCCGACACGACGAAGGCAAAGGGTGTCATTACCCAGGAACTGATCGCCAAGCAGGGTTCGGGCAACACCATCCTGAACGCGCTGAACCTCATTCCCGGCGTCAGCTTCCAGAATAACGATCCCTATGGTTCGGCTGGTGGTCAGCTGAACATTCGCGGCTTCGGCCCGGATCGCGTTTCGCTGACGTTCGACGGTATGCCGCTCAACGACACCGGCAACTATGCCATCTATTCCAACCAGCAGCTCGACCCCGAACTGATCGAGGAAATCAACGTCAACCTGGGCTCGACCGACGTGGATAGCCCCACGGCAGCTGCTTCGGGCGGCACCGTCAACTATCGTTCGATCCAGGGTTCGGACGATTTCAAGGTGACGATGGCTGGCGCGGCTGGCGATTACGACTTCTTCCGCCTGTTCGGCCTGGTCGAAACCGGCGTGTTCACGCCCTTCGGCACGAAGGCCTGGTTCTCGGCCTCGACCACGCGCAACGACAATGTGTTCAACAATTTCGGCCAGATCGACAAGCAGCAGTATAACGCCAAAGTTTATCAGCCGATCGGCAGCAATGGCGATTTCATCTCGGTCGCTGGCCATTACAACGCCAACCGCAACAACTTCTTCGGTTCGCTGCCACTGCGCGTCGATACCGATCAGGGTCGCGTTGCCGGGCCGAACTCGGCCAACCGCTATCCGATCAACAAGGACGAGCGTTTCTACACGCTGGCGGCCTGTCAAACGACGACTCCGCGTGCTGGCCTTGCCGATGTCGCCAACAGCTGCGGCACTGTGTTCGACTATCGCTTCAATCCGTCGAACACCGGCAACATCCGCATCAACTCGCGCTTTACGCTGGCCGACAATCTGGTCCTGACTGTTGATCCCAGCTATCAATATGTGAAGGCGAATGGCGGCGGCACTGCCACGGCCAACGAAGGCTTCTTCGACCTTAACCCCAGCAGCACCGTCGTTCAGCCGGTGGTCGGCTATTTCGGTAGCACGCCGTTCTTCGGTCGTGACCTGAACGGCGACGGCGACACCCGCGACACCGTCACCGTTCTGGCACCCAGCCAGACCCAGACGCATCGTTTCGCGGTCATCAGCTCGCTGCGTTACGACATCGACGAAAATAACCGCGTGCGTGTCGCCTACACGTTCGACCATGGTCGTCACCGCCAGACCGGCGAAACCGGCCTGATCGGCAGCAACGGCGAAACGATCGACGTGTTCGCTGTCGACAACCCGCTGACGGATACGGCCGGTAACTCGCTTCAGAAGCGTGACCGCCTGTCCTATGCCATCCTGCACCAAGTGTCGGGTGAATATGTCGGCAAGTTCATGGACGAAGCTCTGACCGTGAACCTGGGTGTCCGCGCTCCGTTCTTCAGCCGCAAGCTGTCGAACAACTGCTTCACCAGCACTGCGACCGGCACCACCCAGTGTTTTGGCACCGGCGTTGCCATTCCGGCCAACACCAGCGCTTTGAACCCGACCTGGGCTGCGCCCCAGACCCGCAAGTTCAAATATAACAAGGTGCTGCCGAACGTCGGCCTGAACTTCAAGATCACGCCCGAAGCCAGCATCTTCGCCAACTATTCGAAGGGTCTGAGCGTTCCGGGGACGGACTCGCTCTACAACGCCTTCTTCTTTGCCCAGAGCAACGACGCGGCCCAGCCCGATCCGGAAACCACCGACAGCTTCGACCTTGGCGCGCGTTACACCGCAGGCAAGTTCCAGGCCCAGGGCAGCTTCTGGTACACCAGCTACAAGGACCGTCTGGCCTCCGCGTTCGATCCCGAACTCAACGTCAGCGTTTATCGTAACCTGGGTAAGGTCGAAAAATACGGCTTCGACGGCAGCATCGGCTATCAGCCGATCGAGCAGATTTCGCTCTATGTGTTCGGCTCCTACTTGAAGTCGAAGATTCAGGACGATCTTCAGATCGGTACTGTTACCGTGGCTGGTGTCTCTACCCCGGTATTCGCACCGACTGCTGGCAAGCGTGAAAGCGGCGCGCCGACCTACACGCTGGGCGCACGCGGCGAAGTCAATTTCGAAGGTCTGACCGTGGGTATTCAGGCCAAGCGGACCGGCAAGCGCTTCGTTTACGACACCAACCTGCCGACCTACCGTAACACGGCAACAGCCCTGACGCCGGTTCAGATCTACAGCGCGGCGGCACCTGCCTACACGCTGGTCGATCTCGACGCCCGCTTCTCGCTGGCGCGCTGGGGTGCAGCAGGCACCTACTTCCAGCTTAACGTCAGCAACCTGTTCGACAAATTCTACGTCGGCGGTTTCGGCGGCGGGTCGAGCCAGTCCTTCACGCCTGCCACCGGCGTGTATGGCACGCCCGGCTTCGTGCAGATCGGTTCGCCCCGCGCGGTCTCCGGCTCGCTGCACGTCAGCTTCTGATCTTTCCGATCACCTGACTTCCAAGAAAAGGGGCGCGAAGAAATTCGCGCCCCTTTTCCGTTAGTTATATGTAGGAAAACCTTTGCAGCCCGACTTGCTACAGGCGATATGGCCTATGTTAGCGAAGTTTCACCGCAAACACCCGTCCAGCCCATCGCGCTGCACTACCTCGATCCGCCGCGCGATCGTGTTGCCATAGCGCCGGGTAAAGCCCGACGGTGCGACTGCCGCGCGCTTCTTGGGCAGCGGCAACACGGCGGCGATCCGCCCGGCCTCTGCCTTGCTCAGCCGGTCTGCACCATGGTGGAAATAACGGATCGCGCCTGCCTGCACGCCATAAGTGCCGATCCCCGTCTCCGCGACGTTCAGATAGACTTCCATGATCCGCCGCTTGCCCCAGATCGCCTCGATCAGCATGGTGAACCACGCCTCCAGCCCCTTGCGCACGAACCCGCCGCCCTGCCACAGGAACACGTTTTTCGCGGTCTGCTGGCTGATCGTCGATCCGCCCCTTATGCGCCCGCCGCTGGCATTATGGATCGCCGCCTTGGCAATCGCGTCGACATCAAAACCATGATGCGAACAATATTTCCCGTCCTCCCCCGCAATCGCCGCCCGTGCCATATCCGGGTCGATCTCGTCCAGGCTGGTCCAGTCCTTCGTGATGCCATTGGCGTCGAACAGCATCGTCAACGTCACCGGCGGCGGCACGAAGCGATAGATGGCGACCATCAACAGCGACAGCGCAACGAAGCCAAGGATGATCCTGAACGGTACGCTGATCCAGCGTGAACGGCGGGGAGGGGAGGGGATTGTCATCCCGCCAGCCTAACGCGCCCGTCGCGCCGCTCAAGCGGCCTGCAAACAAAAAAGCCCCGGATCGCTCCGGGGCTTTTGTCATTCAGGCCAGCTTGGTGTCAGGCTACGGCAAAGCGCGCCATCTGGCTCAACCTGTCGCCCGCAATCCGCATCATTGCTTTTTGCAGTTTCTCAAACGCCCGCACCTCGATCTGGCGCACCCGCTCACGCGACACGCCATAGACCTGGCTCAGTTCCTCCAGCGTCTTGGGTTCTTCGGCCAAGCGCCGTTCGGCCAGGATATGCTTTTCCCGATCGTTCAGGTCAGTCATCGCCTCCACCAGCATCTCATGACGCATGGTCTTTTCCTGTTCGTCGGCAACCCGCTCGTCCTGAAGCGGATCATTGTCCTGCAACCAGTCCTGCCACTGACCTTCGCCATCTTCGCGCATCGGCACGTTGAGCGACGTATCGCCACCCATCGCCATGCGGCGGTTCATGGAAATCACGTCCTGCTCAGACACGCCCAGATCGGTCGCGATCTTGGTCACGTCCTCAGGGCGCAGGTCGCCATCCTCGAACGCTTCGATATTATTCTTCATCCGGCGCAGGTTGAAGAACAGCTTCTTTTGCGCCGCAGTGGTCCCCATCTTGACCAGCGACCAACTGCGCAAGATGAATTCCTGAATCGAAGCACGGATCCACCACATGGCATAAGTCGCCAGCCGGAAACCGCGATCGGCCTCGAACTTTTTCACGCCCTGCATCAGGCCGATATTGCCTTCGGAAATCAGCTCGCTGACCGGCAGGCCATAGCCGCGATAGCCCATCGCGATCTTCGCCACCAGGCGCAGATGCGACGTCACCAACTGTGCTGCGGCTTCAGGATCCTGATGCTCCTCATACCGCTTGGCCAGCATATATTCCTGCTCAGGGGTGAGCAGCGGAAATTTGCGGATTTCCGAAAGATAACGGTTGAGGCTGGCTTCACCGCCTAATGCCGGAACCGCAGGGACATTGCTCTTGTTGGCCATGTCGCTTCACCTTTCCCTTTCATGCGTGGCGGAACCCAGAAGAGGCGTCCAAAACACCAGCGCAAACTTGTCAAACTCTATACGTGGAGCTGGCTTAACAGTTCCTGCATATCGGCAGGCAGTGCACTTAAGAACATAAGCCGTTCGCCCGATACCGGATGTATGAACCCCAGGCTTTTGGCGTGCAATGCCTGCCTTTTGAAACCCAGTGTTTCCAGTATTGATTTGAAACCTTTTCTATCCCTACTGTAAACCGGATCACCGATCAAGGGGTGTCCGATATGGGCCATATGGACGCGAACCTGATGGGTGCGGCCGGTTTCCAGCTTGCACTCGACCATGGCGGCGTCCTGCAACCGCTCCATGATGCGATAATGGGTTACCGCATGTTTGCCGCGCCCTTCCCGATGAACGGCCATCTTTTTTCGATCAGCGTCGGAACGGCCGAGCCAGGCGTCGATCGTGCCGTTGCCGGGGACCGGATGGCCATAGACGATCGCGGCATATAGCCGTTCGATGCTGTGGTCCTTGAACTGACGCGCCAATCCTTCATGCGCCTTGTCGGATTTGGCGACGACGAGAAGCCCGGACGTGTCCTTGTCGATGCGATGGACGATGCCGGGGCGGGCCACGCCGCCGATGCCGGATAATTGCCCTTTGCAATGATGGAGCAGCGCGTTGACCAGCGTCCCGTCCAGATTGCCGGCGGCAGGATGGACGACCAGACCGGCAGGCTTGTCGACCACGATCAAGTCGGCATCTTCATGCACGATGGTCAGCGGAATGTCCTGGGCCACTGTGTCCAGCGCAACCGGCGCAGGCAGGGTGACGATATAATGCTGGCCGATCGCTACCTTAGTAGTGGTGCCGATCTTTGCCGATTGTCCGGTCAAGCGGACATGGCCATCGTTGATGAGTGCCTTCAGCCGCTCGCGCGACAGGTTGGGCAGCAGGTCCGCCAGCGCACGGTCCAGCCGAAACCCATGTTGCGCCTGCATGATTGTCGCTTCGATGATGGAAACCCCCGGACCCATTGTCTAGGGATGTAGGAATGAGCCACGAAATTGCAAGTTCGCTGCTGGACCGGATTACAGCACTGGCGGCAGCGGAACCGCATGAAGTGTGCGGCTTGTTGCTGGGCGAAGCGGGGCGGATCGACGCGATCATGCCTGCCGCCAATGTGGCGCCCGATCCTGCCCGCCATTTCGAACTGGATCCGGCCACGCTGATCGCGGCGCACCGTCGGGCGCGCGCGCGTGGTCCAGCGGTCATCGGCCATTATCATTCTCACCCTTCCGGCGTAGCCCAACCGTCTGCTACCGATCTCGCGTGCGCCGCGCCTGATGGCAGCTTGTGGCTGATCGTTGCGGGTAGCGACGTTGGCCTGTGGAGCGCGTTACCCGACGCGGATGGGCGCGTGCATTTCGTTCCGGCGACGTTGTGCGTCCTGTGAGCGAAACGCGACGCAGCGGGCTTGCATCGCCCGGCGGGCCAGCGCATTAGCGGACTACACGCTTTTTCTATCACAATCGGGCGATACAGAACCCCTCATGACCCAATCCACTGACAGCATCGAGTTCGCCAGCCTGCTTTGTTCGCGCCTGTGCCACGACCTGCTCAGCCCGGTCGGCGCGCTCAACAACGGGCTGGAGTTGATGGCGGACGAAACTGACCCGGAAATGCGCCAGCGGTGCCTGGATCTGCTGGCGGACAGTGCGCGCACATCGGCGAACAAGCTGAAATTCTTCCGTCTGGCCTTCGGTTCTGCGGGCGGATTTGGCGATGCGGTGCCGCCGCATGAAGCGCGGGTCGCGATTGAGGGAATGTTCGTCGGCACGGGCCGCGTCAAGGTCGGCTGGATGGTCGAGGAACAGATGCTGGGCAAGCTGCCAGTCAAGGTTCTGCTCAACCTGTCGCTGATCGTCGGTGATGCGCTGGTGCGCGGTGGCCAACTGGACATCGGGGCGGAAAAGCGGCCGGGCGTCACCGAAATCGTTGTCCGGGGTGAAGGGCCGAGGGTCATTCTGGACCCGGAACTACGCTCTGCGCTGGCCGGGACGCTGCCGCCGGAAGGGCTGGGGTCGCGTACCGCCGCAGCATGGATGGTGCGTCAGTTGGTGACGAGCGCAGGCGGCGAAATTGCCCTGTCCGCCCCCGGCGAGCCAGTGCTGTTATTTGGTGCTTCCATTCCGGGGTGAAGGCAAACCGCCGGGCCGTGATGAGCGGCCCGGCCGTGTTCAGTCGTCCCTATCCTCCACCTTGTCCACGGGGGGATGCAGGCGCAGGCGAGTCACGCGGCGTCCGTCGCTGGCCAATATCTCCAGCTTCCATCCGCTTTCTGGGTGGAGGAGTATCTCGCCCGGTTCAGGCACGCGCCCGGCAATGACGAAGGCCAGACCGCCCAGCGTATCGACATCTTCCTCGACATCGCCCAGCCGCTCGTCGATTTCCTCGGCCACATCGTCCAGTTCGGCGCGGGCATCTGCTTCCCACAGGCCGCCGTCCAGCGGCACCAGCATGGCTTCGGGCGCATCGTCATGCTCGTCCTCGACGTCGCCGACGATTTCCTCGACCAGATCCTCGAACGTCAGCAGCCCTTCGGTGCCGGAATATTCGTCCAGCACGATGGCCAGATGCGTGCGCTTGGCCCGCATTTCGGCCAGCAGGTCTAGCGCGCCCATGCTTTCGGGCACGTAGAGCGGCTGGCGGATCAGCGGTTCCAGCGTCTCCGGCACCGGCGACTTGCCTGCAAGAATGGCGAAGGCGTCGCGGATATGGACCATGCCCACGATCGTATCGAGCGTGTCGCGATAGACCGGGATGCGGCTATGGCCCGCTTCGGCAAACAGGGCGGCCAGATCGGCAAAGCTGGCCTTTTCCTCGATAGCAACGATGTCCGCGCGCGGCACGGCTACGTCATCGACCGTATGTTCGGAAAAATGGAGCAGGTTGCGCACCATCTGACGTTCGATCGCCGACAGGTCGCCCTTGGCCGGGGGAGCGGTGCTTTCGTCCTGCTCCTCCTCGTCATATTCGTCCAGCGCTTCCTCCAGTTCCTTGCGGAGACTGGTTGCTTCACCCTCGCCGAACAGAAGCGACTTTATGCCGCTCCATAAACCGCCGTCATTACTACTGTCCGATTCCTTGGAACCGTTGCCGTCCTTCGGGCTGCCCTCAGCCATAATTCTATCAATCCCCTAATGTCATGCGATCCCCATAGGGATCGGAAAGGCCAAGGCTGGCGAGTGCAGCGACTTCCAGCGCTTCCATCGCCTCGGCTTCATTGTCGTCCATATGATCATATCCGAGCAAATGAAAAGTCCCGTGGATAATCAAATGCGCAGCATGATCGGCGATGCTGATGCCTTTGTCCGTGGCCTCGCTCGCGCACACCCCTTCCGCCAGCACGATGTCGCCCAGCAGGATTTCGCCATCGTCGGTATTGGCGGTGGCTTGCAACAGGTCGGGCTGCACCATCGGAAAGGACAGGACGTTGGTCGGCTTGTCCTTGTCCCGATAGGCGCGGTTGAGGTCATGGACTTCCGCGTCGCTGGTCAGCTTGACTGCGACTTCGTACAACGCCTCGTCCGTTGCAAAGGCGGCATAGGGGCTTTGGGTGATGGCGGCCACGACTGCGCGCTGCGCGAGCAGTTCCCAGTCGGTGCCGGGCCAGCCTTCGTCGTGGAGGACAGCGACGTCGATCATGCGTCCGGTCCCTCATAGGCCTGGACGATGCGACCGACAACCGGATGACGCACCACGTCGCCGATGCCGAACGGCACCATGGCGATTCCTTCCACCCCGTTCAGCCGTGCGACGGCGTCGGCCAGCCCTGACGATCCGGGTTGCGGCAAATCGACCTGTTTGGGATCGCCGCAGATGACCATGCGGCTGCCCTCGCCAAAGCGGGTGAGGAACATTTTCATCTGAGCGATGGTGGTATTCTGCGCTTCGTCCAGCACGATGAAGGCGTTGGCCAGCGTGCGCCCGCGCATGAAGGCCAGCGGAGCAATCTCGATCTCGCCCGAAGCGATGCGCCGTTCCACCTGTTCGGCGGGCAGCGTGTCGTACAGCGCGTCGTAGATCGGACGGAGATAGGGATCGACCTTCTCCTTCATGTCGCCGGGAAGAAAGCCCAGCCGCTCGCCAGCCTCCACGGCGGGGCGCGACAGGATCAGCTTGTCGACCGACCCGGTGATGAGCTGGCTGACCGCTTGCGCCACCGCCAGATAGGTCTTGCCGGTGCCTGCTGGCCCTAGCGCAAAGATGATGTCGTTGCGATTGAGCGCCTCCATATAGGTGACCTGCGTCGCTGACCGGGGGACGATGGTTTTCTTGCGGGTGCGGATCATCACCGTGGGCGGTTCGGCGACATCGTGGCGAATGATGCCGTCCAGCGTGGGTTCCGATGACATGGCGATGACAGCCTCCACGGCGCCTGCGTCGATTTCCTGTCCGGCGACGATGCGGTTATACAGGCCAGTCATCACGTCGCGAGCGCGGGCGGCGGCTTCCGCCTCGCCCTCTATCTGCAACTTGTTGCCGCGCGCGGCGATATAGACGCCCAGCCGGTTTTCGATCGCCACCAGATTCTGGTCATATTGCCCGAACAGCGCACCCAGCAGATGCGGCTTTTCAAAGGTGACTTCCAGCCGGGCGCGTTGGGCGATGTCGGTGCGGGGCGGGTGCGGTTTCTTGCCCATTCAAAAGCCTCCATTGCTCGTCGGACATCTCGTAAGAACCGGCCAAAGCCGTGGGTCGGGGAGATGGCTTCCCACATATGCGGGAATGACGAGGCTTTGGTTCAAGCGGCTTTCCTCCTGCTATATGCGCCGGCCAGACTATTGGGTCCGGCGCTGATGATATCGACATCGATCATGTCACCGATGCCGACAGATTGTCCGTCACTGGCGACATCGACATGGACAGACTGTAACCATGGCGTCTTGCCGATCAACTGGCCAGGATAGCGGCCTTTGCGCTCAAGCAAGATATCGGTGCGGCGACCGACAGTGGCGGTGTTGAAATCCACCTGATGGCGATTGATCGCCGCCTGTAGCCGGGCGAGGCGATCGTCCATCATGGCAGCAGGCACCTGACCATCCATGTCGGCGGCGGGCGTACCGGGGCGGGGGCTATATTTGAACGAATAGCATTGTGCATAGCGCACTTTGTCGACGATCTTGAGAGTATCTGCGAATTCTTCTTCCGTTTCGCCGGGGAAGCCGACGATGAAGTCGCCCGACACCGCAATATCTGGCCGGACGGCACGAACACGCTCGATCAGGCGCAGATAGCTATCGACGCTATGGCTGCGGTTCATCGCTTTAAGGATGCGGTCATTACCCGATTGCACCGGCAGATGCAGGAAGGGCATCAGCTTGTCTATTTCGCCATGCGCCGCGATCAGGCCGTCGCTCATGTCGTTGGGATGGCTGGTGGTGTAGCGGATGCGCCTTAGGGCGTCGATCTTTGCAAGGGCGCGAACCAGCCCGTCCATGCCCTGCATCTGGCCCTTGTCGTCCTCGCCGGTCCAGGCGTTGACGTTCTGGCCCAGCAGCGTGATTTCCTTCACCCCGCCATCGACCAGCGCCTTGGCCTCATCCAGTATCGCGTTCCACGACCGGCTGATTTCCGCGCCGCGTGTATAGGGGACCACGCAATAGGTGCAGAATTTGTCGCACCCTTCCATGATGGTCAGGAATGCGGTGGGCCGCGCCTGTTTCGTGCGTCCGGGTAAAGCAGCGAATTTGGAGGCGGCAGGCATGTCGGTATCGACGGCCGCTTCGCCCCGCCGCGCTTTTTCGATCAGGTCGGGCAAGCGATGATAGGCCTGCGGACCGACGACGATGTCCACGGTCTTGGCACGGCGACTGATTTCGCTGCCCTCCGCCTGCGCGACGCAGCCGGCGACGGCGATCATCGGGCGGGTGCCGTCTTCGCGCGTCATGCGGCCGATGTCGGAATAGACCTTATCCACTGCCTTTTCACGGATGTGGCAGGTGTTGAGGATCACCAGATCCGCCTGCGCGCCATCGGCAGCGGCGGTCATACCCTGCGTCCCCAGCATTTCGGCCATGCGTTCGCCATCATAGACGTTCATCTGGCAACCGAAGGATTTGACGTGGAAAGTGGCCGGAGCCTTGATGGTCACGGGGCTGTTGGGGGCGTCGTTACGATTCATGCCGTCCAGCTATACAGGGCGCGGCGCAGGAGTGGAAGGGCGCTGCTGCTGCTGCCGGGCGATACTCGCGGCGATCCTTTCCCGCGCGGTCGCTGCGATCGCCTTGCGATCGGCGCAGACGGCCGGATCGAACGGTTCCAGAAAGCGCAGTGTCACGTCGATCGGCCCCTTGCGCGCCAAAATGCGCCAGGCGTTGGTCCCGGCCGGTTCTTCGCCATGCCAGGCAATGGCATGAGTGGCCGCACCATAGTCGATATGCACTGGCTGGATCAGCACGGCGCGCGGTGGCGGCAACAGCACGGCGAGCAGCGATGGCTTGAACGGCAGCAGGCCGCTGCCGTCGCTGGTCGTGCCTTCAGGGAACAGGGCAACAGGCTGATGCCCCAGCATCGCGTCGCGCAGGGCGTCGATCTGGCCTGACAACATGGCCCGCCTTTCGCGGGCGACGAACAATGTGTTGTTCTGCGCCGCCAGCCAGCCGACCACTGGCCAGCGCGCTATACCGTCATGTGCGACAAAAGCCGCGCCGGTCGCCCCGCCCAGCGCCAATATGTCGATCCAGCTGACATGGTTGGCGAGCAGGAACATGTCGCCGTCATGGGGCCGTCCCGACATATGCACGCGCACCCCGACCGATCGCCCGGCCATCGCCAGAAAGCGGCGCGGCCAGGGTGAACGGCGACCGAGCGCGCGCCAAAGCAGATGCGGGATCAGGCAGGCCAGCAGGCTGGCGACAAGAGCTGCGATGCGCGTCGCGCGGCGAAACATCGCTATTCGATCAGTTTTTCCGGTCGAGAGCGACGCCATAAAGTTCCATGCGATGATCGACCAGGCGGAAGCCCAGTTTCTCGGCAATGATCTTTTGCAACTGTTCCAGTTCAGGGTCGACAAATTCGATGACATTGCCGGTTTCGACGTCGATCAGATGATCGTGATGCGATTCCGGTGCCGCTTCGTAACGGGCGCGACCATCGCCGAAATCATGCCGTTCCAATATGCCGGCTTCCTCGAACAGGCGCACGGTGCGATAGACGGTGGCAATCGAGATACCCGGATCAATCGCGGCTGCGCGCTTGTGCAATTCCTCGACATCGGGATGGTCAGTCGCATCGCTCAGCACCTGAGCGATCACGCGGCGTTGCTCGGTGATGCGCAGGCCTTTTTCATGGCACAGCGCTTCGACGTCGATTTTGCGGTTCATGCAGGCTCGCTTAAAATAGCATTTCGGAAAATTCGCCCAAGCCTAGCGACTTTTCCAGATACAGGAAAGGGGCGCATCGGCGATGCGCCCCTTCCATCAGGCTTTTTAAGGCAGCGTGACCGCTTATTTCGCGCGCGGCACCCGGCGACGCTTGGTGCCAAGGCCAATTTTCTTGGCGAGCGTGCGGCGCTGTTCGGCATAGTTGGGGGCGACCATCGGATAATCGGCGGGCAGGCTCCACTTTGCGCGATAATCGTCGGGGGTCATCTGATAATGAGTCATCAGGTGGCGCTTGAGCATCTTGAGCTTCTTGCCATCTTCCAGGCAGATGATGAAATCCGGCTTGATCGAGGACCGAACCGAAACCGCAGGCTCCAGCTTTACTTCGGGCAAAGGGGCCGGTTCGCTCAAACCCGACAGCGCGGCATGAACATTCTGAATCAATGTCGCAACGTCAGAGACGGCAACACTGTTGTTAGAGACATGCGCAGCGACAATGTCGGATGTCAAAGTAATGAGCATTTCGCTCTGGGCGGATTCGTTTTCCATTTTTTCGTTTCCTGCGAAGGCTGTATTTGGTGCGACCCGCCCAAGGAAATTCATTTCAGGAGCGGTACGGAAAGCGCTAGACCCCACAGGTATTTTTCGCAAGACCCTATTGCATCAGGCGAGCATGTCGATGCGAAAGCTAAGAGCATCGTGAAGTTGTCCATCATGTCCGCGATAGTAACCGGGGCGGCGATGTACATATTCAAAGCCTGCTTTCTCATAAAGATGCACGGCATTGTTCGCGGCCCGCACTTCAAGGTTCATCGACGTGATGCCTCTACGGCGGGCAGTCAAAAGACTGTCGCGTAACAGCGCATCGCCAATGCCGCGCTTGCGCCAGGCCGGATCGACGGCAAGCAACAGTAATTCGCATTCGTCCAGCACCGACCGCACCAATGCAAAGCCGAGCGGCGC